>DATIVG010000046.1:0-15348 GCA_035466075.1 Nodosilinea sp. | reverse complement strand
TTTCGTTTTTCGTTCAAGATCGCTACGTGCAGCGTTTGCTCAAGCAGCCAAATAGTTTGCGGGAGTTTGGCATCATTCCCTTTGGCCTGCGGTTTTACGCCCAAAATTTGGCCATCGCCATCGCCCTCTCTCTGATCGGCTTTTACCCCCTGCTGCTGCTGCTGTTCTTTTTTGCCCACTACCCGATCGTGCTGTGGCTCATGCCTTACCACCTGATCCTGGGCTTTGGTCTGGGGTGGGTGATCAAACGCCAGCTGCTCTAGCAGCGCGAACCCTGGTTTTCCGAGGGCCACCCATCACACCACCGGCTTTGGGCGCGAGAGGCTGGGTGATATAGCCAGGGTTTAGCTCTGGCCGTCGAAGTATTGGTACCAGACCCAGTTGCCTGCCACCGTCACCGCCAGCACAATGCCGCCGCCCAGCCAGCCGAGGGTGGGGTTGTAGCCGCTGCGGGAGAGGTTGGCCATCCACAGGTGGGTGAGGTCGCTGCCCACCAAGACGTCGGCGATCGCCGGGAAGAGGTACATCATCGCTGCCCCCACCAGCAGCCAGCCCACCATGGAGACCAGCAGAAAAACGGTTTTGGCGGTGGATTGTTGGCCAAGCATGCCTGTCTAAACCCTCCTAGCACTACCTGAATTTGGCGTTTGAAGCCCTCAGGGCAACTCAAAACTCAAAACTTAAAACTCAAAACTTATTCCCCTACCGCTCCATCGCTTCCAGCGACTTAGGAACCGCGGCAGTCAGCACTTCGCAACCGGTTTCAGTGACCAGCACATCGTCTTCGATGCGAATGCCGATGCCGCGCCAGCGATCGTCGATGGCGGGCTGGCCCTCAACCGGTTCGTAGGTGGGGGAAATGTAGATACCGGGCTCCACGGTGACGACGTTGCCCACCGCAAAGGGCTGCCAGGTTTTGTCGGGGTTGCGCAAAATACCGGCGTCGTGCACATCCAGGCCCAAAAAGTGGCCGGTGCCGTGCATAAAGAAAGCCTTGTGCTTTTTCTCCTCGATCAGGGTGTCCACATCCCCCGCCAGCAGGCCCAACTCCACCAGCCCTTCGGTGATGGTGCGGGTGGCCACGTCGTGGAACTCGTTGAAGGGGGCACCGGGCTTGACGGCTGCGATCGCACCCATCTGCGCCGTCAGCACCAGCTCATACAAAATCCGCTGCTCATCGCTAAACCGCCCCCCCACCGGAAAGGTGCGGGTAATGTCGGCGTTGTAGTAGTCGTAGGCACAGCCCGCGTCAATCAGCAGCAGGTCGCCCTCCTGCATCTGGCAGTTGTTCTCCACGTAGTGCAAAATGCAGGCATTCGCCCCCGCCGCCACAATCGAGGTATAGGCAGGCCCCATCGCCCCCTCCAGGCGAAAGATATGCTCCATCTCCGCCTGAATTTCGTACTCGTAGCGGCCCGGTCGCGCCACGTCGAGGGCGTGGATGTGAGCCTTAGCCGCAATGGCAATCGCCTTTCTCAGCAACTCCAGCTCCTCTGCCGACTTCACCCGCCGCAGCGTCTGCATCATCAGCGTGGCATCTTCAATCGCCACCGGCCCGGTGCCGCGCTTGTAGTAGGTGGCCAGCAGCCGCTGCCAATGCCGCATCACCCGGTTGTTTAGAGCCTGGTCATGGCCAAAGTGGTAGTAGAGCCGGTCAGCCTGCTCCAGATACTTCGGCAGGTGCTCATCCAGCTCGCCAATCGGGTACACCTCGTCGGCCCCAAAGCGCTCCTTGGCCAGCTCCACCCCCACCCGGTAGCCCGACCAGGTCTCCTTCTCCGGATCCTTGGGCCGCACAAACAGCACAAACCGGTGCTCCTCATGGTGAGGGGCCAGCACCGCCACCGCCCCAGGCTCGTTAAACCCGGTCAGGTAGTAAAAATTACTGTCCTGGCGAAACGGGTAATCCACATCGTTGTGCATCACCGCCGGCGGCGCACTGGCAAAAATGGCCGTGCCGCCGCCGATGAGATCCATTACACGCTGGCGACGGTGGGCGTAGGAGCTGGTCATGGCGACAAAGGAAATGGCTAGAGGTGAACAGCGGCAAGCGTTGATTGTTGATTGTTGAGCCCTGGGCATGCTCCCGACTGACCAGGCGCAGCGCCTCAGTCGGCCAGCTAGGCTCTCGGGTACTGGTAAACCTGAATGCGCATCCCCTGGCTGGGCAAATCGTTGGGCCGTACCCCCAGCGCCCCGCTCGTAGCCCGCGTTACCGGCGTGCCCTGCATCAGCGACAAAAACTCATCCACCGGGTCAAGCTCACAGCTCTCCCCCGCCACCGTAGTCAAATAGTGGGTAGGAATGGCAATTTTTGGCTTCAGCACCTGCACCGCCTGCACCGCTTCAGCGGCGGTATAGGCCTTGGGCCCGCCCCCCACCGGCACCAGCATAATGTCGGGGCGACCCAGCAAAATCTGCTCCTCAACCCCCAGGGGCGCAGCGGCACCGCCCATGTGCACAATCGTCACCCCGCCCTGGTTCCACTTCCACACCGTGTTGCTGCCAAAGCGTCGCCCCCCCTCCCGGTCGTGGGGCGTGAGAATGCCCTGCACCCGCAGGTTCTCAAAATCGTAAACGCCAGGATCCGTCAGCACCCGCGGCTCCCCGGGCAGGTCATTGAGATAACCCTCATCAAACAGGCGACTGCTGATCATCACAATGTCGGCGGGCACCGCCGGAGACGGAAAACCCGCCGTACAGCCAATGGGGCGAAACGGGTTGACCAACAGCCGCCGCCCCCCGCCGGTAAACAAAAACGCCGTGTGGCCCAGACTGCGAATGGTGACCCCTGCGGTCTGGGCCTGGGCCGCAGACCCCGCCAGCTTCAGCCCCAGCGTGGCCCCCACCCCGGCCCCTGCATAACCCAGTAGTTGTCGCCGTTTCATTGCACTCTCACTCCCACACGTACGTATAGCCTTGGCTAGCCTAGTTTAGACCGTCAACCGCCGGTTTATCCCATTGGCTTAGGCCAGCTCAAGGCACCCAGCACCGCGCCTGCTCCCGGCTACCGGTAGCTCAGCTCGGGGCTAGCTTGCCCGCTGACGATATCGTTGGCTACGCCGTAGTCGGCGGCCACCAGGCGGGCGGTCATTTTGGCCGACATCATCACGCTCGGGGTGCCTGCCCCGGGCTGGGTACCGGCCCCCACCAGGTACAGCCCCTGAATGTCTTCGCTGCGGTTGTGGGGGCGGAAAAAGGCCGACTGCACCAGCAGCGGTTCGAGCCCAAAGGCATTGCCCGCGTAGGCGTCGAGGGTGTGCTCAAAGTAGTCGGGGGTGATGTAGCTGTGGCACACCAGCCGCTCTCTCAGGTTGGGCAAGTAGCCCCGCTCGTCGAGGAAGTCAAAGACAATATCCCTGAGGCGATCGCCCATCTCATTCCAGTCAATGCCCGACTTATTGTTGGGCATGGGCAGCAGGGTGTAGGCGGCGTGGTGTCCCGGCGGGGCCAGGGAGGGGTCGGTCAAGGTCGGCAGGTGCAGATATTGGGAGAAGTCCTTAGGGAAAATCTTGCGACCAAAGATGTCTTTGAGCAGCTCTTCGTAGCGGGGCCCCAGAATGATGGTGTGGTGGCGCAGCTTGTCGGTTTCGTTGCCGTCGGCCTTAAAGCCAAAGTAGATCACAAACACCGACATCGACTGCTGGCTCAGCTTCACCCGCAGGTCGCTGTTCCAAAAGCGGTACTGGGGCTCAATGAGTTTGCCGTAGGTGGTGGCCCAGTCGGCGTTAGAGACCACCAGATCGGCGTTCATCACGTAGCCATCGCCCAGGGTGACGCCCGTGGTCACCTTCTTGCCATCTTTGCGGCTGACGTTGATCTGGGTCACGGGGGCGTTGTACTTGATGGTGCCGCCCAGATCCTCAAACTTTTTCACAAAGCCCTGCACCAGAGCCCCGGTGCCGCCCATGGCAAAGTGAATGCCCCAGGTTTTTTCGACAAAGTGAATCATGGCGTAGATGGCGGGCACTGAGAGGGGGTTGCCGCCCACCAGCAGGGGCTCAAAGGTAAACACCTGGCGCAGCTTGTCGCTCTTGAAGTAGCGGCTGCTAAAGCGAAACAGGTTGCGCACGGCGTCGAGCTTGAGCAGGTCGGGGGCCACCTTGAGCATGGTGCCCACATCGCCAAAGTGGGTGTAGCCCAGCTCCAAAAAGCCCCGCTCAAAGATCGCCCGCGACTGCTCGTGGAAGCGCTCGTAGCCCTCCAGGTCGCCCGGCTCACCCAGCTCTAGAATTTGCCGCCGGGTGTTGGCCTCGTCGCCGTCGTAGTCGAAAAACGTACCGTCGTCAAAGTAGATGCGGTAGAAGGGCAGAATGGGCACGATCTGCACGTAGCGGCTGGTGTTGGGGCCGCCTGAAATGCCCTCTTTAATGCGCTTGTTCTCATCGACGATGGTGGAGGGGAAATCGTCGGCGGTGAGGTTGGCGCGATCGCGCTCCAGGGAAAACAGCTCTTCAATGAAATGGGGCACCGTGATCACCGTCGGCCCCATGTCAAAGGTGAAGCCCTGCTCACGGCGCACATAGGCGCGGCCACCGGGGGCATCTAGCGCCTCGACGATGGTGGTATCAAACCCCAGGCTCTGCAGGCGAATGCCCATGGACAGCCCGCCCACCCCAGCCCCAATCACGATCGCCTGTTTCCGGCCCATGCTTGACTCCTGAGAGATTCTGTTACAAACGTTAATACGTTTTCGTATTCTACTACTGCGAGCTAACCTCGCGCCGCAAACAGGCGAGCCACCTCGCAGGTAAATCCTGGCAACAGCTCTGAGCTAATCGTGTCCTGGACCATCAGAGTTGTGGTCAAGGTCAGCTGAGCCTGCTCACGACGATAGATCTCGATGCGTTGAGCCGTACGATCGACGATCCAATATTCCAGAACGCCTTGGACAGAGTAGAGCTTGAGCTTGGCGGAGCGGTCCCTGTCCTCGTTCGTCTTTCCCGGCGATAGTACTTCCACCACCAACTCTGGCGCTCCCTGGAAGTGGCCGGCTTCGTCTTGAATTTGGGCAATCCGTTCATCGCTGGCCCACACCACGTCAGGAGACACATTGTCAGCATCTGAGAAAATCAGCCCTGGCATGATGGAGGCCTCACCTCGACCAGAGCCGAACGCCCAGTCATCCAATGCGGCAAAAATGCGGCCAGCCAGCTGCTGGTGTTTGTGGTGGGGTGACCTCGTCACAAACAGCTCCCCGTCAATGATCTCGTAGCGAACCCACTCATTTTCAGGTAGTACTTCGATGTCCTTTGTGGTCCAGCGAACTGGGCTTTTGGCAACACTCATGGCTGAGAACCCCGGAAAAGCTGTAGCTCTAATGTTATAGCGCTGGCCCGATAGCTGAGCCCCACGGGAGCTGACAAAGCCAAAATTGGGGTACTATCTGGCACCCCATCGCCACTTAGCAGACTGGTCTAGCTATCCTGGCGATGGCTGGAATCTAAATAAGCTGACGCAGAGGAGCCTGTTTTAAGCCCCCACGGCCACCGGAATCGACACCAAAAAGTTTCGCAGGATCTGCATGCCGGCGTCGGTGAGGATGCTTTCGGGATGAAACTGCACCCCTTGCAGGTGGGGGTAGTCGCGGTGCTGCACGCCCATGATGGTGCCGTCTTCGACCCAGGCGGTGATTTCAAGCGCCTCAGGGCAGGTGGGGCGATCGATCACCAGGCTGTGGTAGCGGGTGGCCTGGAAGGGGTTGTCTAGCCCCGCAAATACGCCTTTGCCGGTGTGAAACACTGGGGAGGTTTTGCCGTGCATGAGCTCGGCGGCGCGCACCACCTGGCCGCCAAACACCTGCCCCATGCTCTGGTGGCCGAGGCACACGCCGAGGATAGGGATAGTGGGGCCGAGCTGTTCGATGATGGCGAGGGAAACGCCGGAATCGTCGGGGGTGCCGGGGCCGGGGGAAATCACGATGCCGTCGGGTGGGCGGGCGGCGATTTGCTCCAGGGTGATCTCGTCATTGCGAAATACCTGTAGATCCTGGGCTACGGGCAGCTCGGCTCCCAGTTCGCCCAGGTACTGCACCAGGTTGTAGGTAAAGCTGTCGTAGTTGTCGATGACCAGAATCATGGGTGGGGGATGAGCCAAAATGAGGGCTAGAGGTACTGGGTTTGCAGCAGCTGCCACAGGGGCGGCAGCAGCAGGCAGGCGGCCACCGACACCGAAATCAGGGCGGAGATCAGCACGGCGGCGGCGGCGCAGTCTTTGGCGATCTTAGCGAGTTCGTGGTAGGTCTGCTGCACGGTGAGATCGACCACCGACTCGAGGGCGGTGTTGATCAGCTCTAGGGTGAGCACCGCGCCGCAGGTGAGAATGATCACGGCTAGCTCCACCGGAGCGAGGCGCAGGGCCAGGGCCAGATTGACCGCCAGGCTGCCGACCACCACGTGAATGCGAAAGTTGCGCTGGGTGCGAAAGGCGTAGGACACCCCCTGCCAGGCGTACCTAAAGCTGACGAAGAGGTTGGTGGCTACCTTCCAGGAGAGGGTGCGGCTAACCGGCGCCAGATCGGCCTCGGGCACCGACACCACCGACTCAGAATTTTCGCTGTACAGGGTCATGGGCAACTGGGGAGATGGGCGATGGGGCAATGGGCCTCTATACCGTACCGCGACGACCCCGTCAGGGCTAATTTAGCCTACTTTATCGAGGCTTAGCCCAACGGCGGCCAGTAGTTTGCTCTGCTGGCTCAGCATGGCGGTGAGGCTGGCGTCGTCGGGGTGGTCCCAGCCGAGCAGGTGCAAGAAGCCGTGGGCGGCTAACCAGGCGGTTTCCCACCGGAGAGAGTGGCCCGATTCGGCGGCCTGGCGGGCGGCGGTATCGAGGGAAATAATGATGTCGCCCAGGTAGAGGGGCTCGGTGGCGAGCTGCTCCTCGGTGAGGGGAAAGTCGGTTTCTAGGGCGGCGAAGGAGAGTACGTCGGTGGGCTGGTCGAGCTGGCGAAACTGCTGGTTGAGGGCGGCGATTTCGGCGTCGGTGGTGAGCTTCAGCGACAGCTCGTAGGCCCCCAGGGGCGAGCCCTCGGGAACCACCTGCTGGCCCCACTGGCTAAACCAGGTCTGCCAGTCGAGGGCGGCCACCCCGTCGGCCTGGGGATGATCGGCCTCTAGGGCCACCTCTAGGGTGACCGCTGGAGCGACCCGTGGACTGGTCGGCGGGCCATTCTTGGGGTCTGTAGCGGGGGAGGCGGGGGAGAATGTCCTGGGCTAACGGGTGAGGTAGGCGAGGCCCACCAGCAGGCTGAGCAGGGCGGTGACGGTGAGTGAGAAGTGGAACAGGGATTTGCCGCCTTTTTTGACCATGTTGCGCATGGCCAGTTTGACGAAGCTGGGGGGCGCTTCGGGGGCGGTCTCGGGGGTGGCTGGGGTGGTGGTGGGTTGGCTCATGGTGCGATCGCAGCGACAAAAAGAGTAATAAAGCGCAATAGCGGAGATTCAACAGATTACGTTTACTTTACCGAGTTTTACTCCGCCCGGCAGGGACGGATGGGCTAGACCGCCTGCTCCTGGAGCACCTGGTTTTCCTGGCGCAGGTAGGCCTGGATGAAGGCTTCCAGCTCTCCGGCCATGACGTCATCGATGGCGGTGGTCTCCACGCCGGTGCGCAGGTCTTTGACCAGCTGGTAGGGGTGAAACACGTAGTTGCGAATCTGCGCCCCCCAGCTGGCCTCGACCATGTCGCCGCGGATTTCGGCAATCGCCTGGGCCTGCTGCTCCTGGGCGATAATCAGCAGCTTGGCCTTGAGGATAATCATCGCTTTTTCGCGGTTTTGCAGCTGCGATCGCTCCTGGGTGCAGCGCACCGAAATGCCCGTGGGCAGGTGGGTAATGCGCACCGCCGTCTCCACCTTGTTGACGTTCTGGCCGCCCGCCCCGCCCGAGCGCGAGGTCTTGATCTCCAGATCTTTTTCGGGAATATCGAGCTCAATATTTTGATCGAGAATCGGCATCACCTCCACCCCGGCAAAGCTGGTCTGGCGCTTGCCGTTGGCGTTAAAGGGCGAAATCCGCACCAGGCGGTGGGTGCCCTTCTCCGCCTTGAGGTAGCCGTAGGCGTAGCGACCGGAGATTTCGAGGGTGGCCGACTTGAGCCCCGCCTCTTCTCCCTCCGAAATCTCCACCAGGTGTACCGCGTAGCCCTGGCTTTCGGCCCAGCGGGTGTACATGCGCAGCAGCATCTCGGCCCAGTCCTGGGCATCGGTGCCTCCGGCCCCGGCGTTGAGGGTGAGCACCGCCCCTTTTTTGTCGTAGGGGCCCGAGAGCAACTGCTGCAACTCCCACTGGTCTAGCTCCTGGCCCAGGCGGAGGACGGTGTCGTGGGCTTCGGCCAACAGGGCGTCGTCTTGATCCTCTTGCAGCAGCTCAAGAATGGCGGCGGTGTCGTCGAGGCTGGCCTGCCAACCGGTGAGCTGGCTGAGGTTAGCCTTGTAGTCGCTGAGTTCTTGCAGGGTGTCCTGGGCTTTGCTCTGGTCGTCCCAAAAGTCGGGCTGGGCCGCCACCTGCTCCAGGTCTTGAATGCGGGCTTCTAGGGCAGGGATGTCAAAGATACTCCTGGGTTTTACCCAGGCGATTAGCGAGGCCCTCAAGCTCGCGCTTGAGATCGGTGGTGTCAATCATGGGGTGGGTGGTTTCTACCTTGGGAAACCACTATAGCGAATGTTGGCGGCGAGAGGGCAATGCATTGAGCGCTGTCCACCGCCTCCTAGGAACATTTCCCTAGGGCATGGCTATATTGATTGACGCACTACTGGTAAACATCGCGGCGATGACGGATCCTAGTCACCACCAGGCGCTTGGCGGCGTCGTCGATTTCGTAAATGACCCTGAAGTCTCCTACCCGCAAGCGATAGAGATGGGTCTCTCCGACCAGCTTCTTGACCCCAGGGGGGCGAGGGTCTTGCTGTAGAGCGCTGATAGCTGTTCGGATACGAGCCTTGAGGTCGGGGGTGAGCTTGCGAAATTCTTTGGCGGCTGAGGCCTTGAACTGAACCTCATAGGGTGCCATGGGTCGAGCTTTCTGAATCGAGTTCGGTCTCGAGTTCGCTCCAGCTCACGGTTGCTTCCTGGGCTCGGGCGCGCGACACCAGAATGTCGTGAAAGTCTTCCCAAAGATCACCCCACTCCTGTAGGTCTAGGAGCACGGCCGTTTTTTCGCCATCGTCGTTTATTAGAAACTGCACACCGCGCATAAAGTCACGTCCTACTCAACTCTATATGTTCAGGCTTGGCTGGCGATGATCCCTAGGTCTTTAACCATCCCGGTTTATGTAGCTGTGGTCGGTCTGGTCAAGACATTTCTGCTAAAACGTTTGAAGATTCGACGGTTTAAGGTGACTATGGCCATGACCTACATTTTGCCGTTAGCAGCTCCTTGAAACGTCTGCCGTAGCGCCAGCAGCAGGCCCAATGTGCAGGCGGCCTGTTTCTAGGATACCGAATTGTCATCGGGTCTCTGGGGGTGCGATCGCACCCCCCTGCCCAGCCCCCTGAGCGGCTGCCATGGCCCCAACGATCCGCAAACCCCAGCCTGACTTGGTGCCAGGCTGGGGTTTGCAAAATTTCCCCAAAAATTCCTACACCGCCAGGTGCTGGGTCACCGCCTGCACAATGTGCTGGGTCCAGCGATCGACCAGGCCCCCATCAATGGCCTCGACCATGACGCGAATCACCGGCTCGGTGCCGGAGGGGCGCACCAGCACCCGGCCCTCGGCCCCCATCGCCTGCTCGGCGGCCTCGATGGCCTGGCGCACCGGGTCACAGGTGTGCCAGTTGAGCCTGCGATCGCGATCGGTCACCCGCACATTCTGCAACTTTTGCGGGTAGGTCTGAAAGCTGTCATCCACCAGGGCGGCCAGCGAACCGCCCAGGGCCTGCACCAGGGTCGCCAGGTGCAGCGCAGTGAGAATGCCGTCGCCGGTCAGGCTGTAGTGGTGGCAGAGAATGTGGCCCGACTGTTCGCCGCCCAGCTTGGCACCGCGGCTGACCATCTCGCTGTAGACATGCTGGTCGCCCACCTGCGTGCGCACCAGGGTGCCGCCCAGTTTTTCCCAGGCCCGCTCAAAGCCCAGGTTGGCCATCACCGTGGAGATCAGGGTGTGGTTGGGCAGGCGGCCCTGTTCTTTGAGGCGCTTGCCCCACAGGTAGAGAATGTAGTCGCCATCGACCACGCGGCCCTGGGCATCGACGGCCATCACCCGGTCGGCGTCGCCGTCGAAGGCAAAGCCCAGATCGGCCCCGTGGGCCTGAATGGCAACCTTCAGGGGCTCCAGGTGGGTGGAGCCACAGTCCACATTGATGCGCTCGCCGTCGGGGGCGCTGTGCAGGGCAATCACCTCGGCCCCGGCTTCGACAAACACCTGTTCCGCCAGGCGGGTGGCCGAGCCCCAGGCCAGGTCGAGCACAATTTTCATACCGCCTAGGTCGAGGCCGGGCAGCAGGGGCTCGTGCAAAAAGCTGGCGTAGCGGTTGACCAGTTCGGGCCGGTAGTAGGACTGGCCCCAGGTGCCCCCGGCGGTAGCGCTGCTCTGGCCCCGCAGGGCGGCTTCGATCTCGGCCTGCACGCCGGTGGCGAGTTTGGTGCCGTCGCCGCCAAAAAATTTGATGCCGTTGTCGGCGGGGGGGTTGTGGCTAGCGGAGATCATAATGCCGCCCAGGGCCTGACACGACTCCGCCAGGTAGGCGACCGCCGGGGTGGGGCACAGCCCCAGGTGCCACACGTCTAGGCCCGCTGAGGTGAGGCCCGCCGAGAGGGCGGCGGCCAGCATATCGCCCGAGGTGCGGGAGTCTTGGCCGACAATGATTGGCCCCTGGGCCACGCCCTGGGCCTGCATGATCAGCCCGGCCCAGTAGCCAATCTCCAGCGCCAGGGGGGCGGTGAGCAGATCGCCAGCCCTGCCGCGAATGCCGTCGGTGCCAAACAGAGGGCCGGGGGGAAGGTTCAATCGGTTGAAATTGTTGATCGCCACAGCGCCGCTGGCCGTAGAGCTCACGCTGCTCTGCGGGCCTAGGGGGGCCGAACCCGTGGGCTTTACCGGGGAACTGACCATACTATTAATTTTCCTCACACCTCACACTCACAGTGGAGGATAGCACCTCTGCCCTAGGATGGATCTATCCCCTCAGGCCAGTTTTACTGCTCTGCCTATGGCTGTTTCTCTGCCCCCCGATCTATCCGACGAAGGCGCCGATCCCCGCCTGGGGGAGGGCATTGCCCTATTTAATAGAGGCGAATACTACGCCTGCCACGACGTGCTGGAGGCGATCTGGATGGAGGCGGCGACCGCCGACAAGCCCTTTTACCAGGGCATTTTGCAGATCGCCGTCGGGCTCTACCACCTGGGCAATCTCAACTGGCAGGGGGCCTCTATTTTATTGGGGGAAGGGGTCAACCGCCTGCGCCCCTTTGAGCCCGCCTATGCCGGGGTTGACATCGAGCGGTTGGTAGACTGTGGCTGGGCCTGGCTCACCGCTCTGCACCAGACCGGGCGGGAGCGGGTGGCCGAGGTGGCGGCAGCAATTCCCCTGGCCCAGGGAGACATAAACCCGCCAGCAGGGGCTGCGGGAGCAGGAACGGCAGGCGAGATCGCACCTGCCATCGACTCCCTCCCCCTGCCCCTCCTTTACATATACAATTGCCCCGCCCCGCCCGACTCAAGCCCCCGCCCTGCACCCTGCTAGGATGAAGGTTGTGCCGTTGGGGCGCGCTGTTCTCTGCCTGAGCCCGTCATGCAAATTTATCTCGACTACAGCGCCACCACCCCGCCGCACCCGGCTGCGATCGCAGCCATGCAGGCCGCCCTCAGCGACCAGTGGGGCAACCCCTCCAGCCTGCACCACTGGGGCAACCGAGCCGCTACCACTCTGGAGCAGGCGCGGTTCCAGGTCGGCACCCTGCTCAACGCCCCCGCCGACGCCATTGTCTTCACCGCCGGGGGCACCGAGGCCGACAACCTGGCCCTGCTGGGCGTTGCCCAGCGCTACCCCCAGCCCCAACATCTGATCATCTCCGCCGTCGAGCACTCCGCCGTCGAAAAACCAGCCCAGCAGCTCGAAGCCCAGGGCTGGCAAGTCACCCGCTTGCCCGTAGACCGCCAGGGGCGAGTCAGCCCCCTCGACCTGCGCCAGGCCCTGCAAAACAACACGGTGCTGGTCTCTATTATTTATGGCCAGAGCGAGGTCGGCACCCTCCAGCCCATCGAGGCCCTGGGCCAGATCGCCCGCGACCACGGCGCCCTGTTTCACACCGACGCCGTGCAGGTGGCCGGGCGGCTGCCCCTCGATGTGCAGACCCTACCCATCGATCTGCTCTCCCTGTCCAGCCACAAGATCTACGGCCCCCAGGGGGCTGGGGCCCTCTATGTGCGCCCTGGGGTCGAGCTGGTGCCGCTGCTCCGGGGCGGCGGCCAGGAACTCGGGCTGCGCTCGGGCACCCAGGCCCTGCCCAGCCTGGCCGGGTTCGGGGCCGCCGCCGCCCTGGCCACCGCCGAAATGCCCACCGAAACCCTGCGGCTGATCGGGCTGCGCGATCGCCTGTTTGCCCAGCTGGCCGACCTGGCCGACCTGACCCCCACCGGCGATCTGCGCCAGCGCCTGCCCCACCACGTCAGCTTTTGTGTCACCGCCGCCGACGGCGAGCGGGTCAGCGGCCGCACCCTGGTACGCGAAATGAACCTGGCCGGTATCGGCATCAGCGCGGGCTCTGCCTGTAGCAGCGGCACCGTCAGCCCCAGCCCGGTGCTTCAGGCCATGGGCTACGGCAGTCGGGCCGCCAAGGCCGGCATTCGCCTCACCCTGGGTCGGCACACCACCGCCGCCGACATCGACTGGACGGCCCTGGTGCTGCGTCAGGTCCTCCAGCGCACCCTGGCACCCCTATCCCTATCTCCCGCATAACCCTCGACTGATCTTGATCATGGCTTTAGATTCCGTCCCCACCCCAGTTCCCGCCGACCTCGATGAGGCCATCGCCCAGGCCCGCGCCGCCGCCCAGGCCGCTATCCAGGCCGGTGTGCCCCGCATGGTAGTTGAGCTGGCCTACTCCGAGCTCAAGGGCCTGCCCGTCGCCCAGCAGTTTTACCCAGCCCTGCAGGAGCTGGGCCTCACCTTCAAGGTCTACTTTCCCGACGCCGGGGCAGCGGCCCTGGCCCGGCGCGACTGGGGCAACCCTGACTTTGTTGTGCGGGGCATCGGCGAACTCCATGCCGAAATGACCCCCGACGACCAGGCCTACCTGTTTGTCGAGCCCTCCTCGGTGGAAGTCAGCCAGGTCGAAGAGATGTGCGCCGAGGCCGGCGATCGCTTCGTCATCATGCTCAACCCCAAGCTAGAGGATGTCGCCACCATCGGCATTGGCTACGCCGGGCGACAGCTGCGGGAACGCTTTCTCAGCACCCTGGAGCCGGTCTACTACCTGCGCCCCCTGGCCGGAGCCATCCTCCTGCGGGCCTACCCCGGCCCCTGGCAGGTGTGGCAGGAGAGCGACGCTGGCTATCAGCTCCTGGCCGAGGTCTCCCAAAAACCCGCTGGCGAAGCCCTCGATCGCATTTTACTGGGCGAAACAGCCCCAGATGGCCCCGGCGGCACTCCAGCCCCAGGCAAGCGCGGCGGCTTTCTAAGCGAGCTTCAGGGTTTCATCCGAGCCCTGACCCAGTAGTAGCCTGACCCGATAGCAGAACAATCTCTCCCATACCTTTCCAGTTAGACTTCAGCAAGACCTGAGTCAGACCTCAGATCGTACCCTGGGGATACTACCCGCAGTCCTGGGCTAACGCTATACTGCCTGCATTGCTCCCCTCAGCCAGTCCCTACGACCCACAGCATCAGCCAGAGGAATAAACCGCGGCGGCAATTGTCCAGGTTTTCTGACAAAAGCCCCCAGGGTCTTTTGCAGGGGATGGGGCACCACTAAACTGGGTTTACCTTGGGTTTACCTCATGGGCTGAGCGCCCGCCAGCGCGTTTGGGAGCAAGCAACCCGGTGGCTGCGGCAGGCCGCCTACTTTCCCAGGGGCAGGGTCAAGGCCATCACTAAAGCCCCCCGCTCTGGCTCAGCGCTCCGTCCAAGCCAACATTGTTCTACGACTGGTGAGTCATTACAGCCCATGCGTATTCTTAAAACCCAGACTCTGCGAGGGCCCAACTATTGGAGTATTCGCTACCCCAACTTGATTTTGATGCGGCTAGACCTCGAGGACTTAGCCGATCGCCCCTCCGACCAGATTCCTGGGTTCTACGAAGCCCTCGTAGAAACGCTCCCCAGTCTGATTGAGCACTTTTGCTCCCCCGGGCACCGGGGTGGGTTTCTCAGCCGGGTGCGCCAGGGTACCTACATGGGCCACATCATCGAGCATGTGGCCCTGGAGCTTCAGACCATGGCCGGCATGCCCGTGGGCTTTGGCCGCACCCGCTCCGCCGTCGAGCCTGGCATCTACCAGGTGGTGTTTGAATACCAAAATGAGCAGGCCGGTCGCTACGCCGCCCGAGCCGCAGTGCGCCTGTGCAACAGCCTGGTCGAAACCGGCCACTACTCCAAGGCAGAGCTAGACCAAGACCTGGCCGACCTGATCGAGTTTCGCCTCGACGCCGCCCTTGGCCCCAGCACCGAAGCCATTGTGCGCGCCGCCGAGACCCAGGATATTCCCTGGATGCAGCTCTCCACCCGAGCGATGATTCAGCTCGGCTATGGCCGCTATCAGCAGCGGGTGCAGGCCACCCTCAGCAGCAAAACCAGCATTCTGGCCGTCGAACTGGCCAGCGACAAAGAGGGTACTAAGCAGATTCTGCGCAACGCTGGCGTACCCGTGCCCCGCGGTACCGTAATCAACTATCTCGATGAGCTTGAGAACGCCATCGAAGATGTGGGCGGCTACCCGATTGTCATCAAGCCCCTCGACGGCAACCACGGGCGCGGCATCACCATCGATATCGACACCTTTGAGGCGGCTGAAGAGGCCTACGAAGCCGCTAAAGAAGTCTCCCGCGGCGTGATTGTCGAACGCTTTTACCAAGGTCGCGACCACCGGGTGCTGGTGATCAACGGCCGGGTGATTGCGGTGGCCGAGCGCGTGCCCGCCCACGTAGTTGGCGACGGCCAGTCCACCATTGCACAGCTGATTGAAATCACCAACCAAGACCCGCGCCGGGGCGTCGGCCACGACAACCTGCTCACCCGCATTGAGGTCGATCGCACCACCTGGCAGCTGCTCGACCGCAAGGGCTATACCCTCGACACCGTGCTGCCCGCCGGTGAGATGTGCTACCTGCGCGCCACCGCCAACCTCAGCACCGGCGGCATTGCCATCGACCGCACCGACGACATTCACCCCGACAACGTGTGGGTAGCC
>DATIVG010000045.1:0-3034 GCA_035466075.1 Nodosilinea sp. | reverse complement strand
GGCCTCTGCCCCCGCTGCCAGGGCAGCCTCACCGTGGCCCAGCCCTCCCCCGACGAGCATGAATGCGACACCCATCGCCATTAGCAGTGAGATGAGCAATTACAGCACGGCTCAGCACTCAAGTTTAGAATGTCCTAGCTCAATACTGATCTAGGGTTTGACGGTAACCGGCCCCACGGGCCGAGTTGGCGACCTCAAAGGGGACATTTATTGAGATGGAATACTCTTTGGAAAAGTGAGGATAAACTTGAACCCATGGAGGTTTCTGGCCAGGGCCAGTGCCACCGTAGTGCAGCCATGACGGCGATCGTAGACCAGCCGCCCAGGTTGTTCAGGAATAACCTCAACCGGCCTTGCTCCCTGCCTGGAAAGCTATGACTGCTAACCTGTCTCAGTCGGATCTGGCAACTCTCTACGAACGCGATATTGCTCTCTGGTCAGACCAGATGGTTGACCTGCTGCGCCAGGGCAAGTTTGACCAACTGGACTTAGAACACTTGATTGAAGAGGTGGGCGATTTGGGGCGTCGAGAGCGCGATCGCCTGGTGAGCTCTGTGCGGTTAATCCTGCATCATCTGCTGAAATGGCAGTTTCAACCCCAGCGACGCTCCCGCAGTTGGGCCAAGACTATCCAGCGAGAGCGCATCAATATGCAGAGCTACCTGGACGACACACCGAGTTTGAAGCGCATTCAAACCCAGGCGGAGTTAGAAAAAATCTACAAGATTGCTCGTAAAGATGCCGCCCTGGAAACAGATTTGCCGCTGCATCTGCTGCCAGAGACATGCCCCTATACCTGGAACCAGGTATTGGATGAGGCATTTCCTGATGGACTAACGGCATTGTGAGACGGCATTGTGAGAATTAACGGCTCATTAATCCGACTCCGGTACCATCCCTGTAGGCAAGGCGGAAACAGATGCCCGCCAGCGGGGCAGCTCTGCGCCAAACCAGCCCGCCAGACCCTTAAACCGTGGCCCACTTTACTTTAAGAATGGGTTTCTCGGTAGGATACTACAGGCTTGCTCACCGTCTCACCCTGGCTGGCCCCACCACGGGGTGGCAGCGGCTCATCGAATCACCAATGGAGTAGTAGTCATGGTTGCAATTACGTCAGTTCACGGCCGACAAATCCTCGATTCGCGGGGCAATCCTACGGTTGAGGTCGATGTGGTGCTCGAAGGTGGCGCGAAGGGGCGGGCCGGGGTGCCCTCCGGGGCCTCCACCGGCATTCGCGAAGCCCTGGAGCTGCGCGATGGCGACCAGGCGCTCTACGGCGGCAAGGGCGTGCTCAAGGCCGTGGCCAACGTCAACGACGCCATTGCCCCCGCCATCCTCGGGATGGATGCCATGGATCTCGCCGCCGTAGACCACAAAATGCTGGCCCTCGACGGCACCGACAACAAGGGCACCCTGGGGGCCAACGCCATTTTGGGCGTGTCGATGGCGGTGGCGCGGGCGGCCTCGGTAGCGGCCGATCTGCCTCTCTACGTGCACCTGGGCGGCCCCGACTCGGTGCTGCTGCCGGTGCCCTGCTTCAACATCATCAACGGCGGGGCCCACGCCGACAACAGCGTCGATTTTCAAGAATTCATGATTGCCCCGGTGGGGGCTCCCACTTTTTCTGAGGCGCTGCGCTACGGGGCCGAGGTCTACCACGCGCTCAAGTCAGTGCTCAAGGCGGCGGGCTACAGCACCGCCATTGGCGACGAGGGCGGCTTTGCCCCCAACCTCAAGAGCAATGTGGAAGCCATCGAGGTGATCCTCCAGGGCATCGAGAAGGCGGGGCTCAAGCCGGGGGATGACATTGCGATCGCACTTGACCCCGCCGTCAGCGAACTCTATCAAGCAGACGGCAGCTACCTGTTCTACAAGTCCGACAACAGCCGCAAGAGCACCGACGACATGATTGCCCTGTGGGAGAGCTGGGTCAACCAGTTCCCCATTGTCTCCATCGAAGACGGCCTCGGCGAGCAAGACTGGGCCGGCTGGCAGGCCATGACCAAAACCCTGGGCAACCGCATTCAGCTGGTCGGCGACGACGCCTTTGTCACCAACCCCGCCATCATCGCCCAGGCGATCAAAGACGGCGTCGGCAACTCCACCCTGGTCAAGGTCAACCAGATCGGCTCCATCACCGAAACCCTAGAGGCGATCAAAATGTCCCACGATGCGGGCTACACCTGCATGGTCAGCCACCGCTCCGGCGAAACCCCCGACGACTTCATCGCCGACCTGGTGGTGGGTGCCATGACCGGCCAGATCAAGTCGGGTGCCCCCTGCCGCGGCGAGCGCCTGTCCAAGTACAACCAGCTGCTGCGCATCGAAGAAGAACTGGGTGCCCGCGCCACATACGCGGGCCTCGACACCTTCAAGCGCAAGGCGCTGGTGTAGCCCATCCCAGAAAACCGTTGAGTTTTGAATTTTGGGTTATGGCTATCGCCATCAGGGTTAGGCCAAAGCTATAAAAACTCAAAATTCAAAACTCAAAACTGAAGACTAAACAGCCTGGTTTTGCAGCCGTTTGCGCTGCCGCCTCGGCAACCGCGCCCTGCCACCGTAGCGGTAGATCCACACCATCACCACCGCCCAGTGAATAAAGACAATGGGCCAGAGAGAGCCAGTGATCCAGTAGACGCCGGTGAGCACCAGGCCAAGCCAGCCCGCCAGGGTGAGAAAGCGGCGATCGCTGAGGGTGTCATGGGCGGCCCTGTAGGTGGTTTTGCCCAGCAGCAGGTGGTACAGCAAAAAGAGCGTCAGACTCACTACGGCCCACAGCATCCACTGCCCACCGGGGACGCCCTCCTTGGGGTGGGGCAGCAGCATGACCCGAAAGACAACTTCTTCCAGCAGCGCAGGAATGCAGAATATGCGCAGGGCGCTGAGGGCCATGGGCCAGGGGTGATCCACAGCATCTTGGCGGGTGAGAAAGCGAGTTTTGCGGCCAAAGGGCAGAGCAATGGCCCCGTACAGCCCCAGCGCCCCCAGGCCCAGCAGCCCGTTAAACAAATTTAGCGGTACGGTCACGGCATCG
>DATIVG010000044.1:0-12769 GCA_035466075.1 Nodosilinea sp. | reverse complement strand
GGGGTAGATCAGGAAGACGGCGGTGGCAGCGGCAACAGGGGCGCTGTAGGCCACGCAGATCCAGGGACGCATGCCCAGGCGGTAGCTCAGTTCCCACTCACGACCCATGTAGCAGAAGACGCCAATGAGGAAGTGGAAAATTACCAACTGGTAAGGGCCACCGTTGTACAGCCACTCATCGAGGGAAGCGGCTTCCCAGATGGGGTAGAAGTGCAGACCAATGGCGTTAGACGAAGGCACAACCGCACCGGAGATGATGTTGTTGCCGTACATCAGGGAGCCTGCAACAGGCTCACGGATGCCGTCGATGTCAACGGGAGGCGCAGCAACGAAGGCTACGACGAAGCAGGCGGTGGCAGCAAGCAGGGTGGGAATCATCAACACGCCGAACCAGCCCACATACAGGCGGTTCTCGGTGCTGGTTACCCACTGGCAGAATTGCTCCCACAGGGAGGCAGACTGTTGTCTTTGTAAAGTCGTGGTCATGATGAAATAAGTGCAGTTAGGTTTGCTTGGTGCCCGTCCAGGAAGGACAAGCGGGTTATGTATGTCATTACATTAACTGAAATGTTGCAGATTGTAAACAACCTGGGGTAGATAACTCCCTAAAAGAAGCCGGAAATTACCCATCGGATGGCGTATTCAATCGGGCCCAAGGCTTTCGGCATGACCCAAACGCCCTATCCACAGCTGTTTAGCCCTTTCGACCTGGTGGGGAGCAGGGATGCCTTCGAACAGACTCAGAGCGTTACAAAAGTAGGTTTGGGCTTCGTGACAGTGGGCGGGCTGGCAGGCCAGGGTAAGGGCGTACTGGAGGTGGGCAGCGGCCAGGTCGCCGTGGGCACCGACTTCCTCCAGCAGCGCGATCGCACCCCGACAATCCTCCCCGGCCCCGGCCCTATCGCCGCGCTGGTGCTTCAGCCGACCCAGCCCAATCAGCGCGTTGGCTTTGATTTGCAGGTAGTGGCCTGCCTCTGCCGCTTGAATAGCCGTGGTGAACAGCAACTCAGCCCGGTCGAGAGCGCCCAGATTGAGATAGGTGTGGCCCAAGAGCTGCACAAAGAAGGCGTGACGCCCACTTTGGCCCCGGCCGCGCACTTGCCCAATGATCGAATCCGCTAAGGTCTGAGCGGTTTCTCGATCGCCCTGGTAGGAGCGCACCAGGGCCAGGCAGGTGGTGGCCTTGTCGGCCCAGGGCTGGTGGCGGGTGCCGGCGGCGGTGGCGATCACCTGGCTAAACCAGGTGGCGGCGGCGTCGAGATCCCAGAGATCCAAATGGTAGAGGCCGAGGCTGAGCTGAGAATCGACCACCAGCATGGTGAGGTAGTACCAGCGGTGGGTGGCAGGGGCAGGGGCTTCGCGGTGCAGGCAGCCCTGGGCGGTGGCAATGGCGCTTTGCTGACGCGCGATCGCAGCTTCTAGCCGCCCCTGTATCCAATACAGGTCGCCCAGGATATTCGACAGTTCGCTAGCGTCGGCATTCTGCGGTGGAATGTGGTCAATGATGGCGGTGATCGCATCGGTGACCGGCTGCACCAGGCCCATGCGGTAGAGGGCGCTGCCCAGGGGCAAAAACTGCTGCCACTGGTTGTCGCGGCTGTGCAAAATCACCCGCGCCGCCGCGTCGTAGTCGCCAATCGCCACGTAGTGGTAGTAGGCTTCGAGCGCCTGGGTGGCATCGGCGAGGGTGCAAATGCGCTGGATGCTGTCGCTCCAGCAGCGGGCGGCGGCGCGGTGGGCCGCTTCCCACTCGGTAGAGTCTTTGGCATGGGCGGTGAGCTGAGCCAGGGCCCCCGATCGCACCACCGGGTGCAACCCGTAGCGACCCTGACGACACTCCAGCAGCGATCGATTGCGCAGGGAGGTGACAATCGCCGGGTGGCGCTGGGCGGGAATGTCGGCCATCAGGCACTGCACCGACTCCCAGGGAATGGTGGGCACGTCTTGGTAGCGGTAGACCCCCAGGCGGCAGAACAGGCGGTGGGCCTCGGGGTCGAGGTCGCGCAGGCGGTGGATCTGGCTCTCCACCAGATTTTTGAGATCCACCGGGCCCAGCAGGTCCTGGCTGTGGGCCTGCCAGTAGAGCGCCAGGCTGCCGTCAAAGTCGGCCTCGACCGCCCCAGCGAGAATTTCCATTGCTTTGGCGTTGCCGCCGTAGGCGCCGTGCATGGCGGCCAACACTTCTCCCCTAGCGGGCCCCCGATCGGGCCCCTGATCGGGCCCACGACCGGGGATGCCTCGATGGGCAAAGTAAGTCGCCCAGGCCGAGAGTTCTAACCCTGGTAGCCGGTAATGGGTAACCGGAATGCCGGGTTCACAGAGGCGATCGCGGCTGGTGATCAGGGTGAGCGTTGGGCCGCGACTGTCGGCTAACACCCTGAGCAGCTCGCTGTAGCGGCGGTGGGGGCCAATGAACTGGCCCTGGGCATCGAGGGCGGGCTCCAGGTTGTCTATTAATATGGCGACGGTTTGCTGGCGCAGCTGGCGGCGCAGCCGGTCGAGGGTGACGCCAAACTCGCGCCCCGGTTCGACGCCAAAATCCTGGCGCAGCCATTCTTCCACCACCCACTCCACCGGGGTAATGTCGGCGGGGTCCTTGGCCATCAGCAGTTCGAGGGTGAGATCCACCGGCTGCTGGGCCAGGAAATGCTGAGCCAGGGTGGTTTTGCCCAGCCCTCCTTCTCCTTGAATCAAAAGGGTGCGGTGGCCCTGGGCGATCAGGGTGTGGAGATGTGCGATCGCAGCCTGCCGCCCAATGAAGCGAGGGTCGATAGCCTGCTGAGGATCTAGATCGTCCGCCTCAGCCAGGGGAATCGCCAGGGCCGCAGCGGGCAGAAGCCCTGGCGCCGGGCCGAAGCTCACTGAGCCCCCGGCCACCTCAATGCCCATCTGGCGCAGCGATCGCTTCAGGGCCGACTTCAGGGTTGATTTTGTCACCTTTTCCCCGGTCGCCCGCGACAGCAGCCGCCACATCTGGTAGGCCACGTCTTTGATATGGCCCTCGGTGTAGCCGGCGGTGTGGGCAATATCTAAATACTTTTGGCCCTGCCACACCTGGCGCAAAATGGTGCGCTGCAAATCGTTCAGATGCCGTCCGGTGACGGTGAAGACCAGCCGGTCTGCCAGTTCTACCGCATCTGCTGCCATGGCTGTGTGCTGCTCCTACGGCCCAACTCTAACCGAGATGTCGGCGATGTTCACCCCTGGGTAGGCGAGTTCCGCCTTTTTCCGACCCCGATCGCTCGTCTGGCCCACCCCAGCCCCGACCAGGGCCGACTGACCGGGGCCAGATCTGAGGCTACGGTGAACTTACCCAACCCTAGCGCAGCTGGCGCGTATCAAATATGACGGCCATCACACCTCTCTTGTCTACCGCTCTGCTAGAGCATGACCTAGCTGGCCCCTGGCCCGCCTCGATGACCACAGCCCAGGCCGCCCGGCGGATTGCGGCGCTGACCCAGCGCTATGTAACGGTGGCGGGGCTGTGCGATCGCATCGCCGACCTGCCCCACCAGTTCTGCCATCCCCAGCCCCGCCGCTGGGCGCCAGTGGCCTGGGCCGCCATCGCCCCCGAGCAAATCAGCGGCATGGCGGTCGAAACCTTCTGCGCCATTTTGCTGGGTGCCATCAACACCGAAGCGCCCATTCGCGGCTACACCCAGGCCAGCCGCCAGTACCTGGCCCACTTTCATCCAGCCATGGCCCAGTTTGTGGGGGGCACCGCAGAGACCCCCAAGGATGCTCCCAAAGGGACTCCCAAGGATGCCCCCCACAAGCTCACCACCCTGGGCCTGTGGGAGCGAGAAGAAAAACGCCACACCCCCGCCCTGATTACCCTGTATCACCGCCTCTCGGGCGAGCGCCCCACCCCGATTCCCCACCGGGCGCGGCCTTACACCCCCAGCGGCGAACCCCGCGCCGACCTCTATCGCCACGGCCTGCACCGCATCGCCACCGAGTACGCCGCCGCCTGCCTCTACCTGTGGATGATGGCCTACACCACCGGCCCCCTACAGGCCGTCCTGGGCGAACTGCTGATCGATGAGATCAACCACATGGCCAAGTTTTGGGGCTTTGGCCGCTGGGCCTACCCCGACACTGGTTTAGACACCGTCGCCCGCACGCTGACCCAAGCGATGGTGCAAAAGTGGCGACAGCCCGGCTTCCAGGGCAGTTTGCTGCACACCCTGCGCCGCATGATGCACGAGCTGGCCTGGAGCCAGTGGCAGGTGAGCCACCGCCTCACCCTGCTCTACAGCTTCGATCAGGTCATGCGGGTGCTGTGGCGGTGGGATCACTCCCTTGACCCCGCCTATCTAGAGACCCTGTTGGGCCCCACCCCCACCCACCGATGAGAAGTTATAAGGATTTAGCCATGAACCCCATGCCTGATTTTTCTACCCGGCCCGCGGCCCTGCACCCCGCCGCCCTGCCCGCCCACATTGCCGTGATTATGGATGGCAACGGCCGCTGGGCCACCCGCCAGGGGCTGCCGCGGGTGGCGGGCCACCGCCAGGGGGCCAAAACCCTCAAAGACCTGCTGCGCTGCTGCAAAGACTGGGGCATTGGGGCGCTGACGGTCTACGCCTTTTCCACCGAAAACTGGCAGCGGCCCATGGCAGAGGTGACCTTTTTAATGCGGCTGTTTGACCGGCTGCTGCGTCGCGAGCTGGCCGAAATGCAGCGGCAGGGCGTGCGCATTCAGTTTTTAGGCGATCTGTCGCCGCTGCCCGAGCGCCTGCAAGCCCTGATGCAGGAGGCGACGGCGGCGACCCAGGCCAACCGGCAGATTGTGTTTACCGTGGCGGTGAACTATGGCGGGCGGCAGGAGTTGGTGGCGGCCACCCGCCACATTGCCCAGCAGGTGGCCTGCGGTGCTCTCTCCCTGGCCCAGTTGAATGAGGAGACCCTATCCCAGGCGCTGTTGACCGGCCCGCTGCCCGACCCCGACCTGCTGATTCGCACCAGCGGCGAGCAGCGGCTGAGCAACTTTTTGCCCTGGCAGCTGGCCTATACCGAGCTGTACTTCACTGAGCTGCTGTGGCCCGAGTTTGACCGAGCGGCCTTTTACCAGGCGCTGCTGTGGTACCAGGGGCGGCAGCGGCGCTTTGGGGGGTTGACAGCCGCTGCTGTGGCCCAGGGCGGCTGAGGCTAATGGTGAGGCCGGTGCTGGGCTAGAGCTTGGCGCGAATGGTAAAGGAATAGTCGCCGCCGGGCTCGAGCTGGTAGTCAAAGCGTTCTAAAAATCGGCTGAGCGGTTCACAGATCAGCGCTCGCCCCAGGGAGGGCTCTACCCGCAGCTGCCCCTGGCGAAAGCGCCACTGAAACTGCCACTCGTAGGTGCTGGCCCGCACTTCGCCCTCAATGCGGCCCTGGCTCCACGACTGGTGGGTAATACGAACGTAGGCGGTGGTTTCAGATTGGCGACGGGTCACAGCGTTAAGGCAAAGCAATGGTCAGACAGGCTGGCGGGGCGGGGCTGAGTCAGGCCCCCACAGGTACGATAACCGTAGCGTAGGTCTTGGTCTACCCCGAGATTGTGGGGGACGATACGCCTCCACTTCCCCCAGGGCCGGGGGCAACAGGGCAATTCGGCCCGGGGCTGTTTTACCCTAGACGAAAAAACGGTAGCCTAAGGAAAAGGTAAACTATGATCCTCTCCAGCGTGTTCGGCATCCCAGCGGATGTGGGGCACGTTTTGTTTACCCTATTTGCACCGACTGTTTTGCACCGATTGTAAGGTTGGACCTCGCCTGTGCCCAAGGTTGGCATTATCTACAACGACGTTAAGCCTGTGGCCTGCCAGGCCGCTCTCGAATGGGAGGAGAAGCTGACTCGCCGGGGCTATACCGTGAGTCTGGCCACGGGCCTGGGCGGCATTTTGGGCTACTCTCAGCCCGAGCGACCGATCTGCCATACCCCCCTCGACAGCCTGGTGCCGCCCAACTTTGACGCCGACATGAGCTTTGCGGTGGTGCTGGGGGGCGACGGCACGGTGCTGTCGGCCTTTCGGCAGCTGGCCCCGATTGGGGTGCCGCTGCTGACGGTGAATACAGGCCACATGGGCTTTTTGACGGAGGCCTACCTGAATCAGCTGCCCCAGGCCATTGACCAGGTGCTGGCGGGCGACTTTGAGGTGGAAGAACGGGGCATGCTGGCGGTGCGCCTCTTTCACAACTCCGATCTGATTTGGGAGGTGCTGTGCCTCAACGAAATGGTGCTGCACCGCGAGCCGCTGACCAGCATGTGCCACTTTGAGGTGGCGATTGGCTGCCACTCGCCGGTGGATATCGCCGCCGACGGCATCATTGTATCGACGCCCACCGGCTCGACGGCCTACTCGCTCTCGGCGGGGGGGCCGGTGATTGCGCCGGGGGTGTCGGTGATGCAGCTGATTCCCATCTGCCCCCACTCGCTGGCGTCGCGGGGGCTGGTGTTTCCTGACCGTGAACAGGTGACCATTCGCTCGGCCAACCCCGACCCCCTGGTGCTGATTGTGGATGGCAATGCGGGCTGCTACGTGATGCCCAAGGACCAGGTCTGCGTCTGTCGTGCTCCTTACCAGGCTCGGTTCATTCGCCTGAAGCCGCCGGAGTTTTTTACGGTGCTGCGGGAGAAGCTGGGCTGGGGACTGCCGCATATTGCTAAGCCGACGTCGGTGGAGCTGCCTTAAGAGGGGTGGGGGAGTTGGGGTGTAGTGCTGGTTAGTGAAGGCGTCTGGGAGCGTCTCTGGGCGGGGATGTGGGGCTAAGGCATGAGGGGTGAGTGGGCATACTGCTGTTAGCCCTTTATCCGCCTGCGCTATGGATTGGCCCACCATTGCTGTGATTATTCCGACCTACCAGCGGGAGGCGGTGCTGTGCGACACGATTCGCAGCGCGTTGGCTCAAGATTACCCGGCTTACCAGGTGGTGGTGGTCGATCAGACCCCGGTTCACCAGCCAGAGACTGAGGCGTCGCTGGCGGCCTGGGCGGCGGCGGGGCAGCTAGTGTGGCACCGGGTGCCCTGGGCGAGTTTGCCGGCGGCGCGGAATGTGGGCATTGTGCGATCGCACTCCGATCTTGTGCTCTTTATTGATGATGATGTGGTGCTGCCTCCCGGCTACCTCTACGCCCACGCCCGCACCTTTCTAGAACGGCCCGAGGTGGGGGCGGTGGCGGGGCGGGTGTTTGACCGCATGAAGCTGGCGGAGCAAAAGGAGCTGGAGATCGAGTATCTCCCGCCGGAGGCGATGGACCCCGGCATTGCCTGGTACCACCTGGATCTGGTGCACACCACCCAGCCCCAGCGGGTGCTGACGGCGCGGGGGTGCAATATGTCGTTTCGGCGCGAGCTGTTTGACCAGCACGGGCTGCGGTTTGACGAGCGCTTCTACGGCAGCGCCGTGCGCGAAGAGTCGGACTTTTGCCTGCACCTGCGCGCTACCGGCTACGTGGTTTGGTACAACCCCGAGGCCCACCTGGTGCATTTGGGCGAGGAAACCGGCGGCTGCCACGACATCGCAACGCGGTCGCTCAGCTACCAGATGAACTTCTACCACAACCACTTTTTGCTGGCCCTCAAAAACCTCAGCCTGGGCCAAAACCTGCGGCTCTACGGGCGGCTGTTTGACTGCCATGTGCTGGGGCACCCCCCCTGCAACAAAAGTGGCAACCCGCTGAAGGTGGCCAGCCGGGGGTTGTTTTTTGTGGCGGGCTGGCTCTACACGGTGTACACCCTGGTGACGACCCTGGGCAAGCGAGGGTTAATCTATACCGGTGCCGGTTCTGAAATAGCGTAGGAACATAGCGCAAAGCCCGGCGTCCTGGGCTGGGTTTGGTGATTTGACATTAAGAATCTCAGCGAGCGGTGGTGGCAGCGCCGATAATGCTAGAACCGTTGCTCAAGGCAGATCATGGCTGATGATCGCGACCCCATGATTCGTCTACAGCTCGATCTGTCGCCCGACCAGCCGGGGCTTTTGGAGGGGTTAGAGACCTGGCTAAAGCTGGGGCTGCTGTCGGAGCAGCAGGTGCTAGAGCTCTGTCAGACCCAGCTCCGGTGCGAGCTGGAGACCGCCCCGGCGCCGAGCAATGCGGTCAATCCGTTTGGCGCTGGTGGGGCCAATGTATCGGGTAATGTATCGGGTGCCGCCGGGACGGCTCCGATCCGCGACTTTGTTACAGAACCAGCCCCTGCCGCCGCGCCGACCCCGCCCCGGTCCCGCCGCCCGCGGCCTGCGCCCCCGCCTGCCCGCCCGCGATCGCCGTCTCCCACCGGTCTCTGGCTGAGCAGCTTGATGAGCGAGCTGAGCGTGGTGTGGCTGCTGGGGCTGGGGGTATTTTTGGTGGTGCTGTCGTCGGCGGTGCTGGCGGCCACCCAGTGGGCTAACTTTAATGCCGTGGGTCAATACCTGGTGTTGCTGGCCTACACCCTGGTGTTTTGGGCGGCTGGGCTGTGGTGCCACCGCAGCCCCCAGCTCCAGCTGACGGCCAAAACCCTTCAGATGACGACTCTGCTGCTGGTGCCGCTAAATTTTTGGGCGCTGGACGGGCTGGGGGTGTGGCGCGGGGGCGGGCTGGTGGTGGGCGCGATCGCAGCTCTACTGCTCACCCTGGCTGCCCTACAGGTGATGCGGCAGCAGCGAAGTACGCCCCTGGAGCAGGCCAACGCCCTGGGCCTGGCCTACCTGCACACCGGCTGGGGCCTGGGGCCAGTGCCGGTGCTGGCGGTCTACGCCGGGGTGTTGGGCAGTGCCGCAGTCACCCTGTATGGCCAGCGACGGCAAGCCTCGCCCCCCGGCCTGCGCTGGACTGCGGTGGCGATCGCCGCCGCCCTGGGGCTGCTGGTGGTGCGGGCGCTGGGCGCTGTGGGGTGGCAGGGGCAGGGTCAGTTGGCCCTGGCCCTGGGGCTGTACGGGGCCACCTGGGTTTGGCTGGGCCAGCGGCACCTGACGCTACCAATCCCCAAACCCGAGAGGGCACCGACCCCGACGGATGGGACAACAACCGCCGAGCCGCCCGGTGAACACCCTCGCCGCTGGGGCATAGCGCTGGGGCGGGGGCTGCTGTGGTGGGGCTGGCTACTTGCGATCGCAGATTGGCCCTGGCAAGCCCTTGGGGTCAGCCTGCTGGGGCTGGCCCTGCGGCTTCAGGCCCTGGGTCGGCTGGGCAAACGGCGCGATCTGCTGGTGGCCTACGCCATCGCGGTGCAGCTGGCCTTCGTTGGCTGGCAGCTGCTGCCGGTGGCCCTGCGGCAGGCGGTGGTGGTGCCCCTGGCCGCCTGGGGCCATACCGGTGGCGGCAGTGGCGAACTGTTGGGCCTTTCGCTGTTTCCCTACGTGGTGGGCATGGTGGCGGTGGCCGATTGGTACCTGCGTCGCGGCAACCCTAGACTGGGGCAGTTTAGTGACGGCATTGCCCTGGGCAGCAACGCTCTCCTGACCGCCATTAGCCTGGGCAGCGGCCCGGTGCTGGTGGTCAACCTGATCGCCTCCACCCTGACCGCGCTGGTGGTCACCCGGCGGCGCCCCCTGGCCTCCTGGCGGATTGTGTTGACCTACGGGTTGGCTCTGGTGAGCACTGTGGTGGCGATTGGTCAGCGCTGGCCCGGGCTGGCCCTGGAGCATTGGCTGCTGGTCATTGTGGCGCTGGCGGCGGTGGCGCTGCTGCTGAGCCGGGCCCTGCCGGGGCGATGGGGCACCAGCGCCTGGCTCTACGGGGTGGGGCTGTCGGCCATGACCTATGCGCTGCTGTGGGGGCACCTGCTGGAGCACGGCTGGCGGGCCGGGCTGGGCTGGGTGGGGCTGGTGGTGCCGGTGGTGCTGGCGCTGATTGGTCGCCACCCGGCCAGCGTGCTGACCACGGGCCTGGCGGTGCCCTTCACGCTGGGGCTGCCCTGGCTGCGGCTGGTGGGTCTGGGCACGGTCACGGTGCTGACGGGGGCAAATAGCGCCTGCTACCGGCGGCCTGGGGTGGCGTTTTTGGCGGTGGGCCTGGGGCTGGGCTGGGCCTATGCCAGCCTGGCCGACTGGGTGCCGGGCCTGCCGCGCCACCTGGCTGCCTGGGGGCTGGTGACGGTGGCGCTGATGGCGGCCCTGTCGGCGGCCTGGCGGCTGCTCTCTCGTCATTCTCCTCAAAACTCGCGCGATAGCGGGGTGGACCCGAGGGCGGCAGATGAGATTGCACAGGCGGCGGCTAGGCCGCTGCGCCTGTCAGAGCTATACCAAACCGCCTGCGATCGCTGGGCTCACCTCCTGGCCATCGCCGTGCTCACCCTGGCCACCGTCGCGGTTTTTCTTTACTACCTGGAGCTGCGCACCCCGCGCCCGCTGATCGTCGCGGTGCTGGCCTGCTTTTTGGGGGCGCTGCTGCTGCGCTACTGGGGCCAGGTGCGATCGCAGGTCGTCTACCTGGCGGGCTGGGGCCTCGAACTGCTCACCGCCGGGCTGCTGGTGGAGCGCTATCCGGCGGCGGTGGCGCTGGCGGTGCCAACCCTGGGCTGGGGGGCGATGGCGCTCTTGCTCGCCGCCACGGTCGGGCGCTCCCGTTCGGCCCTGGCCAGGGCGCTCCAGACCCTGGCGCTGCTCTACGCCGGGCTGGCCCTGGCGCTGCGGGCCACCACCGCCACCGCCTGGACGGGCTGGCTGGTGATTGCCGCCGCCCTGCTGATTCTGGAGGTGGGGCGACGCACCCAGACGCCGCTGACCCGCTGGCTGGCCCTGGGACTGCTGTCGGTGGGGTGGTACGAGCTGGTGATTTACCAAATGCTCCAGGGCAGCGGCGGCGCGGCGGCGGACGCGCTGATCGTGCTGGCCGGGGTGGCGGCCCTGCTGATGGCGGTCTATCGGCTGGCGGCGGGGCCGCTCGACCGCAGGCTCCACCTGCCCCAGGCCGAGCTGGTGTGGACGGCCCACCTGCACTGGCTGATCGGCAGCCTGCTGTTGCTGGGCGGGGGCCTGGGGGCGACCTTTGACCAGGCCAGCCTGGGCTGGCTGGGGCTGGCGATCGCCGCCGCCCTGCTGCTCTACGCCCTCAGCCAGGGGCGGGGGGGCGAGCCTGACGCGGTGCAGCAGGCCTGGGTCTACGCCGGGCTGGGGGAACTGGTGGGCTGGTTTGCCCTGGGGCGAGTGTTGTTTCCGGCCCTGGGCGTTTTAGATAGCTGGTGGGGGGTGGTGGCCTGCGCCGTGGCAGTGCCGGTGTACTGGCTGCCCTGGACGACCTGGGGCTGGCCCCAACGACCCTGGCGAGTCATGGCCGTGGCCACCCCGCTGCTAATTGCCCTGCTGACCGGCGGCTTTGGCCATATTCCCACCCTGTGGGTGCTGGTGGGGTTCTACGGCTGGCTGGCCTGGCACAGCGGCAAAATTCGCGTGTCGTACCTGGCGGTGCTCTGTGCCGCCTGGGCGATCTGGGTCTGGCTAGAAAGTCGATCGATTGCCGATGGCCTGGCCTGGGTGCTGCCCCTGGGGCTGGCCCTGCTCTACATCGCCCAGGTAGACCCGGCCCTCCAGCGGCCCGAGGGCAAAACCAGCCGCCACTGGCTCCGAATGATCGCCATCGCGATTATTTTGCTCACCGCCCTGGGGACTGAACGGTGGGCGGGGCTGCCGGTGGGAGGGCTGGCGCTGGGTGCGATCGCAGCCGGTCTGCTGCTGCGCATTCGGGCCCCGCTCTACGTCGGCACCCTGGTCTTTGCCCTCAACGCCCTCAACCAGCTGGTGCTGCTCAACGCCGCTTTTCCGCTGATCAAATGGGTAGTAGGTATCGTCGTCGGCATTGCCCTGATCTGGATTGCCGCCGACGTGGAGCGCCGCCGCGACCAGTGGCTGCGGCTGACCCAGAGCTGGGGCCAGGACCTCGATGAGTGGCAGTGACCGGGGGGCAATGAGGTGTAGCAGGGTAGTCAGTCTGGTTGAGACATTTCCCCTAAAAACGTTTGAACGTTTGAACGTGCGAACATGCGAACGTTCAAGCTTTGGAAGGTGGGAAGGTTTCTAAGGTTTTTGGATGTTCTGACCCAGGTGGCTATGGCCATAGCTCATCAGCTCACAGTTTGCCGGTGACCCTGGCGGCGGTGACCGCTGCCAGCAGGTCAGCGTGGACCGCCCGGTCGCTGCCGATCACCAGGCCGGGCCGCAGATAGTCGCTACAGCTGTGCAAGGGCGGTGGCGGCTCGCCTGTGAAGGTGGTGACCATAAACCCCATTTCCTGGGCCATAAAGGCCAGGGCCGCCCCGTCGATAAACTGCCCGCGGGCCAGCACCGCCCCAGCTAAATCGCCGCTGAGCAGACCGTTGAAATTGGGAATTTGCTGCTCTCTGGAATAATCGGCTTTGGTGTGGTAGACCCGGTAGCGATCGCCAATGTAGGGCACCACATCGCCCATCTGCCAGCCCAGGCAAATCGCCGGACTGGGCTCTCCTACCGTAATTTGGGTGCATTCGTCTAACGACTGGGCCAGGCTGCCCCGAAAGGTGCCCTGGCCGCGCAGGCTGTAGTAGTAGATGCCCTGGCCGGGGGTAACTGCGATCGCAGCTTCATACTCATCGGCGTTGAGAATGGCCAAAATAATCTGATAGTTCGAGTGGCCATCCAGGTAAAACTGCGTGCCGTCGATGGGGTCGAGGGTGATCAGATAGTCGCCCGCAGGCCCCAGGTCAATGGCGCGAAAATACTTGGTGTTGTGGGTCTGCTCATGCTCCTCGCCGTAGAAGCGCACCGTGGGAAACAGCCCCAGCAGCACCACCTCCATCATGGTTTGAATCGACAGATCGGCGTCGCTGAGGGCC
>DATIVG010000043.1:0-21730 GCA_035466075.1 Nodosilinea sp. | reverse complement strand
GGGCTCGATATCGGCGCGGTGTTTATGGGCGGCATTGTGCGCCCGTCGGTGCTGCGATCGCGGCAGCGGTTGTTGTCGCTGCTGGTCACCGAGGCCCTGGGTCTGGGGGTGGTCTTCATTCTCTGCTTTGGCCTGGCGCTGGTGCTGGTGCGCCACCGGCCCGGCGGTGCGCCGGTCGGGGCCCTACTAGTCGCCGTCGCCGGGGTGATGGCCCTGGGCACGGTGGCCTGGCACCTCTACCAGTGGCGGCGGGCCCGAGCCCTGGGGTCGCTGGCCCGCCTGCTCGACGCCGTCGATCGCCACAACGACATTATTCAGGCCCTCCAGGTAATCGACGAGCTGGCCCAGGTGCAGCCCCAGCCGGGCTTAGACGGCCAGCCCGAGGTATTGGCCGCCCTCCAGGCCACCCACGGCAGCCTGATTTCGGCCCTCATGACCGAGAAAATTTTGCGCACCCACCGACCGCTGCTCCAGCGTCGCCAAACCCTGGCCAGCACCTTAGAAACCCACCTGGCCACGCTGCACACCCTGCAGGTGACCCACCAGGCCAGCGAGTACCGGCAGTTTTTGCAGGAGGCCCTCGCCATTGGCCTGGCGGTGCAGGAAGAAATGGTGCCCTGGGACATAGTGCCCCAGAGCCCCATGTCCTAACAGCTAAGGGCCCCCAGAGATAGACCCTAGCGGTTGACGGTGCTCATATCGGCGTAGCGGTTGCCCGCCGCCACCCCCTGGGGGGCCACCGCCTCCAGGCGTTGGAGCTCGGCGGGGGAGAGCTCGATGGCCACCGCCGCCACATTTTCTTCCAGGTACTGGCGGCGCTTGGTGCCGGGAATGGGCACCAGGTCATCGCCCTGGGCCAGCAGCCAGGCCAGGGCCAGCTGGGCGGGGGTGACGCCTTTTTCCGCCGCGATCGCCCGCACCTGCTCAACCAGGGCCAGGTTTTTGGCAAAGTTGTCGCCCTGAAACCGGGGGGCGTGGCGGCGGTAGTCGTCGGGGGCAAAATCCTCGGGGCTCTGGTAAGCGCCGGTGAGAAACCCGCGCCCCAGGGGGCTATAGGGCACAAACCCAATGCCCAGCTCGCGCACCGTGGGCAAAATTTCGGCCTCGGGCTCCCGGCTCCAGAGCGAATATTCGGTTTGCAGCGCCGCGATGGGGTGCACCGCGTGGGCCCGGCGCAGGGTGGCCGGGGCCGCCTCTGACATGCCCAGGTAGCGCACCTTGCCCGCCTGCACCAGCTCGGCCATGGCGCCGATGGTGTCTTCGATGGGCACGGTGGGGTCTACCCGGTGCTGGTAGTAGAGGTCAATCACCTCCACCCCCAGGCGCTGGAGTGAGTCATCGCAGCAGCGCCGCACGTAGTCGGGGTGGCCGTTGACCCCGCCCCAGCCGCCCTCGGCGGTGCGCACATTGCCAAATTTGGTGGCCAGCACCACCTGGTCGCGGCGGTCTTTAATCGCCTGGCCGACCAGCACTTCGTTGGTAAAGGGGCCGTACATATCGGCGGTGTCGAGAAACGTGACCCCCAGCTCCAGGGCGCGGTGCAGGGTGGCGATCGCCTCGGCCTGGTCGCGGCCGCTGTAAAACTCCGACATGCCCATGCAGCCGAGCCCCAGGGCGGACACCTCAAGCTGACCAAGTTTACGCGTTTGCATGGCTTAACTCCGTTGGGTGGGTAAATTGGGTAAATTTGGCCTCAGGCCGAGCGGTTTTGCTCCGAGGCTGAATGAACCTCCGGAAAAGTCGCCTCTAGCTCTGAGTAGTGTTGAATCTTCCAGTCGATCACGGCCAGGTTGTCTTGCAGCTGCTGAATTTGGGCCAGCACTGCCTCCCGATGGGCAACCAGGATTTGTCGCCGACTGTGAAACCCGGAGTTGGGCTGCGATCGCACCAGCTCCGCATACTGCTGCATCTGCCGAATGGGCATTCCGGTCAGCCGCAGCTTATTTAAAAACTCAATCCAGCGCAGGTCGTTGGCCGAATAGCGCCGATGACCACTGGCCGAGCGCCCAATCGGCGCAATCAGGTCACAACGCTCGTAGTAGCGCAGGGTATGCACACTGAGCCCGGTGGCGGCGGCGACCTGCTGAATGGTGAGTTCCTGTTCCATACTCTGCACGTTAGAGGTTAGAGCGCACTCTAAGTCAAGCAGAATTTTTTCACCCCCACCCCAGACCAGCCAGCGGCAGCCCGCCGGGCCCGCTGCCCAGGCCCACCGGCTCAGCCCTGGGCGGCGCAGACCACCGCATCGCGCCCCTGGGCCTTAGCCCGATACAGCGCTTGATCGGCCTGGCGCACTAGATCTTCCGCCGAGTGGCCCTGGTGCGGAATCTGGCTGGCCACCCCCAAGCTAATCGTGACGTAGGGGTGATCCATCTGCATACACTTATTGGGGATCTGCAATTGCTTAATCGCGGCGCGAATTTGCTCAGCAATTCGCATCGCCCCCGCTTGATCGGTATCGGGCAAAATAACCGCAAACTCCTCCCCACCGTAGCGGGCCAGCACATCGGCCGAACGCTTTAGAACAGACTGCGCCGTCTGGGCAATATCCACCAGGCACTGATCGCCCGCCAGGTGGCCATAGCAGTCGTTGTAGATTTTGAAATAGTCAATATCAAACAAAATCAGAGACAGAAACTTTTCGGTGCGCAGCAGTCGTTTCCACTCGCTGCCCAGCGACTGATCAAAAAAGCGGCGATTGGAGATTTGGGTCAGGGCATCTAGATTGCTGAGCCGCTCCAGTTTTTCGTTGGCCTGCCGCAGCGCTTGCAGGGCCTGATCCAGCTCCTGGGCCTTAGAATCTGACTGGGCCAGCAGATCGGCATGGCGCAGCGCCACCCCAAACTGCGCCGCCAGCTGCTTGGTAAAGGTAATCTCCGCCGCACTCCAAACCCGGGGAGAATCGCACTGGTGAACACAGAGCAGCCCCCACAGATCATCCCCCTTCATCAAGGGCACAATAATTTGAGCTTTCACCTGAAAATTTTCTAGCACCTCTCGATGGCACTGCCTGAGCCCAGCCCGATCAATGTCTGAGATCACCTGGATCTGGCCCTGTTTGTACTGGGTCGCATAATGGGTACTAAAACAGTGATCGTTGACCTTAATGGCCAGCGCTGAGTCGTACTCTGGCAGTACATTTTCGGCGACAAATTCCCCAGAGTTATAGTGGGAGTCGACATCAAACTGAAAAATACCCACCCGATCGGTGCGTAGCGCCTTGCGTACCTCGCGGGCGGTGGTTTTAAACAGCGTCTTGAGGTCGAGCGACTTGCGAATCTCTACGATTAGCGTAAACAAAATCTCCTGCTGTTCGTTTAGTAGGCGCAAATCTTCGGCTTTGCGCTCGGTCTTGGCCATCAGTTCAGCCTGCTTTACGGCAAACCCCAGCTGATTGGCAACCTGCGACAAAAACTGAATTTCTTGCGGCTGCCACTGATGGGGCTGGGAATGCTGATAGGCCGCCAGTATCCCCCACAGTTTTTGACCAATAAAAATAGGCGCTGTGGCATAGGCGCGAATGTGAAATTGCTCTAAAATATCGAGGTGGCACTGGGACAAACCGGCGGTATAGACATCCGTAACCATTAAGCATTCATTGGATCGATATCGCCCCCCCTGATGCTCTTGCAGGTATGAATCATTCCAAATGGTGTTTTGTCCCAGGGCGCCAAAATCCCAGGCGGGTTCAGCAAATTCAAAATCTTCGACAAACTCACCCCCCCAGTCATCAAAAAATCGGTAGACGGCAATGCGCTCAATGCGCAGCAGCTTACAGGTTTCTTTTGTGGTGGTGCGAAAGATCACGTCTAGATCTAGCGAGGCTCGAATCTTGCTAATCACTCGGTAAAGCGCTTTTTGCTGGGCATCGATAGCCTCAAGCTGATGTTGCCTGTCTTGCAGCTGATTTTCTAGCTGATCAACTGTGGAAAGTCCACCGATGCGGCAGGCAAAATTGGCCATCAGCCGAGTCGATCGACGCCAGAGGTCACGAGACTTTCGGTAGAGCATATTAGCCAGACGACGTGCTTTCAAGGGCGATGGGGTGCTACCTGCTCGTAAGGGGAAGGAAAGAGAGAAGAGTGGCCAGAATTGTGGAGAGCAGTGCTATAGAAGAGTAATGTACTGCACTTTACAGACCCCTCTGTACGTAATTTTGCCCTTTCGCCGACTGGCCCCATCTTCTGGGGCAAAACTCAAGCCGTATAGCCGATCAAACCGTGGGTAACCGCTGACAAAAAGTAAACTATGGGGCTAGCGATGGCCTTCAGAGGATCATGGTCAGAGGCTTATTACGATGATTTGGGGGTGCGATCGCACCCCCCCCTCAGCCATCATCAGGTCGCCAAGGACACCTACCAGCCCAGGAGCCGCCGCCCTGGCATTTATGTTTTGTTATTGTTGTGTTTTGTCAAAAAGCGATCGAGCTGGTTGGCAAAGGCCTCCCGATCCCGCTGGCTAAAGGGGGGAGGTCCACCGGTTTCGACCCCGCCGCTGCGCAGCTCATCTAAAAAATTGCGCAGCGATAGGCGCTCCCGCATATTGCTTTGATCGTAAAATTCGCCCCGGGGGTTGAGGGCATAGGCCCCTTTTTCAATGGCTTGGGCCGCCAGGGGAATATCGGCAGTCACCACTAAATCGCCGGGCTGTAGCTGCTCGGCAATGTAGGCATCGGCCACATCTAGCCCCGAGCGCACAATCACCGATTCAATATACGGCGACCCCGGAATCTGAAGCTCCTGATTGGCCACCAGAGTGGTCTTAATCGCCACTCGTTTTGCCGCCCGAAACAAAATGTCTTTGATCACATTGGGGCAGGCGTCGGCATCAACCCAAATCTGCATCATGTCGGTGCCTCTGTGCAAAAACGCTGTTTCAGCAATCTACCGGGGTTTCGCCCCACCAGTACACCATCCGCTGCCGAGTCGGGCAGGCCCCGGCCCTGCTCAGCCAGCCGCACCTGCCCATGGCCGATATCACCTGCCGGGTTGGCTTCGCCTGCCAGAGCCACCGCAACCGCCACTCTAAGCGCCTGCTGGGCGTCACCCCAGGCCAGTGGCGGCAGGGCGATGGCCGCTAGGGCTGCTCGATCTCGGTTACCACACCCGCCTCAATCGGGCGATTGCTCGCTTGAATCGAGCAGCGCGACGGCGAGCTTTGGCTCTGCAACACTCGGGTGGTTTGCTCACCGCGAATATTGACGTAGGTGGTGGCCCCGTTGCCGGTTTCCATGCGGGCAGGGGTATCGAGCCAGGTAATCACGTCCAGACGATCGTGCACCCGCAGCATCAGCTCCCCGTTTTTGCGGTAGACCCGAGCCGTAGTGCGGTTAGTGCCATTGCAGATCAGCACCGTGGTCTCGGGCGTATCCACCCCTGGCCCCGGCTGCTCTAACACCGTCACGTAGGGGGCATAGATCCAACCCTCCACCGCCCCAGTCACAATGTAGAGCCAGTCTCCCTGGGTTTCGATAATTTTGGCCTGGCTACCCCGGGGCATGGTGCCGCGCACCGCAAAACCCGTGCCAGGGCCGGTGCGCACGTTGAGCCGGTCTACACTGACCTCCGCCACCTGGGCCAGGGCAGCACTCACCGACAGCCCTAACGCGGCGGCAGCACCCACCAGGGCCAGGGCCAAATTCTTAAATTTCATGGTTAATTTCCCTAAAAAATCACAGGTTGGACGTTTATAAGCGTCCTCCTGCTTCAAATAGCGGTCAAGCCATATATACTCCACCATTCTCACCATAGGGCATGAAACTAAGGAAGTCGTAACCCGACATCCAGACTCGGCCCGCCGTTGGCGGTCTATGCAGCGGCCCTGGGGCCCATCAGAGGTTTGTGCAACCGAGCGGAAGCCCCGGCAAGACAGCCCCAGCCGGCGTCGCGATACTGGGGCCATACCCCCATGGAGAACCACCGATGGCGCATCTGGAAACCCGCACCGAGCCGATGGTGGTTAACTTCGGCGAACAGGCCCTTGAGGCCCTGCCGGGCGGCCCCTGGGAAACCCTGGAGGCCCGGCGGCTGGCCGAGGGGCCGAAGTCCCCTTGGGAGGGGTTTGACTACCAGTTCATCGCCAGGAAAATTGCCCCCACCTGCAAAATTCCGGCGGGGGAACACTACGTGCGGGTGGAGTCAGGCCGGGGGGAGCTGAGTATTTTTTGATCGGCAACGACAGCGCAATGCCCTGGCGCTGGAAGATCCGCCCCGCCGACTTCAACAATTTGCAGCTGCTGCCCCACTTGCTCAAGGGTCAAAAGGTGGCCGATATCTCTGTGATTTTCGGCAGCATTGACGTGGTGATGGGGTCGGTGGGTCGGTAGGGCCAGAGCCGTGAGACCAGAGGGGCAAACCAGAGCCGTGAGACCAGAGCCGTGAGACCAGAGCCGTTGGGCAACCTCAACCCCGAGGCGCGTCTCGCTACAGCGAGCTGGAGTCTAGGCTGGCCGCCTCCTCGGGTGACTGGGGCAGGTGTAGGCCGCACTCCTGCTTCAGCCCTTTAAATCGGGTGTCGCGCTCGTTGCCATCGGCCGCAGTAATGGGGCGGCTGGAGTGCCAGTCGCCCACGGTCACGTAGCCCTTGTCAAACAGCGGATGGTAGGGCAAGTCGTGGGCCACCAGGTACTGGTAGACATCCCGCGCCGTCCATTTGAGAATGGGCAACAGCTTGTAGCGGCCGCCCTGCAAGCCCACGCGCTCCAGCGACTTGCGGTGGTCGGTTTGGTCAGAGCGCAGCCCCGTCAGCCAGGCGGTGGCCCGCAGGTCGGCCAGGGCCCGCTGCATGGGCTCCACCTTGCGAATGCGGTCGTAGCGGTTGAGGGCTTCCACATCGTGCTGCTCCCACAGGCGGCCGTGAAGCGCCTCCATGCGGGCGGGGCTGAGGGGCGACTGGTACACCTGGAGATTGAGGTTGAGGCGGCTGGAGAGCTCGTCGGCAAAGCGGTAGGTTTCTACCGGCAGATAGCCCGTATCGACCCAAACCACCGGAATGTCGGGCACCACCTGGGTGACCAAGTGCAGCATCACCGCCGACTGAATGCCGAAGCTGGTGCTCAAAACCAGGCCGCTGCCAAAGGTGTCGTGGCCCCACTGCACCAGGCTGGCGGCGTCAGCATCTCCCCACTCCTGATTGATGGCGTTCAGGTCGAGCACGGGGGCAGCCTGCATCCTGCTGGGCAAGAGTGCGGCGTCTGACATGGGTTTACTCCTTCCGTTCAACAAGTCGTAGCTCCAGTGCCACAGGGCTGTGGTTGCTAGGGTGCCCGCCAAGCCGCGAGCGCGTTGATTTATCCTTATTGATCCCTTAAGGATACAGGGTTTGATGTCACAGCTTCGCCCGGTCGGGCAGCGCCAGGTGCCCCCCAGGGCCCTTCTCGACATTAGCCCATTGATCAGATCATAAACGAGGGCAAATGAACAATTTCATGGGTATAGGCCGGTTTATTACGGAAAACCGCCATTAATGGATCCGTTTTAACCATTTGGAACCGGTTATCGGTAGACCGCAGCGGCCTTTCCCCTTAAGATTCCCCTTGATCGAGTCATTCCCATTCACTGCAAGACTGCCATGGTAGCGCCTCCACCTTACCCCCGCGATCTGGTCGGCTATGGCCGCACCCCGCCCCACCCCCAGTGGCCCGGCCAGGCCAAACTGGCGGTGCAGTTTGTGATCAACTATGAGGAAGGGGGTGAAAACTGCATTCTCCACGGCGATGCTGCCTCGGAGGCGTTTTTGTCGGAGAGCGTGGGGGCACAACCCCTGCTGGGGGTGCGCAACCTGAATATGGAGTCGATGTATGAGTACGGCAGCCGGGCCGGGTTTTGGCGGCTGCATCGGCTGTTTACCAGCCGCGGTCTGCCCCTGACGGTGTACGCCGTGGCCATGGCCATGGCCCGCCATCCGGAGGCTGTGGCCGCCATGGTCGAGGCCGACTGGGAGATTGCCAGCCACGGCTACCGCTGGATTGACTACCAGTACGTGGGTGCGGAGACCGAGCGCGAGCACATTCGCCGGGCGGTGGAGGTGCATACCCAGGTGGCGGGCCGCCGTCCGCTGGGCTTTTACCAGGGCCGCAACAGCCCCCACACCCGCGCCCTGGTGGTCGAAGAGGGTGGCTTTCTCTACGATGCCGACAGCTACGCCGACGACCTGCCCTACTGGAACACAGAGTACGGTCGGCCCCATCTGGTGATTCCCTACACCCTCGACAACAACGACATGCGGTTTGCTGCCTACGCGGGTTTTAACTCGGGGGATCAGTTTTTTGCCTACCTGCGGGACGCCTTTGACACGCTCTACGCCGAGGGCGAGGACTGCCCGAAGATGATGAGCATTGGTCTGCACTGTCGCCTGGCCGGTCGGCCGGGGCGCACGGCGGCACTGGCGAGGTTTTTGGACTATGTGCAGGGGTGCGATCGCGTCTGGGTCTGCCGCCGCATCGACATCGCCCAGCACTGGCATCAGCACCACAGTTTGTAGAGATGGCCCATTGTAAAGACAGCCTATTGTAAAGACAGCTCACCATGGGCAATGGCTGGGTGTCAGACAGTCTCTCGAAAAGAGTGCCAAGATTGTTTCAAGATTGTTTAGTTTAGTGAGTTCCGGCTCAAGTTCCATAGCTCAGGGCACTGTTTTTGCATGTATCCCCCCGATACCCGCTGGGTGCAGCGATTTTCTAACTTCGAGCGGACTTTTTTGCTGCTGCAAGATGCGATCGCAGTTGAGTCACCGTCTTTGCTAGAGCGAGCGGGGATCATTCAGTTCTTTGAACTGACCTTTGAGCTGGCCTGGAAGGTCATGAAAGACTACGAGGAAGCGGAAGGCATCCTCGCCAAAACGCCCAGAGAAGCCATTAAGCAAGGCTTCCAGATTGGTCTGATCAGTCATGGCCACGGCTGGATGAATGCTTTGCAAGACCGCAATCTCACAACCCACACCTACAATGAGGCCACGGCGATCGCCGTCGAGGCCAGCATCCGCAACGATTACTTCCCTCTCCTGGCCGAGCTTTACCACGTTCTCAAGGCCAAGACCGATGGCTAAGCCCTACGGCCTCACCGAGCCCGACATGGCCCAGATCATCGCCGCAATTCGCTCGTTTGACGAGATTGCGGCGGTGGTGCTGTTTGGCTCCCGGGCCAAGGGCAACCACAAACCAGGGTCAGACGTAGATTTGGCAATTAAGGGCGATCGGGTCACCCACCGTACCGTGGCGCAGCTAGCCGACTGTCTCAACGAGGAGCTGCCCCTGCCGTATTTTTTCGACATCGTCCACTACGAAACCCTGCAAAATCAGCCCCTGGTTGAGCACATTGATCGTGTGGGGATAGTGATATACACCAGCCTGGCGCAATCGGCCTAAGCGTGTTTCAGCTCAATATAGCCATAGCCAGGCTGGTTAGGACAATCAGAAACCCCTAAAACGTTCAAACGTTTGAACGTTCGCCTGACAAATGTCTTAACTCTACTGGCTACTGCTCTACTGGCCCGAGATCTCAGCCCGACCGGGCTAATGGGCCGAGCTTGCGCCTTGAAAGGGGATGCTTTTAGTTGGGATACTCTAAACCCTAGTCTTCCAAAATCTTTGGCACCTTAAAGAAGTCGTCTTCGCGGTCGGGGGCGCAGTCGAGCATGGCGGCGCGATCGCCGAAGGACTCCAGGCGGTCGGGGCGAGTGATATTGCTCAGCTCAATGGCGCGGGTGGTGGGCTCCACATCGTCGGTGTTGAGCTCTTTGAGCTGCTCCACATAGTCGAGAATGCCGCTGAGCTGACCGGTAAACTGGGTCTCTTCCTCGGCGGTCAGCTCCAGGCGAGCCAGAAGAGCAACTTTGCGAACCTGTTCAAGATCGATCATGGGGAGGGCATCTAGCAAAGAGGACTGAGTCTTGTCTTCCGGAGGTTGAGTGCAACAGAGTACAACCCAACTCACCGTCAACGGGGTGGAAAAAACTGAGGCAAATCTAACCTCCACCGGGCAGAGCAGAAGGAGGACTGTGCCGACCCCAGACCGGGCAGGCTCACGGCTTAGAAGAAAATATCGTTCTTCATGCGGCCGGTATTCTTCATCCAGTTTTGGGCCTCGATGTAGTTGTTAGGGGCAATGGTAATCGCCTCTAGCCAGTAGCGGGCCGCTTCGTCAAACAGGTTTTCGGCGGTTTCGGTATCGCCGCTGGCCTCGGCCTGTTCGCCCTTGTAGTGGTAGATCACCGCGATGTTGTTGAGGGCCTGGCAGAGGCGGGGGTTGAGATCTAGGGCCTCCCGATACTTTTCCAGGGCGATATCGTGTTCGCCGTTGCTGGCGTGGATCAGACCCATGTTGTAGAGAATGAAGCTCTTGTCGTAGGGCTCTTCTTCGAGGGTGAGGGCTTCGCGGTAGTTTTCCATCGCCTCGGCGTATTCCCCATCGGCCTGGGCCGACATGCCGTCGCGGTAGTAGGCAAAGGCCTCTTTCTCGCTCTTTTTGGCGGGCATCATCTTCAAGATCATGTCGGCCATGACCGTGAACGATTTATCGATGAAGTTGTCGTTGCGTTGGGTTCTAGGCATGGGGGGCGACGCGCGGGTAACGGCGAGACAATCAAGAGATTAGGCGCTTACCTAAGCCCTGAAAGGAGAAAGGCTCACAGCTTAGGTCAACTACATTCATAAGCCTAGCAAACCCTGGGGCGTTAATGAATTGGGTTCAGCCTCGCGGGGGTCTAGCCAGCAGCCGAGGCCATGACAGCATCTAGCCAGAGCCAGCGCCAACAGGAGCGGCTTCGGTTGATTATCCTGGAATAGAACGGCCCCAGATGCCCCCGCCGGGCCAGGGCCGCTGGCTTTCTACAGACACCGATGGACTTATCTCTACTACTTGCGATCGCACTTATCGCGGCTCTCATCGCCTGGCTCAACCGCCGCCAGGGTCGCCGCCGCCAACCGGGCCATCGCCTGCACCAGCCAGCTAACCGGCCAGAGCTCACCACCGCCCCCACCCGCTCCGTACAGGGCCGCACCCAGCGCGAACTGCTGCGCCTAGTCGGGGGCAACCGCGCCGTTGCCCAGCGCCTAGTCGAGCAGGTGCAGCTGCGCAACCCCCACCACAGCGAACAGTGGTGCTGGGAGAAAGCCATCTACGACATCCAGCGCGATCGCCACAGCTCTTAATGGCGCTTATTTTGGTTGCGATTGTCTTAGTTGCGGTTGTTATTCACGTAGGTAATGCGGGTGCCCGCCCAGTTGAGCTTGTTGCGCAGGGTGCCGTAGTAGGAATGGTCCTGCCGCAAAATAATAAACTTGGCCATCGCCTCAGCCATGCGCACATCCACCCGCTGCCCCGGCCAGATCGCCGTCCCCATGATGCCGTCCGTCCACAGCTTGGTAGTCAGGTCGGGGTCCGCCAGGGGCCACACGCTCACCACCGAGCCCGGCGGCAGCACAATCGGGCGGCTCGACAGGCTGAGCGGGCATATCGGCGTCACCACAATGGCATCCATGCCGGGGTGAATAATCGGGCCGCCCGCCGCCACGGTGTAGCCGGTAGAGCCCGTGGGGGTGCTAATCAACAGGCCATCGCCCTGGTACTGATCGACCACCTCGCCATCAATTTCCATCTCCAGCATGGACGTGATCATGCGGTCGGGGGAAGCGGGCTTAATGCTCATTTCGTTGAGAGCCAGGTACACCTCGCTGACCGGCTCTAGATTGGTGCGGTGCCCCTCGTAGAGACGGGCTTGCAGCATCATGCGCCGCTGCACCGCAAAGCGATCGCTCAGCAACCGCTCCCAAACCGCCTCACTGTCATCCATTTCCTCCGAGCTCTCGGTCAAAAAGCCCAGATGCCCGCCAATGTTGACCGCCAAAATAGGAATATTTTCAGCCGCCAGGTTGCGGGCCGCAGTGAGGGCCGTACCGTCGCCGCCAAACACGATCGCCAAGTCAATCGACTGGCTCACCGAGGCCAAAAACACCGGGTAGGGGTTATCTTTGGGGCCGCTGGGGCCGCGCAACACCTTGCTGCCCCGCGCCTCCAGCTGACGGGCGCACTTCTCAGCCCACTGCTGACTAATCCGGTTACCGGCCTTGTGAACAAGAATGACTTGATTGAGTTGCAACGGGAACTACCACTTCAGCAGATTGAACTGCTCCATATCCACCGTGTCGCGGTTGCGGTAGATCGACAGCACAATGGCCAGGCCCACCGCCGCCTCCGCCGCCGCAATGCTAATCACAAACACCGCGAACACCTGGCCGTTGATACCCACCGGATCCAGGTAGTTAGAAAATGCCATCAGGTTCAAGTTGACCGCATTCAGCATCAGCTCAATCGACATCAGCACCCGAATCACGTTGCGGCTGGTGACTAAACCATAGATGCCAATGCAGAACAGGGCAGCGGCGACAAGCAGAAAGTACTCAAGTTGCATGGGTAGGGCAGCGAGGGTTAGGAGTTGAGCTAGGCGGGAAGATCCCAGGGTTCTTCCCCCATGATGGCCAGGCAGGCTGGCTGATGCACTAAGAGAGCCCTGGGATCTGGGCGATATCTTTAGCTGTCGGTATCGGGAGCCGAGACCGAGGAAACCAGTTCGCGGGGCCGCTCTGGCAGCTGAAGCGCCTCCGACTCAGGTGCCCCAGGCGCTACGTCAGGAATAAACTCCCGGCGAGCCAGCACAATCGCGCCAATCAGCGCAATCAGCAGCAGCACCGAAGCCAGCTCGAAGGGCAGCAGGTAGTCGGTAAAAAAGTGAATGCCAATCACGACCGTAGACATTTCTCCCGTCGGCACCTCGGTGGAAATAGCCCAGGGCGTATTCAGCGTCGAAGCGGTGAGTAGAGCAAACAGCCCCACACACACCCCGCCGGTGGCGACCTTACCAATCCAGGCCTGTTTCATGGGGGTAAAGGGCTGCTCCTTGTTCACCAGCATGATCCCAAAGAGAATCAGTACGCTGACGGCCCCCACGTACACCAGCACCTGGGCCGCCGCCACAAAGCCAGCATTGAGCAAGATATAGAGCCCCGACATACTGGTAAACACGCCCCCCAGCAAAAATGCCGAGTAGACAATGTTGTCTAACAGCACTACCCCCAGGGCACCCCCCAGGGTCATCGCCGTCAGTATGCCAAAGGTAACAAGCTGTACCCCTTCCGCTAGCGTCACAGTGCTCAACTCCTGGTAAACAATCGGGCTATTGGGAGCAGTGGTTTTAACTTAGGCGAATGTACCACGGAACTCCATCGGGCGCATTAATCGGCGGTTTCCGCCTTGCCCTGGGTCTCAGGCTTGGCCGCCGCCTGCTCCTGAGCCCGGGCCGCTTCGAGAATTTCCTGGGGCATCTGGCCCGCCCGCCGCGAGTTGGGCGGCAGATCATGGGGATCCATCACGCCCTTGGGCAGGTAGGCCAGCTCGCGCATGGGGGTCACCATCGGATCTTGGGTGACCTTGTAGGGCAAACGCCCCAGGGCCACGTTGTCGTAGTTGAGCTCGTGGCGGTCGTAGCTGGCCAGCTCGTACTCTTCCGTCATCGACAGACAGTTGGTGGGGCAATACTCCACGCAGTTGCCGCAAAAAATACAGACCCCAAAATCGATGCTGTAATGCTTCAGGTCTTTTTTCTTGGTGGCCTTGTCAAATTCCCAATCGACCACCGGCAGGTTGATCGGGCACACCCGCACGCAGACTTCGCAGGCGATGCACTTATCAAACTCGAAGTGAATGCGGCCCCGATACCGCTCCGAAGGAATGAGCTTTTCGTAGGGGTACTGCACCGTCACCGGGCGGCGGCTCATGTGGTCAAAGGTGACAGACAGCCCTTGGCCGATGTACTTGGCCGCCTGCAAGCTTTCTTTGGCGTAGTCGCTGACTTGTTTTAGAAAACCCAGCATGGGGGGGTGGCCTCCAGAGTGTTACGGGTTGAGGGGGTGGGAGCTAGCTGTCTTTACCTATAGGGTAGGGTAGCTGCTCTCGGCTAGCCACCAAAGGCGGCTGGGAAGGTGAGTTTGAGGGCCGCCGTCAGCAGCAGGTTGACCAACGACACCGGCAGCAAAAATTTCCAGCCAAAGTCGAGCAGTTGGTCAATGCGAATGCGGGGCATAGTCCAGCGCAGCAGCACCGCGATAAACACCAGGGCGTAGGCCTTAAACAGGGTCATCATGATGCCCAGGGAAGCGGTGATCACCTGGAGCCAGGGGGTGGTTTCGCTCACCCCAACCAGACTAGCCAGCCAGCTGACCGAAATCGGAGATTCCCAGCCGCCCAGGTACAAGATCGAGACAATCAGCGCCGACAGCACCAGGTTGACGTAGGAACCCACGTAGAACAGGCCAAACTTCATGCCGGTGTACTCGGTCTGGTAGCCCGCCACCAGCTCTTCCTCAGCCTCGGGCAGGTCAAAGGGCAGACGCTCGCACTCCGCCAGGGCGGCAATCCAGAAGATCAAAAACCCAGCGGGCTGCCGCCAGATGTTCCAGCCCAGGATGCCGTAGCCCGACTGCTGGTTGACGATGTCGATGGTGCTGAGGCTGTTTGACATCAGCACTACGGCCAGCACGGCCAGCGCCATGGGAATTTCGTAGCTGATCGACTGCGCCGCTGCTCGCAGCCCCCCCAGCAGAGAGTACTTGTTGTTCGATGAATAGCCGGACATCAGCAGGCCGATGGGGGCGATGCTGGACAGGGCAATCCACAGAAAGATGCCAACGCCAATGTCGGTAATCACCAGATTTTGGCCAAAGGGCACAATCAGGTAGGACAGAAACACCGGGATGACCACAATGGCAGGCCCCAGGGTGAACAACAGCGGGTCGGCCTTGGCGGGGGTAATGTCTTCTTTGAAGATGAGCTTGATGCCGTCGGCGGCGGCCTGGAGCGTGCCCAAGGGCCCCGCGTACTCGGGGCCAATGCGCTGCTGGGCAGCGGCGGAGATCTTGCGCTCTAGCCACACCGTGACAAAAATGCTCACCGTGGCTCCAATCAGAATGACCACCATGGGCAGGGGCAACCACAGGGCTTTCGCCGCACCGCCTGGCACTCCCAGATCAACGAGGGCGTTGACGAAACTCCCCTGTAGGTCAATTCCTTGATTCATGGGCCAGTCCTTAGCAACGGTAGGGTTAACTCTGGCAAAGAGAAAACACTTTAGATTCTACCGTCATCTTTCCCCATCCACCGAGCGAGGCGGGTGGGATTCATAGGAAGTTTTGGCAGCAAGGGATTGAGGAAGGTAGGGAGGGTGGGGAGGTTGGAAGGTGGAGAGGGTGGGGAAGGTGATCAAAATTTATCTCTGTCGATTCAGAGCCTGACGGTTCATGAATCCATGTGGTTGGCACCGGCACCTTGCCCGCCCAGACGAATCGCCTGACCTGCGAAGTTTCAAGATTCATCTACGATTCCTGATATCTCCCCCATCTTCCCCATCTCCCCTACCCCATCTTCCCCATCTCCCCTACCCCATCACTCCCCCATCTCCCCTACCCCTACTCCCTCCAATGCCCTTCATCCTCGCCTCCCTGGTTGCCCTGCTGCCGATTTTGACCGTTTTCCTACTGCTGGTGGTGGCGCGGCGACCGGCGAGTCAGGCGATGCCCGGGGCGCTGGCAGTGACGGTGCTGGTGGCCTGGGGGGTGTGGCGGGTGCCGGTGAACTACATCGCGGCGTCGCTGGTGCAGGGGGCGGTGATTGCGGCGGAGATTTTGTTCATTGTGTTTGGGGCGATTTTGCTGCTGAATGTGCTGCAAGCCTCGGGGGCGATTAGCGTGATTCGCCAGAGCTTGCTGGCGCTGTCGCCCGACCGCCGGGTGCAGATGATTGTGATTGCCTGGCTGTTTGGCAGCTTTATTGAGGGGGCGTCGGGGTTTGGCACACCGGCGGTGATCTGCGTGCCACTGCTGGTGGCGGTGGGGTTTCCGGCGATGGCGGCGGTGATGGCGGCGCTGATTATTCAGAGCACGCCTTCGACCTTTGGGGCGGTGGGCACGCCGCTGGTGTTTGGCATGGATGCGGGGCTGGGCGGGTCGGCAGCGGTGGAGACGGCCTTGACTAGCGCCGGGCTGCCGCTGGGCGGCTACATCGCTCAGGTGGGGGCCCAGGCGGCGCTGCTGCACGGGGTGATTGGCACATTTGTGCCGCTGCTGCTGGTGGCGATTGTTACTCGCACCTTTGGGGAGGGCGAATCTAGGGCGGAGGGGCTACGCCTGTGGCGGTTTGCCCTGGTGGCGGGGCTGGCGTTTACGGTGCCCTACACGCTGACGGCGATATTTTTGGGGCCTGAGTTTCCGTCGATGGTGGGGGGGCTGGTGGGGTTGGCCCTGGTGGTGACGATGGTACAGCGGGGCTGGCTGCAACCGGCGCAGCCCTGGCAGTTTCCGCCGGAGGAGCGCTGGCCGGAGGTCTGGTCGGGCGGGGTGATGCCGACATTGACGCCACCCCCGGCGGGGATGGCGGTGGTGAAGGCCTGGTTGCCCTACGGGCTGCTGGGGGTGTTGCTGGTGCTGTCGCGGCTGACTGAGCTGCCGCTGAAGGGATGGCTACAGGGCCTGCGGGCGGAGTGGACGGGGATCTTGGGGACGACCATTGCAACGGCCTCGACCCCGTTTTATCTACCGGCGACGATGTTTTTGCTGGTGGTGGCGATCACCTACGGATTGCACCAGATGACGCCGAGGGAACTGGGGGGAGCGGTGGTGCGATCGCACCCTGTGATCCAAAAAACCGCCCTGGCCCTGGGGGCCGCCGTACTGATGGCGCGGGTGTTCATCAACTCTGATGTAAACGGGGCGGGGCTGCCCAGCATGCCCCTGGCCCTGGCGGAGGGCATGTCGGCCATCGCCGGGGGCTCCTGGCCGCTGTTTGCCGCCGGGGTGGGCATGGTGGGGGCCTTTGTGGCGGGCAGCGTCACCGTCAGCAACATGATGTTTTCGCTGTTTCAGTTTGGGGTGGCAGACAACATTGGTGCCCCCCCGTCGCTGATTTTGGCCCTGCAAACCGTGGGGGCTTCAGCAGGCAACGTGATCTGCGTATCGAATATTGTGGCGGCGGCGGCCACGGTAGGCCTGCTGGGGCGCGAGGGCCTGCTGGTACGCCAACTCTTGCCGGTGGTGATCTACTATCTGGGATTTGCCGGGCTGCTGGGGATGAGCTGGGCGCTGGTGGCCAGGGGGGGCTAGGGGCGAGGTGCAAGACAGCCCGTACACCCTTCTTGGCCTTAAACCGCTTTGATAACCCCCAAACAAAAGCCCCCCAGCGCAAGCGCCAGAGGGGCAGGAGTTCCTGAAAATCGTCACTGAATCAATAATCTGCGCTGAGGGGGAGAGTGCCCAGGGGGGTCTGACCCATCAGGAGGGTAAAGACACCGAAAAACCCTGCTTATCCCAGATTTGAGGGCGGTTGGCGAGGTCTACGTAGGTCTGGCTGTGGGGGCCGGTGTAGATCTGGGTGGGGCGGAAGATGCGGTTTTCGCCCAGCTGCTCTTTCCAGTGGGCCAGCCAGCCAGCCACCCGTGCGATCGCAAAAATCGGCGTAAACAAATCGGTCGGAATCCCCAGCTTGCGATAGACCAACCCCGAGTAGAAATCAACGTTGGGGTAAATACCCTTCGTCCCCAGCTTCTCAGACACCGCCTGCTCCATCTCTAGGGCAATGGCGTAGTACTCATCCTGGCCAAACTTCTCAAAGAGCTGCTCGGCCAGGCCCTGCAAAATGGTGGCGCGGGGGTCTTTGACCTTGTAGACCCGGTGGCCAAAGCCCATAATCTTAGACTTTTCAGCGATACAGCGCTCCACGTAGGGGCGCACGTTTTCTACCGAGCCAATCTGCTCCAGCATTTCGATCACCTCCTCGTTGGCGCCGCCGTGGAGCGGCCCGGCCAGGGTGCCCACCGCCGAAGCCACCACCGCGTAGGGGTCGGTCAGGGTCGAGGCCGTCACCATCGCCGAAAAGGTGGAGGCATTGATGGTGTGCTCGGCGTGCAGGGTGAGGCAGATATCAAAAATACGCGCCGCCAGCGGGTCGGGCTCACGCTCGTTGAGCATGTAGAGAAAGTTAGCCGCATAGTTGAGGTCGTCGCGGGGCTGCACCGGGTCGTTGCCCTTGCGCATCAGCTGAAACGCCGCCACCATGGTGGGAATTTTGGCCAGCAGCCGCACCACCGCCTTCTGAATGTAAATAGGATCATCCAGCGCCCGCCGGGAGTAAAACAGCCCCAAGGCCGCCGCGCAGGCCTGCAACGCATCCATCGGGTGACCGCTCTCGGGAAAGCACTTCATCATGTCGCGGATGCGGTACTTGAGGCGTCGGTGGTAGCGAATTTCGTACTCAAAGGCATCGAGCTCGCTTTGAGAGGGCAGCCCACCCCAAATCAGCAGGTAGGCCGTCTCTAAAAAGGTGCCGCGCTGAGCCAGCTCCTCAATGGGAATGCCACGGTACTCCAGAATGCCCGCCTGGCCATCCACAAAGCTAATGCTCGACTGGGTGGCCGGTACACCCTCCAAACCGGGTCTGTACTCACATACGGTCATATCGTTTTTGCTCCCGTTCGCTGACCTATGATTCCAAGGGGCAGAGACGCCCCGCCGTCATCAACGCTACCAAATCATCTGATCAACCTTAGCCCCGCTGTCAACTCACCAGCTCTCCAGAGCACTCCAGAGAGACAATTTGTCGCCATAGCCTAGAGTAAACAGAGTTCGCCTACGCACAGGATTTGAGAACCCCCGATGACCACCCTTTCTGTAACCGTGCCCGACATGGCCTGCGGGGCCTGCGCCAGCACCATTACCCAGGCGGTGCAGGCCGTTGACCCCAGTGCCCAGGTCAACGCCAACCTCGACGCCAAGACCGTCGAGATTACCGCCAGCGTCACCGCCGCCGCGCTCACTGAGGCGATTCAGCAGGCGGGCTACACGGTGCAGGCCTAGGGACCGCCCCAGAGGACGCCCCACAGGCCGCCATTTCGATCACCTGCCCCGAGGCCGCCGAGCGCTCGGCGGCCTCGGCCACCTGGAGCGTGTAGAGGCTGGCCGCCGGATCGCAGTAGAGGGCCCTACCGGTGAGCAAATGATCGATTACCCAGTTGGTGTCGGCGGCAAACAGACCCCGGCGCGACCCCACGGCCAGGGCATGGGCACCCCGAGCATCGCTCAGGGTGCCCTGGTCTCCCTCAAATCGCAGGGTGCCTTCAGTCCCCCACAGTTCGAGCTGTCGGGCCCCCGCCCACAGGGCCTCGCCCTTGCCGTAGACCACCTCGGCCACCAGCCCAGTCGCAAAGGTGAGCTGAGCGGTACAGAGGCAGGTGCGGTAGCGGGTCATGCCCTCGGGGCCAGGGGTGAGCCCGTCGTAGTGGTTTTGGCAGTACACCCGAGCCACCGGCCCAAAGCAGTCGATCAGTCGGTGCAGCCGCGATAGCGCCCCCACCAGCGGAAACCCAAACAGCTCGGGGCAGTAGGTCCACCGCGGCGGGGCGGGGCGGCGAGGCGAGAGGGTGCTGTAGCGGGCATAAAACGGCTGGCCCACCTGAGCCAGGTGGGCCTTGAGGGCCAGGTGGGTACCGCTCAACAGCTCAATGTGCTCGACATGCAGGAGCCGCTGCTGGGCCTGGGCCTGGGCCAGCAGCGGCTGGGCCTGAGCGCCGCTCAGGCCCAGGGGATACTCCACCACCACGTGGCGGTTGGCGGCCAGGGCGGCGGCGGCCACCAGGGCGTGGTCGCGGTTGATGTGGCAAACCATCACCAGATCGAGGTCGGGGTGGTTGACCAGGGCCAACCAGTCGGCCACGGCGACGGCCCCGTATTCTGCAGCAAAGGTTGCGGTGTCGGCAGCACTGTGGCCGGCCACAGCCACTAGCTCAGCTTGCCCGCTGCCCCGCAGGGCGTCGGCCCGCAGCCGCGCTACAAAGCCGGTGCCTACAATTCCGACCCGCACCACCTTGCCCTCGACTCTGGGGTCTACCATTGACGCTGCTCTCCCTCAACAACCCACGGGCATTACACTGACGGCCATCCAGCCCATGGCCATATTATCCAGGCACCATCCTACGGTTTTCTTCGCCGGGGGCGTTTTTCTTTGGCGGGGGGATGGTGCTGTCAGAGGTTCTCTGGAATGCTGTAGGGAGTTTCAGCGCGACGCTATGCCCTCTTCCGTGCCCGCTGCCCTGCCCGCCTTTGTGCCCCCGTGGTTTTTGCAGAATGGTCTGGCAATGACGGTCTACATTGCGACAGTGGCCAGCCAGAGCTGGCGACAGAGCATTGACCTCTTGCCCGTAGCCTATCAAGACCACATTTTCACGGGCCATGGCGGGGTGCCTATTTTTGGTCGCTGGGCGGTGCCCCAGCGGCCCCAGGGCCAGGTCAAGGGTACTGTCATTGCCACCTACGGCATCACCGGCAGCCTGGATGACCAGTGGCAGCTGGAGATTTTGGGCCGCAAGGCCTATCACCGGGGCTATGCCATGGTGATGTTTGACTGGCGGGCCCACGGCAAAACCGGTGAGCTATCGCCCACGCTTACCTCCGACGGCCTCTACGAGGGGCATGACTACATGGCCCTGGCGGCCACGGCCAAGGCCCTGGGCTGCCCGCCGCCCTTTTGGCTGATGGGCTACTCGCTCAGCGGGCAGCTGGCGCTGTGGGGGGCCAAGGCCGCGATGGATTTGCCGGGGGGCGGGTTAGAGCCTGGGGATATCGGTGGGGTGGCGGTGGTGTGCCCCAGCCTCGACTCCAATCGATCGCTGCGCTACCTGACCGATGACCCCTTTAGACGGCAGCTGGAACGTGCGATCGCAGCTGAACTCAAACGCCTGGCCCTGCGCCTGCACCAGCAGCACCCCGGCCACTTTGACCTGGCCGCCATCGAGCGGGCCGACAGCATCTGGGGCTTTGACCACGAGCTGGTGATTGACCGCCTCGGGTTTGCCAGCGTCGAAGACTACTACGCCGCCAGCAGCCCCCTGCCCTTCATGGCCGACCTCACCCTGCCCACGCTAATTCTCTACGCCACCGATGACCCCCTGTTTAGCCCCGAGATCATTCCCGACCTGAAGGCCCTGGGGGCAGCCAACCCCAACCTGGAGCTAGTCTTGACCGACTACGGCGGCCATGTGGGCTACTACAGCGGCAGCGCCGGTCAGCGCCTAGCTGGGGATAGCGACCCCTGGTGGGCCTGGAACCGAGCGCTGGACTGGTTTGACCGGCAGCTGACCTAAAACAGCCGAAAGATAAACGGATAGCGGAACACCGTATCGGGCTTCTTGAAGCTGTGGAGAATGGCCATAATCGGCAGTACCAGCTGGGCCATCCACAGCAGACCCAGCAGGGGCCAGCCGATCAGCAGCAGGGTCAAAAAGCCAAAGATCACGCTGTACAAAAACACGTTGAAGTGAAAGTTGATCGATTCTTTGGCGCTCTCTCTGACCACGGCGTCGCTGGACAGAATGTAAATCACAATGGGAACACCGATGGAGAGCACAAAGGTGCTGAAGAAAATGGCACCGTGGCTAACGGCGGCGAGAATTTTGCGGTTGCCGCTGTCTTCGGTCGATTGCATTAGAAGTCTCCTAATTGAGGGGGATAGGTAAAAGGGTAAGTGGGGGGGCGTTACTCGGCCTGCTCACGCAATTCGGCGGTTTTGACCTGAACCGTCATTGGGCGATCGCCCCGCTGAATTTTGAGCTGTAGCGCATCGCCAATTTTGGTGTTTTCCACCTTGATTTGCAGGGCGTCGGCGCTGCGTACGGGGGTGCTGTCGATCTGCAAAAT
>DATIVG010000042.1:0-6064 GCA_035466075.1 Nodosilinea sp. | reverse complement strand
GCTGGACGAAGTGGCCGATCAGCTGAATGAGATTTTGGGGCCTCTGGTGACGGGGCTTTCGGGGATTGACCAGTGGTTTGAGGAGGTCTCTGGCCCGATCAACAGTACGGTGGAGCCGCTGCTGCAAAATTATCCGGCCTGTGTGGGCTGCCGCAATTTTTGTGGTCAGTCCTACGGAGGCAATACGCTGGTGTGCGCTATGCATCCCTTTGGCCCGGAGGAAGAGCGCCACTGCCCGGATTGGGAGTCGGTGTGGCCGCACTCGGGAGAGCAATAGATGGGGCGGTCCTGGGGGCTACTGACCAGGGTTTACGCCTCTAGCAATGGGAAGAAGTGGCCGACGGGGCCCTGGCCCTGGCCGATGGGCAGGGCGTGCCTGAGGGCGCTGGTGACGTAGGTTTTGGCGGCCTGGACGGCGGAGAGAGGATCTTTGGCCAGGGCGAGGTTGGCTGCGATCGCAGCCGACAGCGTGCAGCCGGTGCCGTGGGTGTGGCGGGTTTCGACCACTTCGGCGGCCAGAACCACGAGGTTGTGGCCGTCAAACCAGATATCGGTGCTGCGCAGGTCGTCGGCCATGCCGCCGCCCTTGACCAACACCGCCCGGGGGCCGAGCTGGTAGATGTGCCGGGCGGCGGCCTCCATGTCGGCCTGGGTGGTAATCTCTAGACCGCTGAGCAGCTGGGCCTCGTAGCGGTTGGGGGTGACAATGGCGGCCTGGGGCAGCAGCAGCCGGGTGAGTGTTGCGATCGCACCATCGTCGATCAGCTGGGCCCCGGTGCGGGAGACCATCACCGGGTCAACCACGACCGGGGTGGTGCGGGGCAGAGAGCCCAGGGCCTCGGCCACCGCCTGAATGATGCCCTGATTGAGCAGCATGCCGGTTTTGACCGCCTGCACCGCGATATCGCCGGTGACCGCCTCCACCTGGGCGACGACGGCCTCGGGGGGTAGAGCATCGACGCGGCTCACCCCCAGGGTGTTTTGGGCGGTGACGCAGGTGATGGCGCAGGTGCCGTGGATGCGATGAAAGGCAAAGGTGCGCAGGTCGGCCTGGATGCCAGCCCCACCGCCGCTGTCAGAACCAGCGATGGTGAGGGCCGTCGGCCAGAGGGGCGGCATGGTCATGGCTAGCGGTTGTTGTTAGGCCGCCGCCGCTGCAAAAACTCGGGAATGTCGAGCCCGGCCCCCAGGCCGCTGCTGGCCGGTGGGGTGATGGGCGGTGCCGACAGGGTGCGCTTGAAGGGGGTGACCCGCGCCACGTCTAGCTCGGGCTGGGCCCCGGCTCGGGTGTTGAAGCCGGTGGCAATCACGGTGATGCACACCTCGCCCTGCATGCGCTCGTCGATGACCGCGCCAAAAATAATGTTGGCGTTGGGGTCAACCCCTTCGTAGATGATCTCAGCGGCGGCGTTGACTTCGTGCAGGGTGAGGTCGGAGCCGCCGGTGACGTTGAACACCGCCCCGGAAGCGCCGTCGATCGACGACTCCAGCAGGGGGGAGGAGATGGCTGCGATCGCAGCTTCCCGCGCCCGCGACTTGCCCGAGCCCACGCCAATGCCCATCAGCGCCGTGCCCGCATCGGCCATGATCGCCCGCACGTCGGCAAAGTCCACGTTGACCAGACCGGGGATCGTAATAATGTCGGAGATGCCCTGCACCCCCTGGCGCAGAATGTCGTCGGCGGTGCGGAAGGCCTCCTGCACCGGGGTTTGCTCCGAGATCACCGACAGCAGCTTGTCGTTGGGGATCACAATCAGCGTATCGACGCGACCCTGGAGGGCGGCAATACCCTCATCGGCCTGGTTCATGCGGCGACGGCCCTCAAAGGTGAAGGGCCGGGTCACCACGCCCACGGTCAGGGCTCCCGCCTCCTTGGCCACCTCCGCCACGATCGGGGCGGCCCCGGTGCCGGTGCCCCCGCCCATGCCGGCGGTGATAAACACCAGGTCAGATTCTTCCAGGGCGGCGGCAATTTCTTCCCGCGACTCCTCGGCGGCCTTTTGGCCAATGGCGGGGTTGCCCCCAGCCCCCAGCCCGCGGGTCAGCTTTTGACCGATGTGCAGGCTGTTGGTCATGGTGGTGTTGTCGAGGGCCTGGGCGTCGGTGTTGACCGACCAAAACTCAATGCCCGCTAGACCACTGCTAATCATGCGGTTGACGGCATTACAGCCCCCCCCGCCTACCCCAATCACCTTGATCCGGGCGACGCTGCTGGGCAAGGCAGTATTGTTGGTGTGCATTTCTCCGGGCATAGGTCTGGGGTTGTGGGGTTGACTGGGGTTCAGCTCGTTGCGGCTGAACGGGTTAGACGGGGCTGCAAACTGGGTGATCGAGTCAGCCGATTGGCGCACGGTCGATTGAGGGTCAGCGTTGGTCAGGGAATAGGCGTTGTGTTCAGCGCCATTGTCATGGTGTAGAGCGCCACCGTATTCAGCGCTCCTGTATTCAGCGTCGCCGTGGCCAGCACCATTGCCGTTGGGGTCACCATTGCCGTTAGGGTCACCATTGCCGTTGGGGTCATGGGGGAGCATAGAGTTGGAGGCCGTAGACAATAGGAATAACCCAGTTAGTAACCCGTTCTAGATAGCCCAAGATAACACCTGACCCCGGAAATCTAAACCCCCGCTGATTCTAGACAACTATAGATTACTTCATTGAAAAAAACCAAATCACCGTGGCAAGTCTTAAAACTCTCTAAGAATGCGGCAAAATAGCTGGCTTTGCTCCACAAAAGGGCCGCTAAAATCCGCCAGCAGTATGGCTCACTTCCCCACCGGCCCGGCCTGGCCCTAGCCGCCACCGCAGGCCGCCACTCTATATATAAATAAATGTAGGAAAACTATAGGGTTATTCCCCGTGGGCCGATCATTGGTCGCTGATTGGCCATCTGCGCGCCCTAGGGCTCGGCGGCGGGGGCCGGGGCCTCAACCACCGCCACGGAGGGCACGTCGGGGTTGCTGAGGTCAATGCGGGCGACCTCGGCGTCGGTGAGCTGGTTGGGCAGGTTGCGCATTTTGTTGAGGGTGGCCAGCTGTTGGGCCAGCTCCGGCGAATAAGGGCCCAGGTAGACCTGGCCCAGGGCGGTCTGCAACACCAGATTGTTGGGGTCTTGCCAGTCAATCTCGGTGACGGCCACCGGGCTGCTGACGATGGTTTCGTAGATTTGGGGCCAGTAGCGCCGGTACTGGGGCTGAATGCCCCTGAGGCGCAGGGCGGGCAGCTGGGGCGAGGCCGGGGTGAGGCCAAAGCTAGACAGGGGCATCCAGGCGCCCTGGGCGTCGATAAACCCGGCCTGGAGATACTGGGTCTCGGTGCTGCTGTCTGGGTTGCCCGCCGGTAGCACCACCGCCACGGGCACGCGCTCCTGCACGGTGAGGTTGAGGCGGGGCGGCAGCAGCTGCCGGGTGACTTCCACCGAGACCACGGGGGCGCGATCGCGCATCTGCTGGGCCAAAATTTCTGGCTCCACCTTCATCAAGGGGGTTGGGTAGCTGAGGGGTACCAGGGCCTGCACCGCCTCATCGCTGAGCAGGTGGTTGCCGGTGACGTTGATTTGGCGGGGGCTGTGCAGCAGCCACACCGGCCGCGTCGCCCCCCAAAAGATCAGCGCCGTCAACCCCGAGAGGGCCCAAAACCGCCACAGGGCCTGACCAATGGAAATGCGCCGCCGCCGCCGCAGGCTCTGGCGGCGCGTTTTGAGCTGGTCGCGAGAAAGGGAAGAAACGCGGGTCATGGTATCAGCCGCCCAGGGAAAAACGACCCAGGTTAGACCCGGCTGGGGGAGGCCCGCGCCAGCCCCGCCGCCGGTCTGTGCCTAGGCTGAAGCCGATTTTAGCGCCTGGAGAGATTGATGCAACGCTTTTTCCCACCGCTGGGCCAGATCGCCGTCGGTAAAGGGAATGCGGTAGGTGTCGTCGCCCGCCGTGGTCAGCACCAGGGCAATTGCTCGACCGCTGGGGCTGGGCTGGTCGGCGGGCACGGGCTGGCCGTCCACCTCCAGCCGGAGGGCCGTCACCTGCTGGAGCGCCAGGGTGGTGAGATCCACCGGCCCCTGGCGGGTGGGCCGCCCCCAGGTGAGCTCGCCGCCCCGCTGCCCCAGCATGGCGCGGATGTCGTACTTGCTGCGCTCAAAGCCGGTGGCCCAGGTTTCGTAGGCCTGCACCTTTTGAAATTCGTGCCAGCCCGCCCAGGCCAGGCCGATAAATACCGCCAGTAGAGGCAGCCACAGTAGTCCACGTTCCATAGGTGTCCGCGCGTGGGGAAGAAACCGGTCAGCCCTTCCATGGTACGACCCCTAGCCTCCCGGCAGAATGTAAAGTCTTGCTACAGCTGACGGCGGAAAATCCCGACCGCATGGAAAAGTAAGCCTAGGCAAGCGATTTGTTGACCCATTACAGTTTTTGGAGGCTGGTACATTGGCATTTTTACCGGTTTTAGCCGCAGTTCCAACCACGCTCACCTGGAGCCCTAAGGTGGCGGCTGTCATGATTATCTGCAACATTCTGGCCATCGCCCTGGGCAAGTTCACCATCAAATACCCCAACGCCAAGCCTGAGCTGCCCTCCCCCGCGTTTTTCGGCGGCATGGGCCTACCCGCTCTGCTGGGCACCACCAGCTTTGGCCATCTGCTGGGGGCCGGGGCGATTCTGGGTCTGGCCAACCTGGGGGTGCTCTAGCCCCGCTGGGCGCTATCTTTTGCGCTATTTAGCGTGCTGGCCCAGGGGAGACCTCTCCCCTGGGCTTCTTATGCTGTGTGCCGCTAGCTACTGGTCCTTGGGGGGGGTGCGATCGCACCCCCCCCAAGGACCATCGCGCCTCTTCACCTGGGTGGGCGACTATTAATAAGGGGTTCAGCCCGCCGCTGGCCCCCCTAGGTCAGCTGACTTTCGCCAGTGGGGGCGGTGCTGCCTTCGGTGCGCTCCTGGGTGTCGCTGGCCACCGCCAGCCGCTCCGGGTAGCGGATCGATTTGAGGTACCAAAAGATCACCACCGCTGGCAGCACGTAGCGATCCCAGGGCAGGGCCTTGGTCATAATCAGCGTGTTGAAGACCAAGATCCAAAACAGCAGATCGAGCTGGGCAAACCGCAGGCAGGCCAGCAGCGCTAGGCTGTAGAAAAAGACGGCCCTGAGACTATCCAGCGGCAGCAGGTCGGCCAGGTTGACAATAAAGCCGTTGCCAAAGGTCAGGGGCGGAAAAATCAGGCAGTAGAACAGCAGCCCCGCTGCGATCAGCAGCCCCTTGCGCGGGCGCTGCCTCAGCTCTTGGAAGGCGGGCTGGAGGCCAAACAGCAGAAATTCGGGGATGACGATGTAGGCACCCACAAAGGCCAAGTAGTTGACGGCGCCCCCGGGGGTGAGGGCGATCAGGCTTTTTTGCACCTCTGGGGATTTGCCGATAATCGCCTCCTCGGGGGCGAGGCCCTGAAACAGCAAAATCCACCCCGCCATGGAGAGACAGGCCAGGGCGGGGGCCACCCAGCGCCACTGCTGCTGGAGGCTAAACTGCCGCTGCTGCCGGTATTGATCGGCCACGCCCAGCAGCTCGTAGGCGGCAATGGCCATGGGGAAGGCCAGCATGTACTGGCGCGATGCGATCGCCAGTACAAACGCCAGGCAGCTGAGCCCGTGGCGGTCTCGCAGGTAGGCCACAAACCCCAGCAGCACCCAGGTACAGGCGATCATCTCGGTGTAGAGGCGACCGCTGAGAAACAAAAAATAGGGACATAAAAACAGCCCCACCAGGCAGAGCAGCGCCCGCCCACCCTTGTCCCGACTGGGCCAGCCAATGATCAGCACGATCCCCAGCGACAGCACCAGATTGAGCAGCCGCCCGGCAAAAATGCCCTGGCCAAACAGATATTCCAGCAGCCCAAACATCATGAAGGGCAGGGGCGTGTTCAAGCTGTTGTAGTTTTTCAAGTCCGACAGCGAGGGCAGCAGGCTGTCGCTAAAGGTCAGACTCGACTTCCAAAAGTCGGTTTCGTCCCACCAGTTGGGCCCCCGCAAAAAATCGAGCCAGGCCACCACCAAAATGTAGATCAGCGTAATGCCGCAGCAAAAAAT
>DATIVG010000041.1:0-1673 GCA_035466075.1 Nodosilinea sp. | reverse complement strand
TCGCCCCTGGCCAGTCAGCCCCTCAGCCAGCAAATCGGCCTGGCCGCCACCTACGCCCTGGCCGGAGCGCTGATGCTGCTGTGCGCAGCCATCACCCTGGGGGTGATGGCCCGCTGGCGGTGGTTAGGCCAGCGCCAGCGCCCCCTGTAGCCGCGCCACATCAAAGCCGCGCTGGCGCAAAATCAGCCACGACTCCATCAGGTCAGGCCCCTGCAAAGCCCCCATCAGCGCCGCCCGCATCGACTTCATCACCAGACCCTTTTTGACTCCCTGGGCCTTGGTGACGTTGTCCACCAGGGCCTTGAGGTCGTCGAGGGTGGCGGGGGAGGACTCTGTTAGCCCATCCAGAACGCCCTGGAGCACCGCCGGGACGCCATCGAGCTGCACCTGGGCCTTAGCGTCGTCGGCAAAGGGCACAGTTTCGGTAAAAAAGAAGCGGCTCTGCTCCACCACATCCGTCAGCCGGGTCAGGCTAGGGCCTAGCAGAGCCATCAGCGGCAGCAGCCAGCCCTGGTCAGCAGCCGCATCCACCCCGTACCCCGCCTCCTGCAAAAACGGCAGGGCCAGCTCTAGCAGGGCGGCGGGCTCCAGGTGGTGGAGATACTGACTGTTGAGCCAGTCGAGCTTATCCCAGTCAAACTTGGCCCCCGCCTTGTTGACGCGCTCAAAGCTAAACTGCTGAGCCGCCTCCGCCAGGGTAAACTGCTCGGCGGCATCGGGGGCCGACCAGCCCAGTAGGGTCATGTAGTTGGCCAGGGCCGGGGCTACAAAGCCCATCTTTTGAAAGTCAGAAATCGAGGTCACACCGTCGCGCTTCGAGAGCTTTTGGCCGCTCTGGTTGAGAATCAGCGGCGTGTGCGAAAACTCAGGCACCGCCGCCCCCAGTGCCTCGTAGAGCAAAATTTGCTTGGCGGTATTGGCAATGTGGTCTTCGCCGCGAATCACGTGGGTGATCGCCATGTCGATGTCGTCCACCACCACCGCCAGGTTGTAGAGCGGTTGCCCAATGGTGCTGGCCGACGAGGCCCGCGCCACCACCATGTCGCCGCCCAGGTCGCTGGCCTGCCAGGTCACCGGGCCGCGCACCAGATCAGTCCAGGTGATGGTGCGGCTGTCGTCAATTTTGAAGCGAATCACCGCCGGACGGCCCTCTGCCTCGTAGGCCGCCTGCTGCTCAGGGGTGAGGTCACGGTGGCGGTTGTCGTAGCGGGGGGCCTGGCCCTTGGCTTTTTGGGCCTCGCGCATGGCGTCTAGCTCGGCGGGGGTGTCGTAGGCGCGGTAGGCCAGGCCCTCATCCAGCAGGGTTTGAATGGCCTGGCGGTATAGGTCAAGCCGCTGCGACTGAAAGAAAGGGCCCTCATCCCAATCCATGCCCAGCCAGGTGAGGCCAGAGAGAATGTTGTCGGTGAATTCTGGCTTGGAGCGCTCTTCGTCGGTGTCTTCGATGCGGAGAATAAACTGCCCCCCCTGGTGGCGGGCAAACAGCCAGTTGAAGACAGCGGTGCGGGCGGTACCAATGTGCAGATTCCCGGTGGGGCTGGGAGCAATGCGAACGCGGACGGTCATGGGGTTACCTGCACTCTCGATAAATAACCATTCTAGGGGGTGGGGTGATGGCCCTCAAGAACGGCGCGCCGACCAGGGCTGTAGGCGCAGCCAGCGCCGCCCACCCT
>DATIVG010000040.1:0-9354 GCA_035466075.1 Nodosilinea sp. | reverse complement strand
AACCATCTTGGCAGATGCTTTTTTACCCAATTAGGCCAGGCACACCGGAGATCCCCAGGCAAATAGAAATCTGGCGGTCGATGGGTTTAAATCCCTGATTCTCAGACGCCAGGGCAGGCTGTAGAGCGCCAACGCTGCTCCTGTGCCCATCCTGCGGCAGGCTAAGGTCTGATTTTTTCTGATCTGGAGCACCAAGGTTTTGGGGCGGGATGGCGTCGCCATCGGCGCACCCTATCGGCTTTAAAGACGCTGTAGCGCAGTCGCCACTTATTAGTGACAATAGATACTTAGACATCCAGACTGGATGACAGTCAAGCGTTGACGACACCATGTTGACGACACCAGAGCCCCCCTGCCCTACCGCAGGGGGGCGTTGTGCCCCCCTGCCCTACCGTGATCAGGTATGACCGCTGAACCGAATTTTGTCCTCGATTTGACGCTGGCCCTGGGGGCTTCGGCCATCGGGGGGTATATTGCCCATCGCCTCAAGCAGCCAGCCCTGTTGGGCTACTTGATCACCGGCCTGGTGATTGGCCCCTTTGGGCTGGGGCTCCAGACCGATGTGGAGCAGATTCAGGCCCTGGCGGAGGTGGGCATTGCCTTTTTGCTGTTTGCCCTGGGGGTGGAGTTTTCGCTGACGGAGTTGCAGCGGGTACGTGCGATCGCAGTTCAGGGCAGCCTGCTCCAGCTGGGCCTCACCACCCTGCTGGTGTGCTCGGTGTCGCTGCTCTCCGGCACCGCCGACTCGATCTTGCAGGGCATTTTTCTGGGCCTGGTGCTGTCGCTGTCCTCCACGGCGGTGGTGCTCAAGACCCTCACCGAGCGCGGCGAAACCGCCACCGTCCACGGCCAGGTGATGCTGGGTCTGCTGATCACCCAAGACATCGCCCTGGGCCTGATGCTGGCGGTGCTGCCGGTGCTCAACCAGCCCGATACCCTGGGCCTGGCCCTGGGCATTGCCGGGCTCAAGTTTCTGCTGTTTTTGGCCGGATCCATCGCCCTGGGGCGATGGGTAGTGCCGCCGCTGATCCGCCACGTGGCCGCCACCGAGAGCAGCGAGCTCTTTTTGCTCACCGTGGTGGCCCTCTGCCTGGGGGTGGCCTGGGTGACCTCCAAACTGGGCCTCTCCATCGCCATGGGGGCCTTTGTGGCGGGGCTGATGATCTCCGAAAACGACTACGCCGACCAGGCCCTGGGCAAAATCTTGCCCCTGCGCGACACCTTTGCCTGCCTGTTTTTTGCCTCCATCGGCATGCTGATCGACCCCCACCTGCTGGTGGGCAACCTGGGCAAAATTTTGGAGCTGGTCACCCTGATTATGGTGGGCAAGGCCCTGGTGATTTTGCCCATCGTGCTGGGCTTTGGCTACTCGCTCAAAACGGCGGTCAAAGCCAGCTTTGGGCTCAACCAAATCGGTGAATTTTCCTTTGTGCTGGCCCTGATGGGGCTAGAGCTGGGGCTGATTACCGAGCAGCGCTACTCGCTGCTGCTGGGCACCATCGCCATCTCGCTGATGCTCACCCCCCTGTGGATCAACCTCGCCCCCCCGGTGGTCGACTGGCTCCACGATCTGCCCATGCTGGCGGGCTACCTCAAGCGGGCCGAAGAGCCCAAGCTGCTGTCGGTGCCCGACGACCTGCGCGACCACGTGATTGTGGCGGGCTATGGCCGGGTGGGCCAGGTGCTGGTCAATGTGTTGCTCAGCCGGGGCTACTCGGTGCTGGTGGTCGAAAACAGCGAAACCGCCATTCAGCGCCTGCGCAACCGCCACGCCCCGCTGGTGCAAATTCCCTTTGTCTACGGCGATGCCGACAGCGAGCTGGTGCTCGACAAAACCCGCCTCGAAACCGCCAAGGCCCTGGCCATTACCCTGCCCGACCCGACCAGCACTCGCCTGGTGCTCCAGCGCGCCCTGGCCAGGGCCCCGGGGCTAGATGTGATCGCGCGATCACACAACAACGAAGAGATCGACATCCTCACCCAGCTGGGGGCCCGAGAGGTCGTGCAGCCCGAGTTTGAGGCCGCCCTGGAGCTCGGCTCCCACCTGCTCAACACCCTGGGCGAAAAATCCATCGAAATCCAGTCCGTCCTCGATTGGATCCGCCAAGACCGCTATCGCAGCATTCGCCCCCTGGCCCAGGTGGGCAAAGGGTAGCGGGGTAGCCCCAAGTCAACCAGCCCACTGCCCCTCCCTCTGGGGTACGCCGTGGATAGCCCGCCGCCGGAGCCCAGCGGCAAGCAGGCTTTAGCTCTGCCATTCGGCTATCCGCCCCTGGCCTGCGGCGCATCTTAGCGGCACAAGTCGCTAAAATCAGGGAAAGCATTACACGTGACTTATCCTCATGATTCCAACCGTTATTGAGCAATCCGGGCGTGGCGAGCGCGCGTTTGACATTTATTCCCGGCTTTTGCGGGAGCGGATTATCTTTTTGGGCCAGGAAGTCACCGCCGATTCGGCCAACTTGATCGTGGCCCAAATGCTGTTTCTCGAAGCCGAGGACCCCGACAAAGACATTTACCTCTACATCAACTCCCCCGGCGGCTCAGTGTCGGCGGGCCTGGGCATTTACGACACCATGAACCACATTCGGCCCCAGGTCTGCACCATTTGCGTCGGGCTGGCCGCCAGCATGGGTGCCTTTTTGCTCACCGCCGGCGAAAAGGGCAAGCGCATGAGCCTGCCCAACTCCCGCATCATGATTCACCAGCCCCTCGGCGGTGCCCAGGGCCAGGCCACCGATATTGAAATTCAGGCCAAAGAAATTCTCTACCTCAAGCAGCGCCTCAACGAGGCCATCGCCAACAACACCGGCCAGTCCCTAGAGAAAATCGCCGAAGACACCGAGCGCGACTTCTTCATGAGCCCCTACGAAGCCGTTGAGTACGGCCTGATCGATCAGGTGATCGACCGCACCTCCATCGGCAGCCGCCCCATGGTGGTCAAGTAGTCCCAGCCCAGCCCGCCCAAGAGGCTAAGCGCCGGGGGCGGGCTGAGTTTCCAGATAGAGCAAAAACTGAAGCAGCTCCTCGTCGGTGAGGTCGTGGCGCGATCGCTTGCCGTAGGTTTTCTCTAAGAACTCGCGGCCCTGGTTAACCCCCCACCCCAGCCGCTGGAGCTCCACATCGGTCTGGGCAATGATGTCTGAGAGATCGACCGGGGGCACTGCCCCTCCATCGAGGTCGAGCAGCTCGTTGGCCAGTGGCCCCTGGCCGAGGTCGGCGGGCAGCTGTCTCTCCACCGGCGGAATGGCCATCGCCCCCGGCTGGAGCTCCAGCTCCGGCAGCTCCAGCTCCGGCAGCTCCAGCTCTGGGCCTAGATCGGCCACCGGCTCCGGCCGCTGCCTCACCGGGTCAGCGGGGCTAGAGCCGGTGGCATTTGCCGAGGTTGGACTGGCCGCTAAGGGCTCGGCCACCAGGCTGAGGGCCGGGGGCTGGGGCACACCCACCACCGGCGGCATCTCGGTTTTAAAGGCCAGGGGTACTACGCTGGCCGAGGTGGCGGTCAGGCCCAGGCGCTCCAGGGCGCGGGTGGTGGCCTGATCTTCGGCCAGATCGAGGGCGGCGTTGGCCCCCAGCCCGCAGGCCAGGGTATGCCCCCCGGCCCCGGCACAGACCCGCACCACGTACTGGCCGTCGTGGAGCGTCAACAGATCTGAGGTGAGGCTGCCCTGGGGATACCGTTGTCGAAATAGCGTCAGCAGCGAACTCAGCACACCAGAAGTCTCCCCTGCGGGTGGATGGTAACCGTACTATTCTAAGGAAGCGGGGCACGTTAGACTAAAGCCATTGTGCCGCAGCCCGGCCAGGCCGCAGCCCGACTATATCGCAGCCTGGCCTGGCCGCTGAGCCCGGCTCTCCCGACCCTGAGGGTTGAACGATTGGGCCGCTGGTCGGGCCTGGGTTGGTGTCGGCTGGGGCCAGGCCCGACCTCACCTGCGACCCGTCAACCGCTGGTGCCGGTGAGCCGAGCCCATGGCACTGACTAAACTATTTGAGCGCTGCCCGAGGTGGCTAAACCGAGCTAATGCTAGATCGACTACTCGACATCTCTAACAACTTTGGGGTTGATACCCTGCTGCTGCTACCGGTGCTGATTGCCCTGGAGGCGGTGCTGTCGGCTGACAATGCGATCGCACTGGCGGCCATTGCCCAGGGCCTCGACGGCGAAACCATGCAGCGCCGGGCGCTCAACCTGGGCCTGGTTGTCGCCTTTGTGCTGCGCATGGGGCTGATCTTAACTGCGGGCTGGGTGCTGCAATTTTGGCAGTTTGAGGTGATGGGGGCGGCCTATCTGCTGTGGCTGGTGTTTAAGCATTTCACCGCCAAGTCTGACCTAGCCGGGGCCGACGGAGCTGCCCACGAGCCCCGCTTTGCCAACCTGTGGCAGGCGATTCCGGTGATTGCCTTTACCGACCTGGCCTTCTCCCTCGACAGTGTGACCACCGCCCTGGCCCTCTCCAAGGATGTGGTGGTCATTTTGCTGGGCGGCACCATCGGCATTATTACCCTGCGGTTTATGGCGGGGCTGTTTATTCGCTGGCTCGAAGAGTTTGAGCATTTAGAAGACGCTGGCTTTATCACCGTGGCTTTTGTGGGCATTCGCCTGCTGGTGCGGGTGATTGACCCGACCCTGGTGCCCCCGGAATGGGTGATGGTGGTGGTCATTGCTGTGGTGTTTACCTGGGGCTTTTCCCAGCGCACCGCCGACAGCGCCAGCGACCGGGTGCCCACGGTGGCCGAGCTAGAGGCCCAGGGTCAGCCCCCGGTGGAGACCCCTGCCAGCCAGGCAGACCCTACCCCCGTGCTGCCCCTGCAAAAGGATTAGCGGTTGAGGGGGCGCGGCAGCTCAACCGGGTTCTGCCCACCCAAGCAACGGGCTGAGATGGCGTTGCCCAAGGTTTACTAGAGCCTGGCCCCAACTCCTACAGGCCCTACAGGCCCTATAGGTACGAGCACCAGTCGCTCCAGCCCCCGGCGTAGAGCTTGGCCATGGGCCGACCGGCCAGGGTTTGAGACAGCAGGTTGACGCAGGCCGTCACCCCGGAGCCGCAGTAGACGATCACCTCGCTGGCCTCGTCGAGGGCGGCCCAGTGCTGGGCCAGCTCGGCGGCGGGTTTCATCTGGCCGTCGGCGGTGGAAACCGCCTGCCAGAAATAGTTGACGGCGCCGGGAATACTGCCCGCCACCGGGTCGATGGGTTCGACTTCGCCCCGGTAGCGCTCGGGCGCTCGGGCATCGATCAGCAGCACCCCGGCCTGAGCTTGGCGGCGGCGCAGGGTGTCGATGTCGATCACCCAGTCGGGGCGCGGGGCGGGAATAAAGTGGCCTGCTCTGGGACTGGGAAGCTCAGCGGTGGTGGGGTAGCCCCCCTGCACCCAGCCCGACCAGCCGCCGTCGAGCACGGCCACCCTATCGTGGCCCAGGTAGCGCAGCAGCCACCAGAGGCGGGCGGCAAAGGCAAAGCGGGAGTCGTCGTAGGCCACCACCAGCGTGGGTTCTGGCCCTGCGGAGATCACCCCTGCCGCAGTCAATAGGGCGCTAAACACCGCCGGATCCGGTAGGGGATGGCGACCCCCGTGGGCCTGCACGGGGCCAGACATTGCCTGATTTAGGTCCAGGTAATGGGCGTTGGGAATGTGGCTGTCGGCGTACTGCTGCTGCCCCTGGTGGGGGTCGGCCAGGGCAAAGCGGCAGTCTACCACCACCACTTGGGGGTCGTCGAGGTGCTGGGCGAGCCAGTCAGCGGTTACCAGGTGCTGGGGATAGGTCATGGGGTACGCGGCGGGAAAGGGCGACTGGCCGAAGAGGGGATGGCGGTGGGCTATGGAAGTAGGGTATAAGGTTGCTGATTGGCCCCTGCCTATCCCCGCGAGTCATCGATGCTCCCATAGTTTATGGTCAAACCCCATCGGCAAACTATTCCCATCGTGAGGCACGTGCTATGACCTCGGAACCTCCGTCTAGCGGCGAGATTAAAACGGCGACGGGCTGGGTGATCGCCCTCAGCCTGGGCCTGATTGTGCTGGGTACAGTGGCGATTTTGATGCCGGGCCTCGCCCTGGCGTTGTTTACAGCGGCGGTGGGCTGGATTGTGCTGGCCAGCGGCGTGTTACAGGTGGTGCAGGCGTTTCAGGCGCGGGCGATTCGGGCGATGGGGCTCAACCTGGTGGTGGGGGGGCTCTATGCGATCGCAGGTCTTTACATTCTTTTTAACCCGGTCAAGTCGGCGGCGGTGTTTGCCTTTGCCTTTGGCCTTTTGTTTATCACCGAAGGCGTTGTCACCATCGGCATGGCCTTCATCTACCGGGTGGGCCACGGCCTGTCGTGGCTGGTGGTGATCAACGGCGTGATCACCCTGATTTTAGGCATTTTGGTGATCAACCGCTGGCCCCTGGGGGCGATGTGGCTGATTGGCCTGTACCTGGGCATCAGCCTGCTGTTTAGCGGTCTGTCGCTGTTGGCCGCCGCCCGCGTGGCCCGCAGTGCGGCCAGTTGAGCCCATGCCCCCCGACTACCTGCTCTTTGTCCAACACGGCTGGGCCGACACCAACCAGGCCATGATGACCCTGGCCACCCAGCTCGCCGGGGAAAACGGCCAGGTGGTGGCTCCCTGCCTCAACTACGCCATGACCTGGCTGCGCATGGCCCCGCTGATCGACGAGGTCGATGCCCTGGCCACCGCCACCCTGGCCCGCCAGCCCAGCCCGCCCGTGCGCATCGTCGGCCACTCCATGGGGGGGTTGATCTGGCTGGAGGTGCTCAACCGCCACCCCGAATGGTGGCCCCGCATAGAGGCACTGGTGCTGGTGGGTTCGCCGGTGGGCGGGGCCGACCTGGGCCGGATGATCGATCCGCTCCAGCTGGGGGTGGGGGTGGCCGCCGACCTGGGCCGCGACCGTCGCCCCCTGGCGGCCCGCGTGGCGGCTACCGTCAACACCCTGTCGATCGCAGGCAACATCGACGGCGGCAGCGACGGCACCGTGACGGTGGAGAGCACGCGGGTGCCCAACGGGCAGTTTGTCTGCCTGCCGGGCATTAGCCATGCGGCGCTGCGCTGCCATCCGCAGGTGGTGGAGCAGATTCAGCAGTTTTGGCAGGGCATCAGCCTCAGTCAGCCGCTGTTGCCCCACCCCCTAGTCGATCAGCTGCGCCAGATACCGGGTATGACCGATGCCCACGAGCGCGACTTTGGGCGGGCCGCCCCCTGGTATTGCTTCACCGACGGCACCAGCCTGCGCCTGTGGCGCAGCCCCCTGGGCATCTATCACGTATTTTTGGCCTCGCCCCAGGGGGAATGCCTGTACTCGGGCTACGTGGGCTGGCTGCACACCGGCGACCTGTGGCACGGGCTGGGGGCGCTGCGATCGCAGGACGCTGCCATTTCCGATCTAAAGCAGTAGCCAGTCGGGTGAAGACATTTTCCTTGAAACCGTTGGCAGGTTTTAGAGCTTGTTTGAAAAGCAGTTTGCTGTAGCTTTAGTCACCTGCTGATCCCCCCTGCCCCCCTTAAAAAGGGGGGTTAAAGGTCCCCCTTTTTATAGACGCTTGCGGCTTCCCTCAGGGTAGGGGGATTTAGGGGGATCTCCACTTTGTCTACAAGAAATAGGACTTTTCAAACGTCCTCTTAAGGTCTTTGAAAGCTCTAACCCAGGGGACTGGGGCGATCAAGCAGACTTAAGCAGACCCGAGGGGAGGCTCTGGGGACGGTTCCAGTGGGCCTGGTAACGGTGGTGGGGTGGGGGCCGGGCGCTGGGAGGTCCAGCCGGAGATCGAGAGGCCGTCGTTGCTCACCAGGCCAGCGGTGAGATCCACCGCGCCCTCGCGGCCTTGCCGGTAGGCCTCGACCGCGCTGTGCACCTGATGTGCGATCGCACTGGCTGCCTTCGAGGGCGGCGGCGACTGCTGCAAAATATTTAGCTCAAAGCTCACCTGCTCAATCAACAGCTGCTGATCCACCACCGTGAGCTGGGTATCAATGTTGAAATCCACCTGATTTTTCAGCACCGCGCTCAGGGCCGCAGAGATCAGGTCAGCGCCAATGGTGGTCAGGGTGGGGGCGTAGTGCGCCACGTAGGCCACCACCGTTTCACCCACCGCCTCGGCCATGGGCTTTTGGCTGAGAGCCAGCGCCAGGGTCTGGGCCAAAGCCAGGTAGGCGGGGTCAACGGCGGCGGCCAGAGCCCCCTGGGGGTCAAAGGTCTGCACCAAATGGCTGACCATTCCTAGCGCCTCGGCCTGGGTGACGGGGCGATCGTCCAGCAGCGGCAGCACCGCCACCACCGTGCCGCGCAGACTGTCGGGGGTCAGTGCTGGCGCGTACTGCTGCAGGTAGGCCCCCAGCACCCCCAGCACCTGCTGCTCCAGCTGCTGTTGCCACTGGTGGGCCTGCTTGGCCAGGGCGCTGCTGGCCCGGTCAACCAGGGCCTGCTTCAGCCCCTCGGGGGTCAGCCCATCTAGCACCTGTCGGGCCATGGCATCGACGACCGCTGGGGCAAGCTCCGGTCGGTACAGCCGCAGCAGCGTGCCTAAAATACCTTGCACCTGCTCCGGCGGGTTGGGCAAACCGTAGAGCCGACCGTAGGCGCTCAGCCCATTGGTGAGGGTTTTGACCACATCGGGGGTAGGCGCCGGGGGCTGGTTGGCAGGCCCACTGGCAGCTAGAGGGGCGGGCAAATCAGGGGGCTGAGGGGGGAGAGAATGGGCGGGCATGGTCGTCTCCGGGGAGAAGAACAGGAATCAGCGACAGCTAGTCGGCACCCTGAGCCAATCCTAGTCGATATTGCCGTTGTAGCCCCGTGGCGTAATCAGCCAGGGGCCGTGGCGCTGGGTGCTGCGGTTGCCAATCAGCACCACGGTCAGCATGTCGATGGGGGCCGCCAGCAGCTCGCCCAGGGTGGTGCGGTAAATGGTTTCATCGGGACGGTACACCGACTTCACCACCGCCACCGGGGTCTCCGGAGGGCGGTGGGCCATGAGAATGCCGTGGGCGGTGGCAATCTGCTCGGTGCGGGTTTTCGATTTGGGGTTGTAGAGTGCCACCACAAAGTCGGCCTGGGCGGCGGCCTCCAGCCGTTTGACGATCACCTCCCAGGGGGTGAGCAAATCGCTGAGGCTGATGGCGCAGAAGTCGTGCATCAAGGGCGCTCCCACCCGAGCCGCCGCCGCCTGGAGCGCCGAAATGCCGGGGCAGACCTCCACCGAGGGCGTTTCGCCGTCCCAGCCCGTGTTTTGCAGCTGCTCGAGCACCAGCCCCGCCATGCCGTAGATGCCGCAGTCGCCCGACGACACCACCGCCACCCGCAGCCCCCAGCGGGCCAGGTCAATGGCGCGGTCGGCCCGCTGGCGCTCCTGGGT
>DATIVG010000039.1:0-3924 GCA_035466075.1 Nodosilinea sp. | reverse complement strand
TGAAATTCTCCAGTGCCAGGGAGGCTGAGGCGGCGATGGCAATGGTGGGCTGGTCGGCTGTTGCTGTTAGGGCTGTTTCTGGGACGGCTGTTTCTGCTGCAATTGTTTCTGGGACGGCTGTTTCTGCATTAGCGATTTCTGCGACCGCTGCCGCTTCCTCGGGTTTAGCCGCTTCGGGTTTGGCTACTTCGGGCTCAGACTCCACATGGTTGAGGGCCTGGGCAAAGCTGTACAGACGGTCGATGCCCGCCCCAAAGGAGGTCAGCTCGGAGAACCGGGCCACCACCACGTTGAGGGAAAAGAACACCCGCATGAACGCCCCCTGGGCCTCGGAGACCTTGCCCACCTCCAGATCGCCCGAAAACACCGCTGGGGCCACCACAATGGCGGGCAGCACAAAGGGAATGAACTCGTAGGCGTTGGTCAGCGCATTCAGGTTGAGTTCCCAGACGATCAGCTTTTTGAAGTTCTCGAAGGCGGCCATAAACCGATGGTTTACCTGGCCCGCCTCCTGGGCCTCGCCCCGGTAAAAGGCAATTGCCTCGGCGTTTTCGCGAATGCGCACCAGGCTAAAGCGAAAGTTGGCCTCGCGCTTGAGCTGCTCAAAGTTGAGCCGCACCAGGGGCTGGCCAAAAATCAGCACCGTCACCAGGGTGCCGAGGGCGGCGTAGAGCACCAGAAAGCTGACCAGATTTTTGGAGATGCCCCACAGCACGCCGCTAAAGGCAATCACCTGGAGCACCGAGCTGACCACCACCAGCAGCAGCGCCAGGGACTGCTGGGTGAAGTTTTTGACATCCTCGGCGATCCGCTGGTCGGGGTTGTCGATGTCGGGCTGAAACTGCTGGATGTCGTAGAAGGCGCGATCGCGAAAGTAGTCATCCACAAAGCGCCCGGTGAGCCAGCGCCGCCACTCCAGCCCGAGGCGCTTTTGCAGGTAGTCGTACCCGGCCATCAGCGGCGCGTAGGCCACCAGCACGCCAATAAATACCAGCACCGTTTCCCAGAAGCGGGCTTCGTCTCGGGCGGAGAGGGCGGAGATCAGCACGCCGCGCTTGTTGTTGAGCACCACGCTGAGGCCGGTGTAGCCCAGCAAAAACACGGCAATCAGCAGCAGCAGCCCGGCGGCCTTCCACTTTTCGTCGCCAAACCAGTAGGACTTGGCTATGGCCCAAAACCGCCTGAACCCGGTGAGGTTAAATCGTTCCATGCCGTGACCGAGTCTCCCGCTGCGCGAAGGGTGCTGTGGGGATCTTACAAAAGATAAACTCGCTGTGCCGGATTATTGGGCCGGATTATTGGGCCGGGTTTCTGAGCCGGATTATTGGGCTGGGTTTCTGGGCCGGGGCCAGGTTCTTGGGCCGGGCTACTGGGGGGCGAGGGCACCCATTTTGCCGCTTTGGTAGTCGATGATGGCCTGCTGAATTTCTTCTCTGGTGTTCATCACAAAGGGGCCGTGGCCGACGATGGGCTCGTCGATGGGCTCGCCGGAGAGCAGCAGGGCGGTGGTGGCGGGCTCGGCGGTGAGGGTGAGGCTGGTGCCGGTGCGATCGCAGATGCCAATTTCGGCCTCGCCCACGGGGTCAGACTCGCCCAGGCGCAGCGATCCCTTCAGCACCACCAAAATCGTGGTGTGGCCCTCGGGCAGCTCCAGGGTGACCGGCTGCCCGCCGCTGAGGCGCAGATCCCACAGGTTGATCGGGCTAAAGGTCTGGGCGGGCCCCTGGGTGCCGCCGTAGGCTCCGGCAATCACCCGCAGGCTGCCCTGGCCCTGGGGCAGCTCCACCACGGGAATGCGGTCGGCGGTAATGCCCTGGTAGCGGGGGGCAGCCATTTTGTCTTTAGCGGGCAAATTGACCCACAGCTGCACCATTTCAAAGGGGCCGCCAGTTTGGGCAAAGTTGGGCCCGTGAAACTCTTCGTGCACCAGGCCGGCGGCGGCGGTCATCCACTGCACATCGCCGGGGCCAATGATGCCGCCGCCCCCGGCGGAGTCGCGGTGCTCCACCTCGCCGTCGTAGACAATGGTGACGGTCTCAAAGCCCCGGTGGGGGTGCTCACCCACGCCCCGCCGCGCCGCAGTGGGCGGAAAGTTGGCGGGCCCGGCATAGTCGAGCAGCAAAAAGGGGCTGATGGTGTGCCCCAGACCGTTGTAGGCCAGCAGCGTGCGCACCGGAAAGCCGTCGCCCACCCAGTGGCGACCCTGGGAGCGCTGAATGCTGTGGAGGGTTTTGGGCAGGGTTTGGCCAGGGCTGGGCTGGTTGAGGGTTGGCATGGCAAAGCTCTAGCTGGGTTGGGCAGGGTGGCAGGGAGATGAGATGGGCGGGGTGCGATCGCACCGCTGAGCCCCCGATACGTTCCAGCGGTCAATTCAGCGGCATCTCCTGCTTAGATAATTGTAGAGAATCCACCGATAGTCTGGCGGTGGCCCACCCGGCGGCTCTGTCTACCCTGCCAGGTGCCCCGCCGGTGGAGGAAAAGGGAGCTGCGATCGCGGCCTAACCCCCAACCAACCACCTACCCATCAGATCGCGCCATGGTAAAGCTCCGCAAACCCGCCATCCTCCTGCTGGCCGCGCCCCTGGGGCTGGTGCTGAGCACCCGTCCGCTGGCCGCCCAAACCCTGCCGCTGCCCGAGCCGCTGATCCCGCTGACCTCGGCAGAGGGCCAGATCCTGCTGCGCGATAGCGAAGCCCTGGCCGACTTTGTGCCCCTGACCAGCCACTTTGTCACCCAGATCAACCAGGCATTTTGCGGTGTCGCCAGCATGGTGATGGTGCTCAACGCCCTGGCGATCTCGCCGCCCTCGGCCCCCCAGTGGGAGCAGGGCTACTTCACCCAGGAAAACATTTTCAACCCCCAGACCGAGGCAATCATCGGGCGAGATGTCATTGCCCGCCAGGGCCTCACCCTGGCCGAACTCGCAGCCATTCTCGAAACCTACCCGGTGCAGGCCGAAATCCACCACGGCGGCGATGTGAGTTTAGACGAGTTTCGCCGCCTGATTCGCCGCAACCTGGAGACCCCCGGCAGCTACGTGCTGATCAACTATCTGCGCCGCACCCTTGGCCAGGAGCGCGGCGGCCACATTTCCCCCATCGCCGCCTACGACGCCGACACCGACCGGTTCCTGATTCTAGACGTGTCGCGCTACAAGTACCCGCCCGTGTGGGTGCAGGCCGACACCCTGTGGGCCTCAGTCAATACCCTGGACTCGGTATCGGGGCAGACGCGGGGCTTTTTACTGGTGGAAGCCAGCCAGCCCTAAATTCTGCTGTCTACAACGTCTTGTCTTTGGGAAGCCAGATACTCTTGGCGCTAGAGACCGCAGCTGGCCAGTCTTGAAAACAATAGGGAAATCAGGCTTAATTCATCCATTGAGCCATCGCAATAGTTATCTCCACAGAAGGTTTGCCAAGGTAAGTGCCCTGGCGGAGAGTCGATGCTGTACGAGACCTGCAAATCACTCAAACTCGTTTCCCAAACTTTTTGCCAACCAACTTTTTCTAAAAAGCACCGGAAGCTGGTTGAGTCATTTTCATTGTTGATGGAACCACCGCAGACCTCTTCATAGATGTTCTTTTGTACGCTAAAGCCAAATTTTCCATCGCTAGCATTAACCCACAGTTCATCAATTTTTTGAAGCGTATCACAGGGAAAGACCTGTAAGTCTCCATGCCAAATTAGCAAGCTTCTGCTCTCTCGTTGAGCAGTTTCAAGAATTATCTTGAATGTTTCCTGGTCAGCTTCTTGCCACTGCCCCGCATCTAAAAACGCTGCCAATGGCCCAAAATCTCCTGCCCAGGGGACTGTTTCGTCGTTAGTGGTTGTGGTAGCACCCCAACCACCGGCAGTATCGGTCTGAGGGCTGGCTCCCCAGCCGCTAGCATCATTGGTCTGGGAGGGTGTCCCCCAGCCGGATGT
>DATIVG010000038.1:0-18466 GCA_035466075.1 Nodosilinea sp. | reverse complement strand
CGACGCCTTTGGCAGCGCCGCCGCCTTTGGCGAAAACGTCGAAAAAGAGTTTCAGCGCAACTTTGAACGCTACGCCTTTTTGCGCTGGGGCCAGAGCGCCTTCGACAACTTCCGGGTGGTGCCACCGGGCACCGGCATCTGCCACCAGGTCAACCTCGAATACCTGGCCCAGGTAGTGTGGACCAAAACCGAAAATGGTGAAACCATCGCCTATCCCGACACCCTGGTGGGCACCGACAGCCACACCACCATGATCAACGGCCTCTCGGTGCTGGGCTGGGGCGTGGGCGGCATTGAGGCCGAGGCCGCCATGCTGGGCCAGCCGATCTCAATGCTGATCCCAGAGGTGGTGGGCTTTAGGCTCACCGGGTCGCTGCCTGAGGGGGCCACCGCCACCGACCTGGTGCTCACCGTGGTGCAAATGCTGCGGACCAAGGGCGTGGTGGGCAAGTTTGTCGAGTTCTATGGCGACGGCCTCGACCACCTCACCCTGGCCGACCGCGCCACCATCGCCAACATGGCCCCCGAGTACGGGGCCACCTGCGGCTTCTTCCCCATCGACGGCGAAACCATTCGCTACTTAGAGTTTTCGGGCCGTGATCCCGAGCGCGTGGCCCTGGTCGAAGCCTACGCCAAGGCCCAGGGCCTCTGGCGCGACGCTGCCGCCCCCGAGCCCGTCTTCACCGACTCCCTATCACTGGATCTGGCCACGGTAGAGCCCTCCCTGGCCGGGCCCAAGCGCCCCCAGGATCGCGTCACCCTGGCGGCCCTGGCCAACCAGTTCAAGACCGCTGACTTCCCTGGCTTCAGCGGCAAAGCCTACACCGACAAGCAGTCGGTGCCGGTGGCTGGCACCGACTACAGCCTCACCGACGGCGACGTGGTGATTGCCGCCATCACCAGCTGTACCAACACCTCCAACCCCTCGGTGATGATTGGTGCCGGTTTAGTAGCCCGCAAAGCCCGCGCCAAGGGGTTGACCGTCAAACCCTGGGTGAAGACCTCCCTGGCCCCCGGCAGTCAGGTGGTGTCTGACTACCTCGAAAAGGCCAATCTCCAGGAGGACTTAAATGCCCTGGGCTTTAACCTGGTGGGCTACGGCTGCACCACCTGCATCGGCAACTCGGGGCCGCTGCCCGCCCCCATTGCCAGCGCCATCGAGGAGCATGACCTGGTGGTGGGGGCGGTGCTCTCGGGCAACCGCAACTTTGAGGGCCGGGTCAGCCCCCACACCAAGGCCAACTATCTGGCCTCGCCGCCGCTGGTGGTGGCCTATGCGATCGCAGGTAACCTCGCCATCGATCTCAAGACCGACCCCATCGGCCAAGACCCCGAGGGTCGCCCCGTCTACCTCAAAGATATCTGGCCCACCAGCGCCGAAATTTTTGAGGTGATGACCGCCGCCCTCACCCCCGACATGTTCCGCAGCCGCTACAGCAACGTGTTCACCGGCACCGCCGACTGGCAGCAGATCGCCACCCCCGAGAGCCAGACCTACACCTGGAGTGGCGACAGCACCTACGTGCAAAACCCGCCCTACTTCACCGATATGGCCCCCAGCGTCAACGGTCAGGCCTTTGCGGATATCATCGGCGCGCGTCCTTTGGCTATTTTGGGCGACAGCATCACCACCGACCACATCTCCCCCGCCGGGGCGATTAAGACCGATAGCCCCGCCGGTAGCTACCTGGTCGGCAACCACGTAGTCGCCGCCGACTTCAACTCCTACGGGTCGCGGCGGGGCAACCACGAAGTCATGATGCGCGGCACCTTTGCCAACATTCGCCTCAAAAACGAAATGGTGCCCGGCTCCTCCGGCGGCGTCACCAAGTACATGCCCGACGGCACCGCCATGCCGATCTACGATGCGGCCATGAAGTACCAGGCCAGCGGCACCCCCCTGGTGGTGATCGCAGGCAAGGAGTACGGCACCGGCTCCTCCCGCGACTGGGCCGCCAAAGGCACCCGGCTGCTGGGGGTCAAGGCTGTGGTAGCCGAGAGCTTTGAGCGCATTCACCGCTCCAACCTGGTGGGCATGGGAGTGCTGCCCTTGCAGTTTAGAGACGGCGTACACCGCGGCATTCTGCGCCTAGACGGCAGCGAAACCTTCGACCTGACCGGCCTCAGCGGCGGCATTCAGCCCGGCATGACCGTCAACCTGGTGGTCCACCGGGCCGACGGCAGCGCCACCACGGTGCCCCTGCTCTGCCGCATCGACACCCTCGATGAGGTCGAATATTTCCGCCACGGTGGCATCTTGCCCTACGTGCTCAGACAGCTGCTGGCGGCCTAGGGCAAATTTGTTGATAACGCCCTAAACCCAACGGCAGCAGGAAAACTTCTCGTCCCCGAACCCCAGCTTCAAAGGCTCATTAAGACTCCTTGAAGCTGGGGTTTTGATTCGACCAAGCTCCCGCTGGGCTTCTATAGTTTGTTCATTGCCGGGGGAACCCTGACAGTACCCCATAGCCATTACCCATTACCAGGGATGCCGGTATGACCTCATCCATCGCCCCAGACCAAAATCCAGCCATTGCTGAGGAGCCGCCTATTGTGGACGAGTTTGACACCGCCTGCGTTGTTACCGTACCCTCGACCCTCACCGTAGTTGAGGCCGTTGAGTTTGAGCAGCAGGTCAAACGCCACTGCCTGGGCCAGCCCGCACCTAAAACCATCATTATTGACCTCAGCCAAACCAACTTCATCGACAGCAGCGGCCTGGGAGCCCTGGTGATTTGCTACCGCACCTGTCAGACCAAGGGCGTTGCAATGGTGCTGCGCGGCGTGCAGGAGCAGGTGCGCATGGTGTTGGCCCTCACCGATCTAGAGCAGCTGTTTACCTTTGAGCCCAGCCCTGGGGCACCGGCGGTGCCAACGGCTAAGCCCGAGATGCGCTTTGTGGCCCTCACCACCCACCCCTCGGTGTCCTCCAAGGGCAAGCGGCTGATGGATATTTTAGGAGCCCTGGTGGGGCTGGCGATCACGGCGGTGCTGTCAGTGCCGATTGTTCTGGCCATTAAGCTCGAAGACGGCGGCCCCATTTTCTTTAAGCAGGTGCGGTGCTCCTGGATGGGTAAGCGCTTCCATATTTGGAAGTTTCGCTCCATGGTCACCGACGCCGAGGCCCTCAAAGCCCAGGTTAAGAACGAGGTGGAGGGGCCGCTGTTTAAAAACGAGAATGACCCCCGCATCACCCGCGTAGGCCGCTTTCTGCGCCGCACCAGCCTCGACGAGCTGCCCCAGTTTTGGAACGTGCTCCGGGGGGACATGAGCCTGGTCGGCACCCGCCCGCCCACCCCCGATGAAATTGAACAGTACAAGGTGCCCGAGTGGCAGCGCCTCGACGTGAAGCCCGGCATGACTGGCGAATGGCAGGTGAACGGTCGCTCGACGGTGAAACGGTTTGAGGATGTGATCCGCATGGATCTCGACTACCAGAAAAACTGGAGCCTGCTCTACGACATTCGGCTCATTCTCAAAACCGTTCTGGTGCTGTTCTCTAAAAAGGCGGGGGCCTCCTAGGCCGGAGCAGCCTGGGGCGCAAGCAGCTTTAGATACCGGCAGATTTGCCGTCCGACCCTCGGCCAGCCGCGATACATTAGGGATGTTGTGCGGTGGGCAGGGCCATGGGAGCTCACATTTTAGCGATCGTCGTTTGGCTGGGCAGCCTCTCACTGTACGGTGCGGCCTTTTTCTTTCCGGAGGTGCACCGTCGCCACGATTTTTTGGTCAGTGGGCTGGGGGCCTTTTACGGCCTGGTGCTGTGGTTTAGCGCCGTGCAGACCTCTTCTACCGAGCTGCTGGGTCAGGTCGCTAGCGTGGGGCTGCTGGGCTGGTTTGGCTGGCAGACCCTGAGCCTGCGGCGCAAGCGCACGCCGCTGGAGCTGCAGACCCCCCTGACCGCCGATTCCTGGCCCGCCTTTGGCCGCCAGCTCAAGCAGTCAGTGTTTAGCTGGTTGCGAGGCACTCCCCTGGGCCGCTGGTTGCCGGCGCAGGGGGAGCGCGGTCGAGGGGTAGAGCCTTATGCCACCGGGGGAATTCGAGTGTCTTCCCTTAAAGATGTGGATTATGAATTTGTCGATGAGCTGGCCTCTCAGCCCCGACCCTCGCCCGCCCGCGTTGCCCTCGCGCCCGCACCGAAATCCCCAGCTACCGCCGCGCCAGCTCCGGTGAGCCAGGCGGCGGTGCGACCCGCGCCATCACCCCGCCCAAAACCACCCTCTCCCCCGTTGCCCCGCCCGCCGTGGCCAAACCGGCAGCCCCCAGCTGGGGCGCGCGATGGCGGGGGCTCCAGACCTGGGTGGGAGATTTAATTAAGGCCAAAACCGCCCCCAAACCAAAGCGGGCCGTGATCGAGATTCCGCCTCGGCCCTCGCCCCTGGCCAAAAGTCGGCCCACCGTCGCCCCCGTCAAGGACGACCTGCCCCGCCGCGATGCGAACCCAGAGCCACCGGCGGGGATCACCATTGTGGATGCGGCGGCGGTGGAGAGCGGCGGTACAAGGGGGGCCGTACCGGAGACACCGGAGCCGCCCGTGGTTGAAGGTGGCGCTGAGGCCAAACCAGTCACCCAGGACGGCACCTGGCCTGGGGATTCACGGCCATCGAGCGAAGCGTTTGAGGATGAATCACCCGATGGCAACTGGCCCGAGGACGACTGGCCTGAAAAAGAATGACCCAAGCGCGAATGACTCGAGCACGAACGACCTGGGGGCCCAGGGCCCGATGGGGGTAGGTCTGGCCTTCTGACCAATAGGCCCTGTCGCTGAGATTGACCCTACAATTGCTCTCAACCTGGCCTAATGTATATAAACGGCCTGCCCCGGCTGGGCCGCCCTGCCAAATCTGGGATAATAGCCCGAACTATCCTTCACCCTTAGTCAACCTCCGGCTGTGACAGACACCAAAAGCTACAAAGAGACCGTTCTGCTGCCCCAAACCCGCTTTGATATGCGGGCCAACGCCACCCAGCGCGAGCCTGAGATTCAGGCCTTTTGGGCCGAGAACCAGATCTATGAAACCCTGTCGGTCACCAACCCCGGCGAGGTGTTTGTGCTGCATGACGGGCCGCCCTACGCCAATGGCGACCTGCACATTGGCCATGCCCTCAACAAAATTCTCAAAGACACGATCAATAAGTATCAGCTGCTCAAGGGCCGCAAGGTGCGCTATGTGCCCGGCTGGGACTGCCACGGTCTGCCGATTGAGCTGAAGGTGCTGCAGGCGATGGACCCGGAAGCCCGGGCCAACCTGACGCCGCTGAAGCTGCGCTACAAGGCCAAGGCCTTTGCCCTCAAAACCATTGACCGTCAGCGGGAGAGCTTCAAACGCTACGGCGTCTGGGGCGATTGGGATCACCCCTATATGACCCTGCTACCTGAGTACGAGGCGGCCCAGATCGATGTGTTTGGGCAGATGTATCTAAAGGGCTACATCTACCGGGGGCTGAAGTCGGTGCACTGGAGCCCTAGCTCCCAGACGGCGCTGGCCGAGGCGGAGCTGGAATATCCGGAGGGCCACATCTCGCCGAGTATCTATGCTGCCTTTCCGATGGTGAGTGCGTCGCCCGAGGCCGGTGCGCTGGAGCCCTACCTGGGGGAGCTGGGGGTGGCGATCTGGACGACGACCCCCTGGACGATTCCGGCCAACCTGGGGGTGGCGGTGAATGCGGATCTCACCTACGCGGTGGTGGAGGTGGCGGCGGGGACGCCGTTTAAGTATTTGATCATCGCGAAGGATTTGTGCGATCGCATGTCCCAGGTGCTCGGTTCTGAGCTCACCCTCAAAGCCGAAATCAAGGGCGCAGCGCTGGAGCATTCCACCTATCGCCATCCCCTATTTGACCGTACCAGCCCCATTTTGATCGGCGGCGACTACGTCACCACCGAGTCGGGTACGGGCCTGGTGCACACCGCCCCCGGCCACGGCGAAGAAGACTTCAAAGTCGGTCAGCGCTACGGCCTGCCCGTGCTCTGCCCCGTCGATGAAAAGGGCGACATGACCGCAGAGGCCGGCCCCTTTGCTGGCTTGAACGTGCTCAAGGATGCCAACCCGGCGGTAATCGAAGCCCTAGAAAAAGCCGGATCGCTGCTCAAGCACGAGCCCTACCAGCACAAATACCCCTACGACTGGCGCACCAAGCAGCCCACCATCTACCGCGCCACCGAGCAGTGGTTTGCCTCCGTGGAGGGCTTCCGCGACGAGGCGCTAAAGGCAATCCAATCGGTGCAGTGGATTCCGGCCACCGGCGAGAACCGAATCACCTCAATGGTGGGCGATCGCTCCGACTGGTGCATCTCGCGCCAGCGCACCTGGGGCATGCCCATTCCCGTGTTCTACGACACCGAGACCGGCGAACCGCTGCTGAATGCAGACACCCTGGCCCACATCAAAGCCATCTTTGCCGAAAAGGGCTCCGACGCCTGGTGGGAGCTGACCGAGGCAGAGCTGCTGCCAGCCCAGTACCTCAACAATGGCCGCACCTACCGCAAAGGCACCGACACCCTGGACGTGTGGTTTGACTCGGGCTCCTCCTGGGCGGCGGTGGCCCAGCAGCGCGGCGAGCTCAAGTATCCGGTGGATCTGTATCTAGAGGGCTCTGACCAGCATCGCGGCTGGTTCCAGAGCAGCCTGCTGACCAGCGTGGCGGTAAACGGCTGCGCCCCCTACAAGACGGTGCTCACCCACGGCTTTGCCCTCGACGAGCAGGGCCGCAAGATGAGCAAATCCCTGGGCAATGTGGTCGATCCTTCCATCGTGATTGAGGGCGGCAAGAACCAAAAGCAAGAGCCGCCCTACGGTGCCGACGTGCTGCGCCTGTGGGTGTCGTCGGTGGACTATTCCTCTGACGTGCCGCTGGGGGGCAATATCCTCAAGCAGATGGCGGATGTGTACCGCAAGATTCGCAACACGGCGCGGTTTTTGCTGGGCAACCTGCACGACTTCGACCCCGCCAAGGATGCGGTGCCCTACGACCAGCTGCCCGAGCTCGATCGCTACATGCTGCACCGCATGACCGAGGTATTTACCGACATCACCGACGCCTTTGAGACCTACCAGTTCTTCCGGTTCTTTCAGACGGTGCAAAACTTCTGTGCCGTGGACCTGTCGAACTTCTATCTCGATATCGCCAAGGACAGGCTTTACATCAGCACGGCGGATTCCTTCCGGCGGCGCAGCTGTCAGACGGTGCTGGCCATCGCCATCGAAAACCTGGCCCGCGCCATTGCCCCGGTGCTCTCCCACATGGCCGAAGACATCTGGCAAAACCTGCCCTACCCCATCGCCCACCGGTCTGTCTTTCAGGCGGGCTGGGTGACCCTGGACAGCCAGTGGCAGCAGCCAGAACTAGCCCAGACCTGGGGCCAGATTCGCACTGTGCGCCAGGAGGTGAACCGGGTGCTAGAGCAGGCCCGCACCGCCAAGGATATTGGCTCTTCGCTGGAGGCTAAGGTGCTGCTGTACGTGGCCGACGCCGAGCTGCGGGGGAAACTGGAGGCGATGAACCCGATGGATGCCATTGGCCCCAACGCCAACCATGTGGACGAGCTGCGCTACCTGTTTCTGGTGTCTCAGGTGGAGATGCTGGATGCGCCTGAATCCCTCGCTGGCGTTAAGTGCAGTAGCGAGTCGGATGCGTTGGGCATTGGTGTGGTGGATGCCGAGGGGCAGAAGTGCGATCGCTGCTGGAACTACTCGACCCACGTGGGCGAGAGCAGTGACGACCCGACGATCTGCGATCGCTGCGTTGAAGCCTTGGCTGGTTCGTTCTAAGGTTAGATTGTCCCAGCTATAGCTATCGCCATCAGGGTGAGGACATTCTTTAAAGCCGTCTGTTGGCGATGGCTAGATGCCAGGTCGCTGCCCCAGTTTTGCGGTTGGTGCTTGAACTGTCCTAAGCGAACTGGCCAAAGCTACAAATACTGATCCAGAGTTTTACGGCAACCGGCCCAACGGGCCGAGTTTGCAGCCTCAAAGGGGACGCTTATTTAGATCGAATACTCTTAGACCATGATCGCCAGGCCCTGGCGATTTAAGGGCCTGGCGATTTGTGGTGATTAGCTGCTTCGCTGATCGCGATTATATTCTCGAAGCTCCAGCAGAGTGACGGTCCCATCTTTATTCAAGTCGGCCGCTAAATCCTGCATATGAGTTTGGCCAGCTCTAGCCAAAGGAGCCACAGCCAACGTTGCCAAAGTCATCATTAAACCAGTAATCAAAAAGAATTTCATGGTTGATTCTCCAAGTAGATTTTATTGATGGATTTTATGAACGGGCTTTGTGGAAGACTCAGTCCCTAGGACTAAATCAACAAGTGGAAACCTGGATGTAAGCGGCGCTGCAAAGTATATTGCGAACGATCACAATCTACTGCCAGAAAAATTTAATGCGCTAAGCCGTTAGCTGACGCATCCCGCAAACAATTCAGGCTTTTGAGCTTATTCAGCGAGACTTTTGACGCTTTTCCTTTTCCTTTTGCGAAACTGTATATGGATATGGGTTTCTTATGCAGGCATTTTAGCTTGATAAAACCAAAGCCTAAAAGCCTCTTGAAATTAAAATTAATTTTATATAGTTGGCAAATATTCGGGGCCATTTCACTTTCAAGGAAGCCAGAACATAGATAGTAAGATTTCAGGCTAATTGCAACAGTTATAGTGGTTTCGCCTCTGTCTCTCACCCCCCCTCTGTTATCGTCAACTCAAGGTTTGAGCCCGTGAGCCCTGGGGTTTAAAGCCGCACTGCTGCCCAATGGCCAGGCTAATTTGATGTGAAGATTTTAGAACGTTCTGATCCTCACCGGCAAACACAGCATTGCCCGATTTAACGTAGGTCTGAACATGGCGATACCAAGGTGTTCAAGGATAGCCACCAGCGCCATCATCGGCAGGCGATTTTGACCACACCCATTGATGCCGCGCATTAAAGCGATGCATCAAAGCGACATAGATGGTCATGGGTTACGAACAGCTTTCGGTGTCTACCGCGGAATGGGGTTGACAATCTGGCTTAGCAGCCGCAGCTGGTCGGCATTGCCCATGGTGATGATCAAGTCGCCGGAGTAGAGGTGGGTGTCGGCACTGGGGGCAAAAATCAGATTTTTGTCGGCCCGGCGAATGGCCAAGATCAGCGCCCCCGACTGGCGGCCCAGCTGGGCTTCCGCCAGACTTTTGCCAATGATCGGGCAGCTGTCGGGCAGCAGCAAAATTTCCTCCACGTACACCGTGCGCTCGGCCCCGGTGAGCATGCCGTCTAAAAAATCCACCACCTGGGGCCGCAGGGCGGCGGCGGCCATGCGCTTGCCGCCGGTGATGTAGGGCGACACCACCACATCGGCCCCGCCCCGCTGGAGCTTGAGTATGGCCTCTTCGTTGCTGGCGCGGGCAATGGTGCGAATGCCGGGCGCCAGGGTCTTGGCCGAGAGCACAATGTAGAGATTTTCCGCATCGGAGGGCAGGGCCGCCACCAGGCAGCGGGCCCGCTCGATGCCCACCTGCAACAGCACTTGATCCTGGGTGGCATCGCCCTGAAAGCTGGTGTAGCCCCGCTGCTGCGCCTGCTGAATCGCCCTATCCTCAGAGTCAACCACCACAAAGGGAATGCGCTCGGCGGAAAACTCCGTGGCCACCTGGCCACCGGTACGCCCCAGCCCGCAAATGATGTAGTGGCCCTGCAACGATTCCATAAACCTGCGCCGCTTGAGTGAACGAAACCCGGTCTGAAAGTGCCCCTGCACAATCGCTTCGGTGAGGTTGTTGAGAATGTAGGCAATCACGCCGACCCCCGCCACGATCAGCAGAATGGTAAACAGCCGCCCCCGGGGGCTCAGCGGATTGGTCTCACCAAACCCTACGGTGGAGAGAGTAATCACCGCCATGTAGGTGGCGTCTAGCCAGGTCCAGCCCTCCACAAAGCGATACCAAAACACCCCCGACACCATGACCCAGCCCAGGGCAATGACGCCTCGCACCAGGTGTCGCCGGGTGCGCCGATAGTGTTCTTCGGCGATGGTTTCGCCATAGCGAGAAGGTTTTTGGCGCACCGGGACCAATTATAAATTTAGCCGTCAGCTTGGCCCCAAAGGAGCGGGCAGAGCCCCTAGGTTGCTTTGCTCGCCTCGATTTTAAAGGCAAAAGCGCCCCGGTCGTTGCCGGGGCGCTAATCTGTAAGAAACTGAGGACTTGGGCTAGGGCGTTAACCCCATTGACCTAGTCGGCTAGACGCACCCGCCCAGAGCGAATACCGTCGAACACCTGATTAATGTACTGGCGATCGCGGGCGGTGAGGGTGGGGTTGCTGAGCATGGCGGTGGAGAGGGTCAGGTGATCGCGGCGGCTCAATATCCCCTGCTGCACAGCAGCGGTGGCCAGGCGTTGAATATCGGCAGCGGGCAGCGATGACACCATGATTGTGGATCCTCAGTTCAGGAGTGACGATGGAAATGTGGGAAAAAAGATGGGCAGACTGGCCCTAGGCCAGTTCCAGATGTAGCTTTTGCTACAAAATTTCTGCTCTTTCTCCAGCATGCCCAATCCCCCAAACTATAGGGTGGGCAGGGAATAAAGATTCTGTGAATTCCCATTGAATTTGCATTAAAGGCCGGTGGGGGGCGATTTTCTAGGGGGAAGTTACGGAAAAACCGCTGTTGTTGACCATTTGCTAAAAGATTTGCTGGAAGAACTGCATGGATATTTACCGGCTTGAGGCCTTTCGCGACAACTATATTTTTTTGCTGCACGGGGCGGGGCAGGCGGCGGTGGTTGACCCAGGCGACGCCGAACCGGTGCTGCGCCAGCTCGACCGCCTGGGGGCTGAGCTAACCGCCATTCTAAATACCCACCACCACAGCGATCATGTGGGCGGCAACGGGCGACTGTTGGAGCGGTTTCCCGCCGCCGAGGTCTACGGCGGGGCCGACGATCGCGGCCGCATTCCTGGGCAGACGCAATTTTTGCGCGGGGGAGATGCGGTGAGGGTGTGCGATCGCACCGCCGAGGTGTTGTTTGTGCCGGGGCACACCCGCGCCCACATTGCCTACTACTTTGCCCCCGTTGATCCGGCCCCTGGCCCTGGGGAGAGCGGCCCTGGGGAAGACGGTGCCGGGGGCTGGGGCGAGCTGTTTTGCGGCGATACCCTGTTTGCCGGGGGCTGCGGGCGGCTGTTTGAGGGCAGCCCCCAGCAGATGGTGGCCTCCCTGGGGCAGCTGCGGCAGCTGCCCGACCACACGCGGGTCTGGTGTGCCCACGAGTACACCCTTAACAATCTCCAGTTTGCCGTTACCGTAGACGCCAGCAACGTGGCTCTGGCAGAGCGCCTGCGGCAGGTGGAGGCCGCGCGGGCCGCTCAGCAGCCCACCATCCCCGCCGACCTCGGCCTTGAGAAGCAGACCAATCCCTTTTTGCGGTGGGATGACACCGCCCTGCAACGGGCCATGGGCAGCACGGCGGCGGTGCAGACCTTTGCCCGGCTGCGGGGCAAAAAAGACCTGTTTTAGGCCCTAGGGCCAGGGCGTTGCTATACAATCACAACAGCGGCAGCCGCCTGAAGCGCTACGTCAGAACCACGCTTCTCTAGCACGACTTTATCGAGGGCAACTCCGGCCATGATGCTCAAATCGACCACCCGGCACATTCACATCTACACCGCTATCGTGGCCAGCAACGAGCTGGTGCCCAGCGATGACAAGCTCACCCTAGATGTTGACCCCGACAACGAATTTAACTGGCCTGACGAGGCCCTCAAAGCGGTCTATGCCGAGTTTGACCGCCTGGTGGATGCCGCAGCCGGTGAAGACTTGACCGACTACAATCTGCGGCGCATCGGCTCTGACCTGGAGCACTTTGTGCGTCAGCTGTTGCAGCAGGGGGCCATCAGCTACAACCTCAAGAGCCGCGCCCTCAACTACAGCATGGGCCTACCCCGGGTTGAGGCCGATCCCCCAGCGGCCTCTGCCTAGCTGGAGCCGGGGTGCGCCACCGCACGGGGAGACGGGCCATCAGCCCCTGACATCACCCCCTGGCCTGGTTGGGTAAGATGAGATATCGCAGCGGTATGTCCTACTACCAGCTATTCCCTGCCCCCAGAGTCCTGCCTCCAGAGGCCTGCCCCCCGAGGATCGCGATTCAGTCCTGTGATTCAGTGCTTTAACCCCTCCTGTCGTTCGGTATCGACACCCCCAGCTAGCTGCTGCAAGGTGTGCCAGACGCCGCTGCTCTATCGTTTTTTGCTGGCGGTGGGCGACGCGCCCCTCGATACCCCCGCCGGTAGCCTGGTGGCCGGGCGGTTTTTGGTGTGGAGCGACCGCCTCTGGCTGGATACCCGACCCGACAGCCCGACGCCCCCCCTGGAGAAAATTCCGGCGGCGGTGCTGCCCTACCTGCGCCTGTCCCAGCTGGCCCAGCACATGCCGCGGCCCTACACCTACCTCACCCCCGAGCAGACCGGCCAGGCCAGCCCGGTTTTGCTGCTGGACATGGCCCCCGTGGCGACTCGGGTGAAGCGGTCGAAGGGGCCAGAAAGCACCGGCAAACTGGAGGCGGCCCTGCTGCCCTCGCTGCCTCTGGCCTGGGGGCAGGGGTCGCCGCTGCAACAGCTCAACTGGCTGCGACAGCTGGCGACGCTGTGGCCGGCCCTGGCCCAGGAGCAGGTGGCGGGCACCTTGCTACAGCTGGACGAGCTGCGGGTGGATGGTGCACTGCTGCGGTTGACCACCCTGGTGGCCGACGACCCCGGTGCCGCCCCCACCCTGGCCGATCTGGGGCGCAGCTGGCAGGGGCTGGTGGCCAAGGCCCAGCCGCCGGTGCGCGCCTACCTGGCCTGGCTGGTCAAGGCCCTGGGGGAGGAGCAGCTGAGGGGGGCGGCTGACCTGGTTGCCGAGCTGGAGGGGGCGATTCAAACCCTGGCCCAGGGGCTGCTGGTGACGGTCGATTGGGCGGCCAATACTGACCAGGGCCCCACCCGCGATCGCAACGAAGACGCCTGCTACCCCGAGGACGAATCGCGCCAGCAGCGGCTGTCGGGCCAGACCGTGGCCGCCGCTGCCCCGCCGCTGCTGCTGGTCTGTGACGGCATTGGCGGCCACGAGCAGGGCAATGTCGCCTCCCAAACCGCCATTAAGCTCTTGCAGCAGGAGCTGGAGCCGCTCACCCAGCAGCCCCACCTGGCCCCTACGGTGGTGGCCCAGCGGCTCAAGCAGGCGCTGATTTTAGCCAATGACGCCATTTCGGCCCGCAACAACGATGAGCACCGCTCGGCCAGGGCTCGCATGGGCACGACGGTGGTGCTGGCCCTGGTGCATTTTCCCTACCTGTCGATTGCCCACATCGGCGACAGCCGCGCCTACCGGATCAGCCCCCACACCTGCTACCAGATCACTGTGGATGACGATGTGGCGTCCCGGGAGGTACAGATGGGCTATGCCCTCTACTCCGAGGCGACGCAGTTGCCCAGCGGTGGGGCGCTGGTTCAGGCCCTGGGCATTAGCGCCTCGGGCTACCTGTACCCGATGGTGCAGCACCTGCTGCTCGACGATGCCACCCTGCTGCTGCTGTGCTCTGACGGGCTCAGCGACTACGACCGGGTCGAGGCCCTGGCCCCCAGCCTGGTGGCCCCGCTGGCCAGTGGCGTAGGGCCGCTGGGGCCAGCGGTGGCCGAGCTGATTCAAATGGCCAATCGGCTCAACGGCCACGACAATGTCAGCGTTGGGCTGATGCGGTTGACCCCCCAGCCCGCGCCGCTGCCTACCCTGCCCCCTGGCCCCCTGGCCCAGGCCCACGGGGATGAGCGCCCGAACGTCTCAGGCCTGGGCAAAAAACCGGCGGTGTCTACCGCCCCCACTCGGCTGGCGGTGCCGCCCGCTGGGTCACCGGCGGTGAGTGAACCGGTGAGTGGCGCGGGGACGGTGCGATCGCACTTCCCCTGGCGTCCTTTTTTGGGGGGCATGGCCGTCGCCCTGCTGGCTTTGGGGGGGCTGGGCTGGGCCTACGGTCGCCGGGCCCAGCCGTCGGTAGCTCTAAGGCCCCTGGCTACCGACTGGCTATCCCCGGCCTTGGCGGGGGAGCCCCTGCCCGGAGCCGCCCTTGCCGCCACCGTCGATATCGCCGTGGGCTCGTTCTGGCAGAGCCAGTCCTCGGTAGCGGGGGCCTCAGCTGCGGGGATTGCCCGCCCGCTCCAGCTGTTGCCCCAGCCCGGGGGTGCCCCCGCCCCTGGCGGGGCGCTGGTTGCCAGCGGCAGCATTCTCAGGGTTGTCAGCCGCCAAACCGCCGCAGACAATGTTAACTGGGCACGGCTAGAGGTCTGCTCTATTCCCTCCGGCGGTTCCCTGGAGCAGGGGCCCAGCGAGACCGGCCCGGGCTCCGTAGCCCCACCGCCCAACCCTGAGCTGGGCCAGCAACTTTCGCCGCCGGGGCGCGAGGGCTGGGTGCAGGTGGGCCAGCTCTATACCCTGACGGCTCCCCTGGAGCTGGTGACCCCGGCCCAGGCCGGTCGTTGTGTGCCCTAACTGCCCGACTGGTCCTGTCGTAGCTTTGCCTATGCTGTCGTCCGACGCCCTGACCCTCAGCCTCGCCATCGATCGGCTCACCCAGGCCGACTCCAACCACTACGCCATTTGGGTGCTGGAGAGTCCGTTTCCGGGGGGCTATGCCCACCACGATCGGATTTGGGATGACCAGCTGGCCCAGCTGTGGGACAGCTGGCAACAGTTCTTTTCGCTGCGGGGGCTGCCGCCGGTGCCCCACGTGCCCTCCGCCTACGTGCCCCAGTTTCACCTCGACGATCTCCTTCAGCAGGTTGTCCCCGACGCCGAGGCCAAGGGCTACACCGGGCGCCTGATGCAGGGGCTGGGGGTGAGCCTCTGGGAATGGCTGTTTGACGGCCCAATTCGCCAGACCCTGGAGCGCAGCCTGGGTATTGCCACCGGCCAGCGGCGACCGCTGAAGCTGCGGCTGGAGGTGCGCCCCCCGGAGCTGATCATTCTGCCCTGGGAGATCATGCAGCCCCAGCCCGGTTGCCCAGCGCTTTCCCTGGGGCCGCAGATTTCCTTTAGCCGCACCGCCAGCACCGTTGAGCCCCTGCCGATGGCCGAGCTGGATCCGTCCCTTCGCATTTTGCTGGTGCTGGGCCAGGATGACCCCGCTGGGGGCGCCTCCGGCGGGGTGCTCCAGCTGCCCCAGGAGGCGGCGGCCCTGAAGCAGCTGCTGGAACTCAGCGCCTCTCGCCTCAGCCGGGGGGGCCAGGGCCCGGTGCCCTGCCAGGTGCAAACCCTGATCGAGCCCGATGCCAGAACCCTGCTCAACGCCCTGGAGGCCGGGGGGTTTAACGTATTTTTCTACGCTGGCCACGGCGTACCCGCCCCCGATGGCGGGCTGCTGTTTTTGCAGCCGGGGGGCAGCCTCAGCGGTACCGAGCTGGCCCAGGGGCTGGCCCGCAACGGCATTCGCCTGGCGGTGTTTAACACCTGCTGGGGGGCCCAACCCGATCTCAAACAGCAGCAGGTGATTACCCGCAGCAGCCTGGCGGAGGTGCTGCTGCACCACGGTGTACCGGCGGTGCTGGCCATGCGCGACTCGATTGCCGACGAGGAGGCGCTGAGCTTTATTCAGGTGCTGGCTCGGGGGCTGGCGGAGCGGCAGCCGGTGGAGCAGGCGGTGGCCCTGGCTCGGCAGCATCTGTTGACGGTGTACCGCTTTAACCATTCGGCCTGGACGCTGCCGGTGCTCTACCAGCACCCTCAGTTTGATGGGCAGCTGCTGCGGGAGGCTTCCCTGGCGGTGACCCAGCTGCCAGGTCTTGACGACCTGCCACCCCAGGCGGTGGTGCTGCGCAGCCTGGCCACACCGACTCGCCTGTGGCGGCTCTACGACGGCTTTTTGCGGGTGGGGCGACTGCCGGACAATGACCTGGTGATTTTGGAACCCTGGGTGTCGGGGCAGCACGCGGAAATTTTCTGCCGCAACCAGTTTGACCACGGCATTCAGGAGACCTGCTACTACCTGCGCGACATGTCGCGGTTTGGCTCGTACTACTTTGACGGCGGCACCTGGCACCATGTGCACCGGGCGGAGGTGCCCCTGGCCCTGGGCACAACCCTGCGGTTTGGCAGCCCCGAGGGGGAGCTGATGGAATTTACCCTGGAGGGTAACCCCAAATCGGCTGCGCCATGCTAGAACTTGGGCGCAATTGTCCATTCTGTACGGAATCGTCTGAGCTGACCCTGTAGTAACCTCTGTTAGGTTCCAGCCCATCTCGTGCATCTAATAAAGTGTCCCTATGAACCAGCCTTCCTCGACCCCTAACCCTCCCTCTGAATCAGCCGTGGCCGCCGAACAAGATTTACTCGCCAGCATTTTAAGCCCGGAGGCCCTGTACCCCTGGCAGCCGCTAGACCCGGCGGTGGAGCCCTACCTGGCCCGCCTGGAGGCTGAGTTTGACGACCTGGAGGAGGCTGAGTTTGGAGCTGCGATCGCAGCCGGATGGCAAAACCTAACCGCCCAAATGGCCAGCCAAATGGCCACTCAAATGGCAGCCCCTGCTCTGCCCGAAACCGCTGTGACCGCCGTGGTCAAGCAGCTGCGGCAGTTCCAGGGCCGTATGCCTGGGGATCTGCTGCAAAGTCTGGCCGGCACCGCCACCAGCCTGGCCCGCGGTGGGCAGCCCCTGCTCGACCAGCTGGTGCAGTGCGCCACGGATATTTTGCCCACCTGGGACACCGCTGACCTGGCCGTGCTGGCCCGGCCCCTGGCCTTTTCCCTGCGGGATGGCCGGGGAGAAATCTTAGAGCTCAACCTGCGGGCGATCCCAGCCAACCCCTGGGAGTCGTTGACCGAACTGGAGCAGGCGCGGCTCACCCTTGCGATCGCATCTGTAGCCCTCAAGGCGGCCCAGGCAGACGGCAACACGACAGACACGGGCGCAACAGAGAGTGGCCCGACAGAGACGGGCCCGACAGAGCCCCCCCAAGCCTAGGGGCAGAGCCGCTACACAAGCTGCCAAGAATTTTTGCCCCGGCCCGTTACGATCGTGTAAAGCTGCACGGACAGGGCCGGTAGCCCGGGGAATCATGGAAGGTGAATGCCCTACCGTTTTCTACTCCCTTGCCCCTATGGGACAGTTCCTCACCCCCTGGTTTCGCCGACAGCAGGCCCGATTTCGCTATCGGCAGGCCCTCAACCACATTCGCCAGGGCAACGGGGCCGTAGCCCTCCAGACCCTGCCCCAGGCCCTCGACCATCACCCCCGCCCGGCGGATATTCACATTGAGCTGGGCAAGGTGCACTGGCAGGCGGGGGATGCCGCTGCCGCCCTGGAGCACTTTACCCAGGCCCTGGCCCTCGACCCCACCAGCGTGCGCGCCTACGGCAACCGGGGCTTGCTCCACTGCCAGGCGGGGCACACCGATCTGGCTCTGGCCGACTGGCACCAGGCTCTCCAGCACCAGCCGGGCGAGGCGCTAATTTATTTCAACCGCGGGCTGCTGTACCTGCGGCAGCAGCAATACCCTGCCGCCCTGGCCGATTTTGACCGGGCCCTGGCCGCCAACCCCAACCTGGCTGAAGCCTACCTGCACCGCGGCCAAACCCACGAAAAGCTGGGCCACCCCGAGCTGGCCGCCCGCGACTGGGAGCTGGCCCTGTGCAATGATCTCAACCTCGATCAGGCCCGGCTCAAGCTGCAGCAGGTGCACCAGAGCCAGCGCGATCGCATCCTCTCCGAGCGACTCCAGGCGGGCCTGGGGCTCAAGGCGATCACCGTAGTCGCCCGCCACCAGCCGGGGGGCCTGCACATTCAGATCGATCGGCCCCTGGGGGTGGGCATCAACTACTTCACCCTGCCCGACCAGCTGCGCGCCCTGATGGTGAGCTGGCAGCTGGAGGATATCGACAGCTTTGAGCTGGTCGCCCAGGTGCAGGACCCCGAGCGCAACCAGGCGGTGGTGGAATGGCGGGGCAGCTATAAACTCTTTCAGGGCCAGCCCTGCCCCCCGGCCCGGTGGCAATCGGTGCTGCTGACCGCCTTCGTGATCTTTCCGCCCCTGGGCATTCCCGCCCTGGCCTGCGCCATCAACCTGCGCCAGGCCTACCAGCAGGGCGACTACCTGGCGGCGCTGCGGGCCTCCAAGGCCATTCAGGGGCTGTGCCGGGCCGGGGGAATTATTTCGCTCACCCTGGTCACCATGCTGATGGGCTACTGGGGCTACCAGCGCCTCTACGGCCCGCCGGAGGCCTCGGCGGCACCGGCCCAGGTGACTCCCGGCCTGAACCCCACCGGGCGCAATGCCAACGGGATGGACTGAGGTTTCTGGGACTCTAGCGCTGTCGTCAGTCTGGTTAAGAGGATGTTTGAAAAGTCCTATTTCTTGTAGCAGAAGTGGAGATCCCCCTAAATCCCCCTACCCTGCGGGAAGCCGCAAGCGTCTATAAAAAGGGGGACTTTTACCCCCCTTTTTAAGGGGGGCAGGGGGGATCAGC
>DATIVG010000037.1:0-2564 GCA_035466075.1 Nodosilinea sp. | reverse complement strand
AACCGCGACGCCCCGATTCAGATCGCCAGCATTCAAACCATGTCGAAGCGGCACTGGTGGAAGCAGTGGCCCGCCGATGTGGTGTTCTACGACGAGGGCCACATCACCCTGTTTAGCCAGGTGGGCAAAAAGGTGCTGAAGACCTTTCCCGATGCCTGGCACCTGGTAATGACCGCCACCCCCAAGCGCCTGGGCAAGGAGCAGCTGGGCGACTACATGGATACCCTGGTGGCCTCGCCGGTGCCCAGCGACCTGCAACAGCGGGGCTTTTTGGCCCCGATGAAGTACTACAGCATGCCGCCGGACGGGGTCGCCAACCTGAAGGAGGTGAAAACCGTGCGGGGCGACTACGACGAGGCCGGGCTCAAAAATGCCTGCGATCGCCCCGAGCTGATCGAAAAAATCGTCCGCGAGTGGCAGCGGCTCTGCCCCGGCAAGCGCACCATCGCCTTTTGTGTCGATATCGAGCACGCCCGCCACGTGGCCGACGCCTTTCGCGCCGCTGGCATTACCGCCGACACGGTGGAGGGCGGCACCCCGATCAAAGACCGCAAGCGCATGTACAGCGACCTGCGGGACGAAAACATCCTGGTGCTCACCTCCTGCAACGTGATCAGCATTGGCTTTGACGAGCCCAGCGTGGAGGTGGGGCTGATGCTCAGGCCGACCCAGTCGAGCGCCCTGCACCTGCAACAGATTGGCCGGGTGATGCGGATCTCGCCCCAGACCGGCAAGCAGTACGGCATCATTCTCGACCAGGCGGGCAATCTAGAGCGGCTGGGCTTTCCCGAAGACATTAAGGACTACCACCTGCCGGTGCAGGAGCAAAAGAACAGCGAGGGCGGCAACCCACCGCCGACCAAGCCCTGCCCCCAGTGCGGTCGCATTGTGCTGTCGTTCATTGCCAAATGCCCCGACTGCGGCCACCAGTGGATTACTGAGCGGCCGCTAAACCTGGAAGACATGGTGGAGATTTACTCCGCCGACCAGGCCCACCAGATCAACGACATCCCAACGCTGGTGGAGCTGTTTCACAGCCACCGCCGCCGCGCCTACTTTCGCCGCAACGCCCCGACCTGGGCGGAGCGCTCGTTTTGGGAGCACTGCGGCCGCTGGCCCAAGGATGACTGGTGCTACGGCTCCATCTTTGGCCCCCGGCCCACGCCGACTCAAATGCTGGAATATTTCGAGTATCTGCAAAAGAGCGCCAAGCGCATCGGCAAGCGCCAGGACTGGATTGTGCAGGAATTTGAGAAGGAGTGCGGGCCGGGTAGCTTTGGGCGAATGGCCAATCTGCGCCAGGCGATCTAGCTAGGCCGGGCGCGGCCCCGATCGCCAATCGCCAACGGCGGCCTCAGCGGTCGCGCTCGGTGCGAATCCAGCTGGTTTCCGGCTTGACCAAAAACTTGGAGAAGATGGAGACCTTGCTGAGCATGTAGACGGGAATCGCCACCAGGTCGCGCAGCGACAGGTCGGCTCGACCGTAGCCCAGCCAGGCCAGGCCCACCCCAACCACCAGGCAGCCCAGCGCCCCCAGGGCCAGGTAGGCGGGCAGCCAGCCCAGACCGGCCACGGCAGCGAGCAGGGTGAGAGCTGCGATCGCAACCGTTACCATCACCTGGAGCGACAGGGGCAGCACCGATAGCTCCAGGGCCAGCGCCAGCAGGTCGAGACGGCCCTGGAGCAGCCCCTGACCCAGCAGCCTCGGCACGTACTCCGTAAAAATTTGTAGCTGGCCGTGCTCCCAGCGGGTGCGCTGGGTGGTGGCCGCCTGCTCGCCCGTGGGCAGGCGGCTGGTCACCAGAGCCGCCTGGCACAGCTGGGGGGCATGGCCGGCCAGGGCCAGGTCGAGGCCCAGCTTCATGTCTTCTACAATGTGGCCGCTGGCCACGCTCACCGCCGTGGCCGCCGCCCAGGGCAGGGCAATGCCGGTGCCGGTCAGCAGACAGGGCTGCCCCAGGCCGTAGAGCCCCAGGGGCCGCACCCAGTTTTTGACCTTAAAGGCAAAGGCCGAGACTCCGTCCTTGAGGCCGGGGCTGGGGGGCTTTTCCATCAGGTAGACCGCCTGCACGGGGCGCTGGGTGCGGTGGGCCTGGTGGGCCAGGGCGGCCAGGCTGCCGGGGTGCAGCGTGCAGTCGGCATCCACAAAAATAACGATATCAGGGGCAGCGGCGGCCAGGTGGCCCAGGCCAAAGTCGAGGGCATAGCCCTTGCCCCGCTGGGTGTCGTGCTGGCGCTCAATCACCGTGGCCCCGGCCTGGCGAGCTTCGGCGGCGGTGCTGTCGGTGCAGTTGTCGGCCACCACCACCAGGCGGTCGCCAGGCCGCAGCTGCGGCAGAATGGTGCCCAGGGTGGGGCCAATGCCCCCGGCCTCGTTGTGGGCGGGCACCACCACCGCCAGGGACAGATCGGCGGGCAGCGCAGCCGAGGCCGCCGCCGAGCGCCGGTGCAGCAGGGCAAACAGACATTCCAGGGCCAAAAAGGCCGATGTGACCAGCAGCAGCAGGGGCAATATCGCCAGCACCACCGTTCCCAGGCTGTTCCAACTTAGCGTCATACCCTGC
>DATIVG010000036.1:0-4226 GCA_035466075.1 Nodosilinea sp. | reverse complement strand
CACTGTTGAAAACCCTAGCTTACCTCGACTGTCCCTCGGGCATTGCCGGGGATATGTGCCTGGCCGCCCTGGTTGATGCGGGCGTTCCCCTGGCCTACCTGCAGGAGCAGCTGTCGGCCCTGGGGCTGGATGACGAATTTACCCTCTCGGTCGCGCCCACCCACCATCACGGGCTGCGCGCCCTCCAGGCCCAGGTGACGCTGACCGGTGGCGCTGGGGCCTCAGCCATGGAGTCCGCCAGTCAGGCGCGATCGGTTGAGGGCCATGACCCCGGCCACAGCCACGGCCATGACCACCACCAAGGCCACGACCACGGCGAGGCGCACCACTCTCCCCAGGCCAGTGCTGCCGACGGCCAACCCACGCGCAACCTACCCGCCATCGAGCAGTTGATCACCCGGGCGAATCTGCCGGAGCGGGCCTGCCGCTGGAGCCTGGCGGTGTTTCGTCGGCTGGCGGAGGCGGAGGCCGCCGTCCACGGTATTGCCCTAGAGCAGGTGCATTTCCATGAGGTCGGAGCCACCGACGCCATTGTCGATATTGTCGGCACCTGTCTCGGCCTCGACTACCTGGGTATCGACCAGCTGGTTTGCTCGCCGCTGCCCACCGGTCGGGGCCGGGTGCGGGCGGCCCACGGCTGGCTGCCGGTGCCAGCTCCGGCGGTGCTCAAGCTGTTTGAACAGCGCCAGGTGCCGATCTACAGCAATGGCCTGGACGGCGAGCTGGTGACTCCGACGGGGGCCGCGATCGCAACTGCCCTGGCCGATCATTTTGGCGATCCGCCCCCCATGACCCTGCACCGCACCGGCCTGGGGGCCGGGGGCAAAATCCTGCCGGTGCCCAACCTGCTGCGGCTGTGGGTGGGGGCTGCGATCGCAGCTCCCACTCCTGCCCTGCCCCTGCCCCTATCCCTATCCCCCGCCCCCAAACCCGAGCCAGCACCCCCCAGCTACCCCCGCGACACCGTCGTTCTGTTGGCCAGTCAAATTGACGACATGGTGCCCCAGGTGGTGGGCTACCTCTACGAGCGCCTCTACGCCGCCGGAGCCCTGGAGGTGTTTACCCAACCCATCGCCATGAAAAAATCGCGGCCCGGCCTGCTCCTCACCGTGCTGTGCCGACCCAGCGACGAGCTATCCTGCGCCGATATCCTTTTTGCCGAGACTCCTACCCTCGGCATCCGTCGCCAGACCCAGCAGCGCTGGTTCCTGCCCCGCCGCATCGAGCCCCTGAGCACCCCCTACGGCACCGTCGCCGTCAAAGTGGCCCACCATCCCCATACCCAGGCCCTGCTCAACATTCACCCCGAGTACGAAGACTGCGCCACCCTGGCCCGCCGCCACGGCGTTCCCTGGCAGACGATCTACCACAGCGCCCTGCACGCCTGGTACAGCCATCACCCCGCCGATGGCCCCTCAGCTCTGGAGTAGAGTCGGGGGGGGTAGCCTAGGAGTCTGCCGTCGGCGGGGCTTCGTCGCTACCGGGCAGATCCTCCGGCGCGGCCTCCTGACCGTGGCGGCGGGTCTGGGAAAAAATCCGAAAGGTTTCTAGGTCTGGCTCCTGCGATCGCAGCATCGCCTCCAGGGTGGCCGAGGTAGCGCTAGGCACCTTAACCAGGTTGTACTCAACATTTTCACCGTAGATGGCAAAGGTGATTTGAAACACCTCCAAAAAGTTGATCACCCACTGGCATTCCCACTGGGGAAACTGCTCGTAATAGCGAATCAAACTGGCAATACGCGCCTCCAGGTAAGGCAGCGAGGGGCGCGAAACCAGTACCAGCTTCAGCAAGACAATGGCCAGCGTAAGGGCATTGCCCTGGGAGAGCACCAGGGAAAACAGCGGCGAGGGCTGCTCCTGATCCTCCGTCATTAAATAGTCAATCACCCGGTTGCTGGTGCGCAGTATCAACGACGAGTCCAGATCTTCATCCTCAAACTCGATGTAGAGATCCGCCAGTCGCAGATCCAGGTGCTCCTGAATCTGCTTAGAAATCGGGTTACTGCTGACGGTGTACAGCAGGTAGCGGGGCAGGCTTGCTTTAAACTCCCGGTAGCTGCTGCCTTTGAGCTGCTCCAAAAACAGCCGGGCCAGGTTTTTGTAGCTAAACTCCCCCCGCTTAGCCACAATGGCCTTGACCAAGCGCAAAGCACTGTCGCCCAGCGCCGTCGGGTTTTTCACCGGCCGGTCGTTCAGCTGCCCCGCCTGGCAGTGGGCCGTGTACATGGCTAAATCAAACTTAAACTTGTCCTTCAGGCGTTTAGACAGGGCTCGGGCCGCCTGGCGTTGCTCAATGGGGTTAGATTCGTTAACGTACTGCGGCACCAGCAGGTAAGACCTGTAGCGCGCCGACCAGACCTCCGGCTGATTGAGCGTGCGCTCTTCCGTATAGCGAGCCGCAAACAGGCGCAGTTCCTCAAAGTCACTGCTCTGCAGAAATCGGTTCAGCCAGTGGCGCAGGCGCTTCAGCGTGGGCGACAGAGTCCGACGCTGAATTAATGGATCCGAAAACAGATCAACTAGAGCTTGAATATATTCAAACTGTCGCGCCACCTCCCAGTTGTTGACCAGAATGTAGCAGCAGCGCTTGATGGTATTGCGAAATTCCTGCTCGTCGTTGGCAAACAAAATAATGTGCAGGGCCGGCAGGGTCTGGGAGCTAACCGAGTCGGTATGCTGAATAAAAAGATGCCGAAACTCCTCTAAAACGTCCTCAGGGTGCCAAATTTTGACGATTTCGAGCAAGAACTCATAGATGATATGCTGAGCCTCGGCCAGAGTCAGTCCTGGCCGAGGTTCGTACTCATTGGACTCCATAGGAGAGTATCTAGACACAGCGTTCCAAGACATAGGCACCTAGCCCTAACCTCAGCCCTCCGCAGGCGGTCTGAGTTAGCCACCGAATCTGCTGTTTGACATCAAGTCTCAGTTGATCGTTCCGGCCCAGGTGGCCTGCTCAGCCTATCTATCCACGGGTCAGCCAGGGATACTGACGCCATGTAATGAACTGCTCAGACAACCATCACCAGGTAGCAACACACCCCAATTCATTCTCTCGAACCCTTGCCCACCCGAGTCAGGCTCCACTCGACAGCCAGGTATCAGAACCCTGAGGTTCACCCCTGACCCGGCGGCCTGTGGCTCAAAATGAAAGATGCAAAACCCTAAGTAGTCCCCGTGAACTATTCGTGTAAAATAACACAGCTCAATGCAGCCTCAGCACGATGGCTCAATGAACTGAGACAAAGGGCTGAGATTGTGCACGTCACTGTGCCGTTAAATGTCTACCTGTGCTATGCCAGCGTGGGCTCCACTAGAGATCGGTAACCCTGTACGGTGAATCTCTCTCTACCACGCTCTAGCGTTTACCAGCTGACGAAAAATCTACAAGAAACCAAAGCGATTTTACCGGCAATCGGACCTGGCGCACCAAATTAGCCCCTTGACTGTCGATATAGGCAGTCGGCTACGACCAATTATGGAAGCCGCCGATGCAGGCCCGATGACTGGCATCGACTGTTGCGGGCGTTGCTAAAGATATTGAGCGGTATGGGGGCGGAGGGGCTCGAACCCTCACGACCGTTTAAGGTCAACGGATTTTCATCCTCCCGCAGCTTTCGCTGCTGCCTGAGCAAGCACAACACCTGCGCCAGGCTTTGAGAATTGGACCCTCCCTTTACCCTCGACTGCACGTTAGGGTAGCTCCCGTCGGGCCTCTGCACCTTCCGGCGTCTGTGACGTCACCGGCTTGGCTCAGGATTGCCGTGTCCAGCCCGTTAGCAAGGCCGAAGCCTAGATCACGGGTGGAGGTAGGTTTCCCTGAGTTTGAGAGCTTCCACTCAGCGAATTTCTCCACTGAGGCTCAGTTTTCTAAGTCCGTAGCGTCTACCATTCCGCCACGCCCCCTGGACTGCCCTCACCGAAGGTGGGGCAATGCAGATTCCTATTCCACCACCAACCGTACGGGATTGCAACAAACCCGCCTGCGGTTGGGCCGATGGATTATTTTTCTCTCACCTCTATTTAGGTCTATTGAGGAATGTGTGCTAATGTAACGACAGCTGAATTAAATCTCAGCTACATATTTAGTACATTTACCTGGACTAATACATCATGACCACGACTCTACAGCGGCGCGAGAGCGCCTCCCTGTGGGAGCAATTCTGCCAGTGGGTAACCAGCACCGAGAACCGCCTGTATGTGGGCTGGTTCGGCGTGTTGATGAT
>DATIVG010000035.1:0-3591 GCA_035466075.1 Nodosilinea sp. | reverse complement strand
CCCCCCACCTCCCCCACCCCCCCCACCTCCCCCACCCCCCCCACTCCCCATGCCCCTCTCCCACACCCTCTGGCACGCCAACGACGACCTTGCCACCGCCTGCCTCCATCATCCCTTTGTGCAGGGCCTGGGCGACGGCACCCTGCCGGTGGAAACATTTGCCTACTACGTCGGTCAAGACGCTTTCTTTCTAGAGGCCTTTGCCCGCGCCTACAGCATTGCTGCCGCCAAAGCACCGACCTGGGACGACTTTCAGACCTTTCACCGGCTGGCGGAGGGGGTGCTGGCCGAGCTGAATCTCCACGGCGGCTACGCCCAGGAGTGGGGGGTAGACCTGGCTGCGGTGGCCCCCGGTGCCGCCACCCGCCGCTACACCGACTTTTTGCTCAGCACCGCCTGGGGGCAAGCGCCCGCCGCCACGGCGATCGCCATGGCTCCCTGCATGCGGCTCTACGCTTTTTTGGGCCAGGCGCTGGCGCGGCTTAACCCGCCGCCCCACCGCTACCGGGCCTGGATTGACACCTACAGCAGCGACCAGTTTGAGCCCCTGGCCGCCCAGCTGGAGGCGCTCATCGATGCCCAGGCGACCGATACGCCCGATCACCGAGCCGCCTACCGCTACGCCATGGATTGTGAGCTGGCCTTCTTTGAGGCGGCCTGGCAGAGTAGCCACCCCTAGCCCCAGGGTTGGGGCCGCTATGGGGGCCGTGACCACCAGATCGGTGCCGCCAGATCGGTGCCGCCAGATCGGTGCCGCCTGGGTGAAATAGCCCGCCGCCAGAGATAATAGACGCGAAACCCATTGCAGGCTGACCCCATGACGGCTGATATTCGTCTTTTGGTGCTCGATATCGACGGTACCCTGGCCGGTGAGTCTAACCAGATCAATGCGCCGGTGCTGGAGGCGATTCGAGCGGTGCAGCAGCGGGGGGTGGCGGTTGCGATCGCAACCGGGCGCATGTACCAATCGGCCCTGCGGTTTTACCAGGCGGTGGGCTCCACCCTGCCGCTGATGGCCTACCAGGGGGCCTTCATCAAAGACCCCCACACCCAAACCCTGCACCGCCACACGCCCCTACCCCGGCAGCTGGCCCTCGAAATTTTGGCCTACCTGGCCCCCATGGAAGCCAAGAATGAGCTGTCGATTCACCTCTATATCGACGATCAGCTCCACGTGCGGGCCGTCATTGACGACACCAAGGCCTACGCCCAGCGCTCGGGCATTGAACCCGTGGCGGCGGGCGACCTGGCCGCCCTGCTGGCCCGCAACGCCGCAATCGACACCACCAAACTGCTCGCCCTCAGCGAAAACGTCGGCCTGCTCACCGATATTCTCAGCCACCTGGGCCAGCGCTACCCCACCGACGACCTCTACCTCACCCGCTCGGTCGAATATTTCGTCGAAGCGACCCACCCCCAGGCCAACAAGGGCGAAGCAGTGCGGTTCTTGGCCGAAGATTTGCTCGGCCTCACCTCCGACCAGGTGATGACCATCGGCGACAACTACAACGACCTCGAAATGCTGCGCTACGCCGGCATCGGCGTGGCCATGGGCGACGCCCCCGACCCGGTCAAACAGGGGGCCGACTGGGTGGCACCGGGGGTAGAGGCCGACGGGGTGGCGATGGCGCTGCGGGAGTTTCTGCTGTAGGGCCAGCACTCTCAGGGTCAGCACTCTCAGGGTTAGCACTCTCGGGGCCAGGGCTTTCAGGGCCCAAAATGCTGTCGTACAGGGTGGAGAGGGTGACCACCCGGCAGCCCTGGCGCTCAATCAGCTTGAGCAAGGTGGGCAGGGCCTGGGCCGTTTGCAGGCAGCGCTCCATGGAGCCGCCGTGCATGACAAAAATCGCCCCCGGAAAAATAAACTGCCCCAGATACCAGGTGTTGAGGTTGGGGGTGCTGAGCAGCCGCAGGGTGTCAAACGGAATCATCGAGGCCAGGGCTACCCGCGACTCATAGCCCGGCGTCAGCCGAATATGCTCCACCATGGCGCGGTTGTAGAGCCCCCGCCCGGGCCGATACCAGCGCAGGGGCTGCTGAATCAGCTCCGTAATGCGGTCGTGGGCCTCCTGAAAATGGCGGGCAAACTGGGCCGGTTGCAGCATGGCCGGGGTGGTGTCGCAGGTGCCGTGGTTGGCAATTTCGTGGCCCCGCGCCAGAATGTCTGGCAAAATCCGGCTGCCCGGATTCAGATGGTCGGTAATCACAAAAAACGTCGCCTGCACCGGCTGCGGGGCCCGGCGGTTGTAGGTGTCGAGGGCGTCGAGAATGAGGCGGGTCGAGGCATCGTCGCGATCGCCCGGCGTCGGCACATCGTCGATGGTGAGGGCCACCAGGGGGGCTGTGGTGGGAGCGTAAAACAGCGCATCCGGAAACATCCGGGCGACCTGGGTGAGCAGCTGGTGGTGGGGAGGGGCCATGCAGGGAGCCGGGGACGGCCATTGCGCTACTAGCCCAGTCTATCGCTGGTGGCCTGCGGATTATGCCGGCGCATCACTCCTTTATCCAAGCCCGATCCCAGGGGCCGCCGCCCACCTCCAGCCCGGCCTGGGCACTGGTGGCCCTCACGATCAGCTGCCGCTGGCTTCCCTGCTTGCGCCACAGGGCCAGGGTGAGGTCGCCCTGGGCGGTGTCGCGGCAGCGCAGGGCCATGCCCGCCTCGGTGGGCACCCGCACCAGGGTACCTGGGTGGGCGGTGGTGCCGGTGACCTCCACCACCCAGTCCGCCGTTTCACCCCGCAGGTGCCAGCGGCCCCAGGGTTCCACCCGCCAGCTCACCCGCGCATTCCACGGCACAAATTCGTAGAACTGCCCTCCGTGGTGAAGGCCCACCATGGCCACCGATTCCGTCCAGCCCAGCACCTGGCGGCGAGCCCCAACGGCGGTGAGAGCCAGATCGGGTAGGTCATTAAAGGCGTTGCAGTTGAGCCAAAACCACTTTTTGGGAAACGATCGGCCCCAGTTTTTTTCGCTGTAGGCCGGGGCCTGGGTGAACTCATAGCGCTGACCCTGCCACTCCACCCAGCCGGTGGCCAGGCCGTGGGCCATCAAAATCTGCCAGCCCGGCTCAAAAATGGGCAGGCTCGAGAGCAGCCCGGCGGTCGATTGCTGGGGCTGGCCGCTGCTGCCCCAGCCATAGACCGGCTCGGTGCGGTAGTCCCAGGCCACGGCACCCAGTACTGGATCGTTTAAATAACCCTGATGCCCGGTGGCCGTCACCTGATAGCCCTCCAGGATTTGAGCTTGAATTTGATCTTTGAATTGATCCTGAAGGTCTGACGACGACAGACAGGGCTGGCTTTTGGGGTTTCCGCGCCAGTGCCCCAGCCCCAAACCCTCTCTCCAGGCCCAAAACTGCCCGACAGCGGGAAACGTGCGGCAAAAGTAGCCGTCGTCGGGGCCCAAAACTTGCGCCGTGCCGCCGCTGTAGGGCTGCCCTCCCCCCGGATCTTCGATGGAGTACATAAAGGCAAAGGTCTGCCGAGCCTCCGGCAGCGTCAGGCGAAAGTACCAACCCTCGAAGAATCGACTGGCGTTGCCATCCCAGTGGTAGCCGCTGTGGGGAGTTTGGAGGGGGTGGAGGGGCATGGG
>DATIVG010000034.1:0-3306 GCA_035466075.1 Nodosilinea sp. | reverse complement strand
GTGGCCGGCCAGGTATTTGGTGGTGGCGTGGATGACAAAGTCGGCTCCGTGGGTGAGGGGGGTTTGCAGCACCGGGGAGGCAATGGTGTTGTCGCAGGCCAGGTAGGCGCTCGTCTGGTGGGCCAAGTCGGCCACCGCCTGGATATCGGTGACGGCCAGCTGGGGGTTGGAGGGGGTTTCGATCAGCACCAGGCGGGTGTTGGGGCGCAGGGCCGCGGCCAAAGCGTCGAGATCGGTGGTATCGACCAGGGTGTAGCTGAGGCCCCAGGGGGCAAAAATTTGGCTCAGCATTTGCTGCACGCCAAAGTAGACGCTCTGGGGGGCAATCACGTGATCGTCGGGGCGCAGGGCTTGCAGCAGGCTAAAGGTGGCCGCCGAACCGGAGGCAAAGGTGGCCGCTGCTGTGCCCTGTTCCAGGGTGGCCAGGGCGGTTTCGAGGGCGTCGCGGTTGGGGTTGCCGCTGCGGCCATAGACGTAGCCGTGGGGGTAGCTGCCGTCCCCAGCCCGCTCAAAGGTGGTTGATAGGTGAATGGGCGGGGTCAGGGCCCCGGTGGCCGGGTCAATGCCCCGACCGCTGTGGATGGCCTGGGTGTCGGGGGAGCAAGACATAGCGTCAGGAGCCATAGAATAATTGGGGAGAATAACTGCCCTTGATTGTAGGGGCGTTGAGCGGCCTGGGTCTGCTCCTGGGGATAGTTCGCGGTCTCCAGGCGGGCATGCTGAGCCTAGCCACCCCAAACGTCTTTTTAACGTCTTTTTGTCGCGCCGCCCCTATGGATGCCCTTGTCACCTCTGCCCTTGTGTTTTGCTGCGGCGCCGCCGTGGGCAGCTTTCTCAATGTGGTGATCTACCGCGTGCCGGCGGGGCTGTCGCTGCTGCACCCGCCCTCCCGCTGCCCCCGGTGCGAAACCCGGCTGCAACCCTACGACAATGTGCCGGTGCTGGGCTGGCTGTGGCTCAAGGGGCGCTGTCGCTACTGTCGGGCGCCGATCTCGCCTCGCTACCCGCTGATTGAGGCGTTTACCGGGGCGCTGTTTTTGGCGACCTTTTGGCTGGTGGGCCTGACCTGGGCGACGGTGGGCTACTGGCTGCTGCTGAGCTGGCTGGTGGCGCTGGCCTTTATCGATCTCGACACGCTGACGCTGCCGAACCCGCTGACGCAGTCGGGGCTGGGGCTGGGGCTGGTGGTGAGCACGGCCCTGCCGCTGCTGCGGGGGGAGCCCTGGCCGAGCCCGATCGAGGGGCTGATGGGCGGCGTCTTAGGGGCGGTGTTGGGGATTTGGATCTTTGATTTGATTACGATCTTTGCCTCGGCGGCCCTGGGGCAGACGGCGATGGGCGGCGGCGATGCCAAGCTGGCGGCGATGCTTGGGGCCTGGCTGGGTTGGCAGGGGGTGCTGCTGAGCGGGTTTTTGGCCTGCGTGGTGGGGGCGGCGGTGGGGGGAGGTGCGATCGCACTTAAGCTCATCAGTCGTCGCCAGCCGATGCCCTTTGGCCCCTTTTTGGCGATCGGCGCCGTGCTGACTATCTTTTGGGGCGAAGCGCTGATGGGTGCCTACCGAGCCCTCTTTTTCCCGACCCTCTAGTTCGCAACCCCTTGGCAGACCTGCCCACCGGAGACCGGCTACATCACCAGGGTGTACCACTGAATGTCGGGGGGGTGATCGACCAGCTCAGGAATTTCGCGCATGAACTCATCCATGTAGCCCGAGCGGTAGTGGGTTTGAAACGACGATTCATCCTGCCATTGGCCGATGGCCACAAATTCGCCCAGGTTGGAGTGACCTTGCAGCAGTTCGTAGTGGAGACAGCCAGGGTTTTCTCGCGCCAGCTCGGTCACTTCCACCAGCAGCGCTTTGAGCGCTGCCTCCTGCCCCGCGCGGGCAATGACTGTGGTAATCGTGCGCACCGTGCCGGTCATGGCAAGACTCCTGGTGAGATGACATCTTCCTGCCCTGGAGTAGGGGAGACTGAAAACGGCAGGGCCAATTGCTCGGGCATCCCTTTAGGATGAAGACACTATCCTCCCAGATCGGCCGCCGTGCAGCAACACTCACCTTTGTCTCAGCTCTGCCCTCTGCTCCCAACCCAGGGGTGGAAACGGATACTAGGCCTGCTTTTCACCCTTTGGCTGGGGTGCTGCCTCGGCTGGGGTGCTGCCCCGGCCAGCGCCCTGGCCGTCACCTGGTACCCGGTGGCCGCCGCCAGCCAGGGCCAGCAGCAGCAGTTTGTCGATATTGACTCGATTGAGCCCCTGGGCCAGGGGCAGGTGCGGGTGGGCAGCTACTACGTCGATAGCCGCACCGGTGCCCCCCAGCGCACCGACTACGTGACCGAGTACGACTGCCCGCACCGCCGCTTTCGCGATGTGGCCTTCAACGGCCCGGTGGGCAGCAGCACCTGGCTGCCGGTGGATCCTGACCCGCTGAATTCGGCAGCGATGGAATATGTCTGTGCGATCTCAGCCCACCCCTGAGCCGCCCCATCCTCCGCCACTCCATCACCCCATTACCATCACCATCACCGTTTCCCCCGCCGGGATCAGCTCCGTCCCCACCGGCACCACCGCCAGCCCATTGGTGCCCGCCAGGTTAATCAAATTGCCTGAGCTGTGGCCGCCCCCGGCCAGCTCAAACTCGTACCCCGCCGCCGTCGGGGCCAGCCGCCCCCACAGATAGGTCTCCCGCTGGCCGCCCGCCTTCAGCCCATGGCGCGTGGTCGCAGGCACAAACACCGGCCCCCACTCCGCCGCCCCCGCGCTTTTGCGCAGCGCCGGTGCCACAAACCGCCAAAAGGTCACCAGGGCCGACACCGGATTCCCCGGCAGGCCCACGTACAGCGCCGCCCCGCCCGCGGGAAAGGTGGCCACCGTCAGCGGCTTGCCCGGCTTCACCGCCACCGCGCGAATGTGCAGCGTTGCCCCCAGGGCCGCCAGGATCTCATCGACGTAGTCGTAGTCCCCCACCGACACCCCCCCCGACGACACCACCACGTCGGCCTGGGCCAGCGCCGCCGTGATCGCCTCCCGCAGCGCCTCCGGCTGGTCGGGCACAATACCCATCGCGATCGGAATGGCCCCCGCCTGGCGCACCAGCGCCGCCAGGGCATACTGGTTGGAGTCCACAATTTGCCCTGGCTGCAGCGGGGTCTCGGGCGTCACCAGCTCGTCGCCAGTGGAGAGAATTGCCACCCGCGGCTGGCGAAACACCGGCACCGCTGTGCACTGGGCCGAGGCCAGCACCGCCAGCTCTGGCCCGCCGATGGCTAGCCCTGGGGCCATTAGCCCGTCGCCAGCCCGGCAAAAGC
>DATIVG010000033.1:0-4514 GCA_035466075.1 Nodosilinea sp. | reverse complement strand
GTGGAGATCCCCCTAAGAGGATGTTTGAAAAGTCCTATTTTTTGTAGCAAAAGTGACGATCCCCCTAAATCCCCCTTAAAAAGGGGGACTTTTACCCCCCTTTTTAAGGGGGGCAGGGGGGATCAGCAGGTAACTAAAGCTACAGCGACTCACTTTTCAAACGCCCCCTAAATCCCCCTACCCTGCGGGAAGCCGCAAGCGTCTATAAAAAGGGGGACCTTTAACCCCCCTTTTTAAGGGGGGCGGGGGGGATCAGCAGGTGACTAAAGCTACAGCAAACTGCTTTTCAAACACGCTCTGACTTGACCCCGGTGCTGTGGCGATTATTACTCTCGGTCAATGGTTGCTTTGATGTTGTCGATTGGGTTGTAGCGATCGCTCTGCCCATGGCAAAATTTGCGCCTGAGCGGGTGTCTGAACCGCGATCTTTTGTTAGTTTTAGTCACCCTTAGTTCGAGATCATGCTGTCTCATCTCGGATCAAGACAGCAAGGCTGGGGTTCCAAAACTGTTCGGACTCCAATCTCAGGATCCCAGAATCTCGGCATCTCAGGGGGAGTCACCGGCTGACTCCCCCTGCCCCATACCGGGCGGGAAGCCAAAGGCCTCTATAAAAAGGGGGATAGAGACCTATTTTTTAAGGGGAATTGGGGGGATATTTGCGTTTATTGTAGGCAGCGATACGTTGCCGATTTTCTGTCAGTAAAGTTCTCAATAAATAGCTGACTTAGATGAAGAAATGGCGATCAAATTTATTTATTTCAAGCAATAACATTGGTATCTTTTTTAGAGTAATAGAAAAAACCTGGAACAATAGAGTAAGAGGCTGATTCCTAGGGCATTCTCTAGTGAGTGTTTTGGCGGATAAAAGCCCCATCAGCGGAGAGACTATCTATGAGCATCTCTCAACAAATTGAGGCAGTTTACCAGCGGGCGCTGGTGCTGCGAGAGCGGGCGACAGCCCGGCCCCCAGAGCCGGAGCTGCTGTCGCTAGCTCTGAATGAACTTTATTTTGTCCTTGAAGAATTGCAGGCGGTGGACGCCGAGCTGCACCAGCAAAACCAGGCCCTCACCCAGGCCCGCTTTGAGGTCGATCTCGAGCGCCAGCGCTACCGCACCCTGTTTGAGCTGGCCCCCGATGGCTATCTGGTCACCGACGAGAAAGGCAAGATTTACCACGCCAACCGGGCGGCGGCGGCGCTGTTTTCGCTGCCGGAGGAGGGGCTGGTGGGTAAACCCCTGGTGGTGCTGATCGAGCACGGCGACTGGCCCTTGTTTCAGCAGCGGCTGGGCCAGAGCGGGCCGGTGGAGCCCTGGGAGGTGACCCTGGCGGGGCGGCGGGCGGGGCCGGTGACGGTGGCGATCACCACCAGCTACCTCAAAGACAGCCGCCGCGAGGCGGGTACCATTCTCTGGCTGCTGCGGGATGTGTCGCTACAGCAGCGCCTGGAAACCGATTTGCAGGCGGCCCACGACGAGGTGGAGCGCCAGGTGGCAGCCCGCACCGCCGCCCTCACCGAGGCCAATGCCCAACTGCGCCAAGAACTGGACGACTGCTGCCGCCAACTGCCGCGAGGAAGGGCTGAATGAATATGATGTTTGGGCGGATTGATGCGGTGCAGCAGCGCGCCCTGCTGCTGCACCAGCGCGCCACCGAGCTGCCGGTGCAGCCGGGTCTGCTGGCCGAGGCCCTGGCCGATCTGAGCCTGGTGCTGGAGGAATTGCGCACCGCCCACGAGGAGCTGATTGGCCAAAACCAGGCGCTGATCGACTACCGGCAGCAGCTGGAGCTGGAGCGTCAGCGCTACCAGGACCTGTTTAACCTGGCCCCGGATGGCTATCTGGTCAGCGATGTCAGGGGGGTGATCCAGGCGGCGAATGTTGCGATCGCAGCCCTGCTGCGGCAACCCCAAATGACGCTGGTGGGCAAACCCCTGGTGCTGTTTTTGGTCCCCGAAAACCGGGCCGACCTCTACGCCATGCTGACTCGGCTCAACCCCGCCCGCGCCTCGCCGCTGCTGCCGGTGCACACCTGGGAAACCCAGATTATGCCGCGGGAAGGCCCGCCCATCGACGTGGCCATTACCGTATCCACCAGCCGCGAGGGCGACGAATCGCGCCTGCGCTGGCTGGTGCGCGACATTACCCAGCAAAAGCAGGCCGAGGCCAAAATTCACCGCCAGGCCTACTACGACCAGCTCACCGGGCTGCCCAACCGCGCCTTTCTCGACACCTACCTGCCCAAGGCCCTGGCCCAGGCCCAGCGCCAAAATACCCAGGTGGCGGTGGCCTTTTTAGACCTCGACCATTTCAAAACCATCAACGATACCTACGGCCACGAGCTGGGCGATCTGCTGCTGCACCAGGTGGCCCACCGCCTGGCCAAGTGCCTGCGCGAGGAAGACCTGCTGGTGCGCTGGGGCGGCGATGAATTTATTTTGGTGCTCTCCCGGCTCACCGCCGCCGAGCCGGTGGGGCCAACCTGCGATCGCATCCTCAAGAGCCTGCGCCCCACCTTTACCATCGACCACCACCCGCTCAGCACCAGCGCCAGCATTGGCGTGGCCCTATTTCCCGCCGACGGCAACGACCCCTCCACCCTGCTGCGCCACGCCGATCGCGCCCTCTACCAGGCCAAGCACGAGGGCCGCAGCGCCTACCGGCTCTACCAGCCCCACCTCACCGACACCTACCTGGGCGACGTGGGCGCTGGCTCCCAGGGCTAGCTCACCGACTTGGCCACAAACAGCAGCAGCGCCACAAACGCCAGCGCCGCAGCGCCCCAAACCACGTACTGCCGCTGCTTACTGGGCGAGGGGTAGGTGGCCGGGTAGACCTTGGGCTCGGTGGCAAAGTTGTTGATCAGCCCTTCATCGTCGACGGTGGTGCCTGGCACGGCGACCGTTTCGGTGGGGGCATTGTCGACCTGCTTGGCCTGCACCTCCGCCGGAATCAACTCGCTGCCGTCGCTGTGCCCCGCTGGGGCCACATTGGTGTCCTTGGGCTGGCCGTTGTCGTGGGTCATGGTTCCCCCTGGGTTGGTTCACTGCATTGCGTTGGTGGCCAGGAGCGGCCTCTGGCCGGGCTCCTGGCCGATCACCCCGGTCATGGGTGAATCAAAACTGCCAACAATTGTCATTTACCGTTGGTTAACTAAAGATTCGATTTGTACAGGTTGTATAAAATCGCAACGATTCTTGGCCAACCGGGCCTGACGATCTCGGCTGTGCAGGGGGCCAGTCTGCCGCGACAGCTGCACCAAACCCCACACCTCATCCACCAGCTGGTGAATGTCAATGGGCTTGAGCAGCTGGCCCGTTACCTGGGCCCGCAGCGTTTCATCGAGCTTGGCCGAGCAGTAGGCCGACACCACCAGCACCGGAATGCTGGCCTGCCGCTGCCGAGCGCTGGCCCTGAGCTGCCGCAGCAGCGGAAAAATGGTTTCGTTAATAAATCTGATTTCGCAGATCAAAATGTCGGGGGTAAAACTACGGATCTGGTCTAGGGCCTCGCCCACCGAGTCTAGACCCGTGACCTTGGCCCCGTAGGGTTCAAACAGGGTGGCGTAGAGAAAGCGGCTGTCGGCGTCGTTATCGACCACCAAAATCTGAACATCGCGGAGCATGGCGGGGCTGGCCGTGGCCGGTTTGGCCATCATTGACTCAGTCATGACCGGGTTGGCGTTCGACATAGAGGGGGCCTTGCTGAACGGTGGGTATGGTCAAAAAACACATTGCCCGGTGCGGGCTGCCTAGGCCGTAAACGAAGGGCCGTCGTTGAGAACGGGCATGGCCTGGTGGCAGTGGCCGCAGCGCCAGTACTGCTGGTGGCCGCGGGTGTGGCGCAGCAGCACGTGGGAGCAACAGGGGCACAGCTGGCGGCTGCCAGCCTGCTTTTGATCGAGGGTACCGGGCTGCCAGCTAGTGCAGAGTGAGGCAGAAACTGGCAGCTGGCGGGTCATGGTCATGGGATTGGCTCTGTAAAAGTCCGGGGCAGTTTATTGAAAAGCTTGGATCAGGTAGTCAAAGTAAAGGCCCACCTCAGCGGCATCGGCGGCGGAGAGCAGCGCTGTGGCCACGGTTTTCATGGCGCGAATGCTGGCGGTGATGCCCTCCATGGGGGTGCCGAGGGAGGCATACATCTGGCGCACCCCAATCACCCCGATCTCCTCCAGGGGGGCGGTGTCGCCCGCTGCTACGGCGTAGCTGACCAGGCGCAGGTAGTAGTCCATATCGCGCAGGCAGAGGGCGGTCATTTCGTTGCCGTAGGCGTTGCCGCCGGGGGCCGCCAGGCTGGGGCGGGTCTGAAACAGCTGGGTAGCCGCCTGCTTGACGATGCGATCGCGCCCCTCGGCCAGGGCCCGCACCAGCTGCACCCGCCGGGCACCGCTGGCGACATACAGCCGCATCTGGTCGATCTCGCCGGGGGTGAGGTAGCGGCACTCGGCATCGGCATTGACGATCAGCGTCTTAACAATGCTCATGGTTATATGGCCTTCTTAACGGGGTTTTCTTA
>DATIVG010000032.1:0-4190 GCA_035466075.1 Nodosilinea sp. | reverse complement strand
TCGGAGGATTGCACCACCCGATTGATTTGGCGAATGCGTCCGCGGCGGCAGAGCTTGAGGCAGAGATCGGCTTCTTCCATGATCGGCAGGGCGGGGTCGAAGCCGCCGCAGGCGAGAAAGTCGGTGCGGCGGCAAAACATCACCTGGTCGCCAAACAGCAGCCGCAGCCCCCGGGCAAAAAACAGGTAGGGATGAAACAACAGCGGGGCGTAGTAGGTTTTCATGGCGTTGTGCAATGAGATGCCCCAGCGAATGGAGCGCGGCCCGGTCATGAGTGAAATAAAGCCGCCGCAGGCGACAGCCGGGTTGACCAGGGTGTTTTGGACAACGCTGACCAGATCGTCGGGCACCAGGGTGTCGGCGTGGAGAAAACAGAGCACCTCACCCTTGGCTGCCCTCGCCCCCAGGTTCATTTGCACGGAGCGACCCGGGGCAGGGGCAGCGATGATGGTCAGCGGCAGGCGATCGCTCCAGGCGCGGGCGATGGCAAGGGTGCGATCGCAGCTGCCCCCATCCACCACCACCACCTCCCGCGGCGGCGGGTTGAGGGTCTGCAAACTACCCAGGGTGCGGCCCAGGCAAGCGGCCTCATTCCAGGTGGGAATAATGATAGAAACCGACATAGGTGCAGCAGGCGAAACGATCTGATGGCAATACGGCATAACTGACCTAAGTGGATGCGCCGGAGAAATACTCTGTCTGCGATAAATTTACCCGGCGCTATCGATTCTACGGGCTGCGACTGCCGCCCACCAAGGCAACGGGCAGTTCAGAAAAGTTGTCGTCTGTGTAGAAAGTAGCCAATTTCGGTGTTATACTGAGAACCGCAATTATGGCGGGTGTAGCCAAGTGGTTAAGGCAGTGGATTGTGATTCCACCATTCGTGGGTTCGAGCCCCATCATCCGCCCTGTTTTTAGCAATCAAGTGTTTTGAGTGTGTTGGGTAATTACTCAACCTTGGCTCCATTGGCTGAATAGTCACGCCAGTGGAGCTACTCCGCTGGTTTCACTACTCCAACTTCCCTTTGTGCCGGTGCAGCATTCCAGCCCGGTCTGAATTGTTATCACTCTGGATGCCTGGAATAAGGGCAGCCACTCCATTGGGGTGGGTCCATGGCCATGGCCGCAGAGCATACCGAGTAGTTCTAACCCTGGGCGAGGCGGGGGTGCCGAGTCAGCCGCCGCCAAATTTGGTCATTGCCCCCGGTGAAGCAGAGCCATAGCGCTAAAATGGGAAACTGCGTTGTTGCTATACCCAAAGCCTAGACCTATGGCCGGTTCTGCCCGTCAATACCACATCACCACCTTCGGCTGCCAGATGAACAAGGCCGACTCCGAGCGCATGGCGGGCATTCTCGACACCATGGGCCTGACCTGGACCGATGACCCCTACGACGCCGATGTGGTGCTCTACAACACCTGCACCATTCGCGACAACGCCGAGCAAAAGGTCTACTCCTACCTGGGTCGCCAGGCTAAGCGCAAGCACGAAAACCCTGAGCTGACGCTGATTGTGGCCGGGTGCGTGGCCCAGCAGGAGGGCGAGGCGCTGCTGCGACGGGTGCCGGAGCTTGACCTGGTGATGGGGCCGCAGCACGCCAACCGCCTGCAGGACCTGCTGGAGCAGGTGTTTGACGGCAACCAGGTGGTGGCCACCGAAGAGGTGGATATTATGGAGGACATTACCAAGCCCCGCCGCGATAGCACCATTACCGCCTGGGTGAATGTGATCTACGGCTGCAACGAGCGCTGCACCTACTGTGTGGTGCCCGGCGTGCGCGGCGTTGAGCAGTCGCGCACCCCCGAGGCCATTCGCGCCGAGATGGAGGAGCTGGGCCGCCAGGGGTTTAAAGAGGTCACTCTGCTGGGCCAAAACATTGACGCCTACGGGCGCGATCTGCCGGGCTCTACCACCGAGGGGCGGCACCAGCACACCTTTACCGACCTGCTGTACTTCGTCCACGATGTGCCGGGCATTGAGCGGATTCGCTTTGCCACCAGCCACCCCCGCTACTTTACCGAGCGGCTGGTGCGCGCCTGCGCCGAGCTGCCCAAGGTGTGCGAGCACTTCCACATTCCCTTTCAGTCGGGCGACAACGACCTGTTGAAGGCGATGGCGCGGGGCTACACCCACGAAAAGTATCGCCGCATTATCGACACGGTGCGCCGCTACATGCCCGATGCGGCGATCAGCGCCGATGCGATCGTTGGCTTCCCTGGCGAAACCGAGGAGCAGTTTCAGCACACCCTGGATTTGGTTAACGATATCGCCTTTGACCAGCTCAACACGGCGGCCTATTCGCCCCGCCCCGGCACCCCCGCCGCCCTCTGGGAAAATCAGCTCTCCGAGGAGGTGAAGGCCGACCGCCTCCAGCGCCTCAACCATTTGGTGAATACCAAGGCGGCGGAGCGATCGCAGCGTTACGCGGGCCGCATCGAAGAAGTGCTGGTGGAGGCCGCCAACCCCAAGAACCCAGCCCAGGTGATGGGCCGCACCCGCGGCAACCGGCTGGCCTTCTTTGCTGGCGATTTTGCCGAATTGAAGGGCGAGCTGGTGCAGGTCAAGATTACCGAAGTGCGACCCTTTAGCCTGACGGGGGAACCAATTCAGGCGCTAGTCGCCGCTGGCTAAGTCAAGCGGGGTGATCGGCCATAATGGCTGAATAGCTTAAGTAGGGATACTCTCTATGCAAATGCAGCTTGAACTGCCGGACTCCGTGAATGTGGATCAAAAGTATGTCCAAGAAGCCTTGATGGCTGTGCTGTATTCAACGGGTAAAGTATCGGCCTACCAGGCTTGTCAGATTCTGAACGTGACGCGTCGGTCATTCGAGGAGATACTACCCCACTACGGATTCTCGGCGTTAGTAGATAGTGACGATAATCTTGATGTTGAGCTAAATGCCTAATGGCTCCAAATATCATCGTTAGTGATACTGGGCCACTGATTAGCCTGGAAAAGCTATCGAATGGTTACGGTTGGATGCAGCAGCTCTATGGCCAAATTTTGATTCCAGGAGCTGTTTCCCAAGAACTGTATCAGGGGATGTTCTCAGGCTGGGAAGCCTACCGCAGTCATTACGATCTTGGTGCGTTTGTCTCGGTTGTTGAGGTTGCCAATACAGAAACATTCCCTGGGTACAATCGCCTGGATGTCGGGGAAAGGCAAGCTATTCAGATGGCCTGGAAGCAGCAATTACCTCTGCTGATCGAGGAAGAGCGGGGCAGACAGGTTGCTAAATCTCTTGGCTTAAGGTTTTCTGGCATGGCAGGGCAAATCCTTAAGGCTTACCGAGAGCGAGTTATTTCTTCAACCGTGGCCCAGGCCAGTCTGGCTGAGTTACTCAAGGCTGGGCGCATTGGCAAAAAACTATATGCTGGACTTTTGGCGGAGCTTGATGCGTAAATGCTGCCTGTATCGAGAGGGCGGGGCTTTCGCGATCGCGCTGAAGTGAGTCCTTAGTCTGGACAGATAATCGTTGTGGATGATGCGATCGCAGGTTAACCCAGCGCTTGCCCAAGAGCATCCAAGAACAATTAGTCAGCTCATGCAGCTCACCCACACCCTGCATCCCCCGGCGGGAGCAATTGCCCTAGTGGGGGTCATGGGCGATGCCGCTTGGGATTTTGTCTTTACCCCCGTGTTTACAGGGGCCGTGTTGCTATTGCTGTGCACGGTGGCCTTAGCCGCTGGATTCCGGGCCGCCCCTACCCAAAACACTGGCTGTGATAGCCTCACCGAGGGGCCGCGCTCGCCGCCACCAGTTGGCCTTAATTTTAGTCTGAAACGGGTTGAAACGGGTCAATCTGAGGCGGGTAGCGCCCGGGGCTTCTCTTGCCAGAATAGGGGAATGGCGGCGATCGCCGCCACCAACTGCAACCCGGCGAACACCGCCAGAGCGGCGGCAAACCCCCAGCGCAAGGCTTCGCCAAACAGCAGGCTGCCCAGACCAAAGCCCGTAAACAGCACAAACACCTTCAGCCCCATGGTCTGCCCCAGGCTTTTGCCGTCGCCCAGATCGGTGACAATGCCCACAAACAGCGGCTGAGTCAGGTCGTAGCCCAACGAGAGCACCAAAATTGCGGCGGTCGTTCCTAACGGCGGAATGTAGGGAATCATCGTCAGCCCGGCCAACGCCGCCATCGCCAAGCCGGGGGGAATCAGCCAGCGGCGGCCCCAGCGATCGACC
>DATIVG010000031.1:0-4104 GCA_035466075.1 Nodosilinea sp. | reverse complement strand
CAAGGTCAACAACACCTGGCAGGTGCTGGAGGCGGGGGCCAACGCCATTGTGGCCGGTTCTGCGGTGTTCAACGCGCCGGACTATGCGGCGGCCATTGAGGGCATTCGCCACAGCAAGCGCCCTGCCCCTGAGCTGGCCGCTGTCTAGACCGACAAACCGGGCCGATAACTCGAGGGTTAAGCGCCTGGGACGGTGGGTGCTTAGACCTTGAAAATCAGCCATTGAGGACTGAATAAGAGGGTGGGTTGGCGGTTACGCTGACCCACTTTTTTTAGGCTGACCTCCCTGCTCAGGGTGTTCAAGGGCCGGGGTGATCGGGCTGATCGCGGCTGGTCAAGGTGATCGCCTTGGGCTGGTTGAGGTGCTGGATCAGGTCTTTTTGCACCTGCTGATAGAGGTGGTCGTCCTGGTTTTTGAAGGCGACAACGCCGTACACCTGCACCGATTCTTGCTCCCGCCCGGCCAGCACGTGGGTGCCGTGGTCGATGGCGATGATGTGGTCTTTGACCAGGTCGTAGCAGGGCTGGGTAATTAAAATATCGGTGCCGATCATTTTGGTGAGGCCCTCAATGCGGCTGGCGACGTTGACGGTGTCGCCAATGGCGGTGTATTCGAGCCGCTGTATCGACCCGACGTTGCCCACCACCAGCTCGCCGTAGCTAATGCCGATGCCGTTGAACAGGGGGGGCAGCCCCTGCTGCTCAAGGTCGATGCGCAGGGTGGCCAGGGACTCGCGCATGGCCAGGGCGGCGGAGATCGCCCCGAGGGCATCTTGCTCGGGGCCGAGGGATTTGGGGGCACCAAACTCGGCCATGACGGCGTCGCCGATGAATTTGTCGATGGTGCCGCGATATGCCAGGATGGCATCGACCATGACATCGAGGTAGGTGTTGAGCAGGCTGACGGTTTCCTCGGCCCCGAGTTGGTAGGAAATGCGGCTAAACCCGCGAATGTCCGAAAATAGAACCGCCGCCTGAAATTTTTGGCCGACGGTGAGACTGGTGAAGTCTTCGGGCTGGTTGAGAATTTCCTGGGCGACGGAGGGGGCGACGTAGCGCTCCAGGGTGCGGCGCAGGCGCTGTTCTTCCATGCGGTTGCTGACGGCCCCGGTGGCGATGTAGGTGACGCCGCCCATGCCCAGACAGGCAACGGGGATGGCCAGGGGCACGAGGCGGCCGCGGTGCACCATGAGCAGGTAGGCGAGGGCACCCCAGGCCGCGATCGCACCCACAAACCCCACCAGTCTCGGCACCGGCTGGGTGAGTCGGTAGCCCAGGCTCAGCCCCACCCCACCAATGGCGATTGCCGTCAGCAACCCCAGGAGTCGGGGATCTGCGATCGCAGGGTTTACCACCCGCCCCTCCATCAGCGCCGCCAGGGCGTGGGCATGAATTTCTACCCCCGGCATCGCCCCGTCGATGGGGGTGCGCTTGCGGTCTTGAAACGACTCGGCCATGGGGCCGATCAGCACAATTTTGTCTTTAAACTGGTCGGCAATCAGTGGCCAGTTGGTGGGGTCCAGCACCTGCACAAACGACACCACCGGGAAGGTGCCCGCCGGGCCATAAAAAAACAGCTGCTGGCTGGGGTGGGGGGAACTGGGCTGGACTGAACTGGACTGGTTGGCGGCGGCCAGCGTGGCCCCGGCCAGGGACGGCAAATCGTCCATAAAGCCGTGGGTCTGGCGCAAATTTTCAATGCCTCGGTCGGGGAAGGCGCGGTACTTGCCGTCGGTGTCGGCCTCCAAATTGATCAGGCCGGTGCGGGCGTCATAGACCGGTGCCAGCAGGCTGGTAAACAGGCCAAAGTCGCTGCTCGACACATCGTAGGCGGCGGCCAGCGCCACCCGGTCGCCCCAGCGGGCCAGGGTGGCTTGCAGGGCGGCATCATCGGCGGGGCCGTAGCCGCTGGGGTCCACCAGCAGCACGTCGATGGCCACGGCCCTGGCCCCGGCGGCCATCAGCTGCTCAATGGCCTGGGCGTAGGCCTGCCGCTGCCAGGGCCAGATCTCCAGCGGTGCCAAAAAGGGATACCGCTCGGGGTCAGCCCGGTACAGATCCCCCTGGGTGAGCGAATATTCGTCAATACCGAGGATGACAATGTCCTCGGGCACCGGCACCGGCCCCCGCAGCCGCAGCAAAAACGACTGGGCCTGCCCCTCAATCAGCACAATCCAGGGGTGCTGGGACGCCAGGGCAATGGCCCCAAACACAGCCCAGCTCACCATCAACCCGTGGCCCAGCTGAAAGATCCGCCGGTAGGCTCCCCTTGCCTTCGGCCCCCCGCGTTTGGGAACCGCGTTTTTCGCCACCATGCCCCTACGCCTCACCAAGTATTGAGCTGGAATACTCTAAAACGGAAACGGAAACCGCACCGGCGGGATGGGCAGCGCTGGCACCCAGTAGTAGGGCAGCGGCACCCCTGGGAACAGCCGCTCAAAGGACTGCCGGAGATTGCTAATGCCCGGTATCTCCAGGGCAAAGCCGTCGATCAGCGGCCCCTCCAGCAGCTCAATAAAATCCTCGGCGGAGAGGGCCAAAATCACCGCCTGGTCTTGCTCGGGGTCAACAATCACCTGCTGCCCTTCCGCCACCGTCAACGAATCGGCCGCGGTAAACTCCACAACGTCGCCATCCGCCGCCGGATAGGTCTCGGGCACCGGGTCTTCCCCATCGTCGGCAGCATCCTGCTTGCCGAAGGCCAGCAAAACCGGCCCAGGCTTGGCCCCAGGGGCGTTGGTCAGCGGCGTGAAGAAAGGGCCGGTGGGCGGAGCGGTGGTGGGCGGTTCAGGGGTGGTGGGCGGTTCAGGGGCGGTGGGCGGCGGCTCGGGCGGCGGGCTCGGCGGTTCAGAGGGTGGCACCGACGGCTCCACCGGGTTGATGAAGGGCACCAGCGGGTCCGTAGAGGGCACCGCCGGGTCGATGGAGGGGTGGTCGGGATCAAAGCCATCTTCCCCAGGCATGGGCTCCGCCAGCTCCGGGTTGGGGTTGCGCCCCACCACCACTTCCCCTTCGTACACCTGAATGATGGTCTGCCCTGCCTCGGTGACCTCGATGGTATAAATTGTGCCGCGCACCCCGGCCACGGTGGAGGTGGAGCAGCCGTTGAGGGTGCCGTTGACCAGCAGGGTGCCGCGGTTGAGCTGGGCACACTGGCCGACCACCAGGCTGGAGTTGTGGCCCAGGCGGGCCACGGCCCCGGTGCTAAACCGCAGCGAGGTTCTGGCCGCCTGAGTTCTCACCTGCTGGCGCTGCTGGGCCACGCTGTTGACCTGGGCTGTGCGGTTTTGAATGTAGACCTGACTGCTGTCTAAAATTTCGGTGACGGTGGCGGCGGACGGGGCCTGCCCCAGGGCCTGCTGCCCCGGCAAGGCCAGCCAGCTGCTGCCGACGAGGGTTGCTCCCATCAGCCCCATCAGGCGCTGCCAGCGCCGGTGGGGTCGGGTTTTGCCTTGAGTGTGTCGTCCGCGAACCTTCATATATTCACCGAGTTGCCTTGATAGGATCTATACACAGGCACCGGGTGTAATTCAGCACAAATTGCGAAACTTAACCGATCGCACCCCTCTTAGCCAAAGACATCCGCCGAGTGATCGTGTACCCGCCCCAGGTGCGGCAGGGCGGCGCTCACCTCCTGGGGCGACTGCACAATTTTGTCGAGCAGCTCGTAGGGGCCTACGGGCTGCCCAGTCTCCACCGACAGCCGGTGGGCGTAGTAGTTGAGCTGAGCCATAATGCGGGGCTCCGACTGCCGCAGGTACATGCAGAGACAGGCCCGCGCCTGAGCCTCCGGGTCACGACCCAAAAAATAGGCCAGGGCCGTCAAAAGCCGCCGCTCGTAGTCGGGGAGCTGATCTGGGGTCAGGGTCATGGGTACCATCGCTAAGCTATGCCCCCAGACTATCGCTCTTCAGTCGCTTGACAGACTGCTGGCCCAGCTCGATGGCCCAGCTCCGATCCCTAGGAGCTCACCGAGGCCGGGGTCGGCTCCGGCACGGGCACCTTTTCAATCACCTTCTCCGTGATCAGGCGCGAACCCTGCTTGCGGGTGAGGTAGTTGGCCACCCACTGGGTCATCACAATCAGCTTGTTGTCAAACTCGAT
>DATIVG010000030.1:0-3149 GCA_035466075.1 Nodosilinea sp. | reverse complement strand
AACCCTAATTTTTACGGTTGACGCTGACCTAGACTGCCGCTGGGCTGGCGGCTTTGGGGTCGGGCAGCTGGGTGGTGATCAGCGCCGCCGCCAGCACAAACAGGCTCGACGCCCACAGACAGCCCACCAGCCCAAACCACTGGTAAAACAGCCCCGAGGTAATCGTCCCCAGCAGCCGCCCGCCCGAATTCGCCATGTAGTAAAAGCCCACGTTCAGCGTCACATCCTGGTCTTCGGTGTAGGCCAACACCAGGTAGGAGTGCACCGCCGAGTTAAAGGCAAACACCACGCCAAACCCAATCAGCCCGCCGGTAACGGCAATGTCGCCCCGCACCCCCGCCATTAGCGCCAGCGCGATCAGCGCCGGAATCGCCGTCAACATCGAGGTCCAAAACAAAATTGTTTTTGCCCGGGGCACCACCTTACCGGCACTATTTTTGCGCAGCAGCTGCGGGGCCAAAAACTGCACCATGCCGTAGCCAATCACCCAGATGGCCATGTAAGTGCCCACCTGCATAAAGCTCCAGCCCAGCCCCTCGTATAAAAACACCGGCAGCGCCACCACAAACCACACATCCCGCGAGCCAAACAAAAAGAACCGCGCCGCCGACAGCACGTTGATCTCTTTGCTCTTAGAAAACAGCTGCTTGAAGGTCACCTTTTTGCCGATCTTGCCCATACCAGCGGGCAGCAGTGCCCCCGACAGCACAATCGCCCCCAGCACCGCCGCCTGGATCAGCAGCGCCGCCCGAAAGCCCACCCCCTCCAGCAGCGCCGCCCCGACAAAAAAACCCACCCCCTTCAGCGCGTTCTTGGAGCCGGTCAGCACCGCCACCCACCTAAACAGCCGCGACTCAGCGTCCTTGGGTACCACCAGGCGAATGGCGCTTTTAGAACTCATCTTGGTGAGGTCTTTAGCGATACCCGAGAAGGCCTGGGCCACCATCACAAAGCCCACCTGCACCGGCACCCCCCAGTCGGGGTTGAGAAAGCTCAGCATCCCCAGGGCAAAAATTTGCAGGGCAATGCCGCCGTAGAGGGTCTGGCGAATGCCCACCTGGGAACCAATCCAGCCGCCGAGAAAGTTGGTCACCACGCCAAACACTTCGTAGAAGAGAAACAGCATGGCGATCTCAAACGGCGTATAGCCCAGCACGTGAAAGTGCAGCAGCACCATCATCCGCAGAGCGCCATCGGTGATGGTAAAGCCCCAGTAGGCCGCAGTGATGATCGCGTAGTTGCGCAAGCTCTCGGGCTTGAAGGTGGTGGAGGTCATGGGGGAGGTGGGGGATGGGGAGAGTTTTGAATTTTGAATTTTGTTCGCGTAGCGTCTCCGGAGGAGAAATTTTGAATGGGGAGATAGGGGAGTTGGGGGAGGCTGTAGGGTGGGCACTGCCCACCATTGGGAAAAATGCTGTCTACAAAATCCTTCGGGTGAGGGAATTACAAACTCTGCGCGACCTTGCGGGCCAGATCGGCCATGCGGCAGGAGTAGCCCCACTCGTTGTCGTACCAGGCGAGAATTTTGACCTGGGTGCCATCGACCACCAGGGTGGAGAGGGCATCGATGATCGAGGAGCGGGGATCGTCTTTGTAATCCACCGAGACCAGGGGCCGGGTTTCGTAGCCGAGAATGCCTTGCAGGGGGCCATCGGCGGCGGCTTTGAGCAGCCCGTTCACCTCCTCGACGGTGGTGGGCCGCTCCACTTCAAACACGCAGTCGGTCAGGGAGGCGTTGAGCAGCGGCACGCGCACCGCCAGGCCGTTGAGCTTGCCCGCCAGCTCGGGGTAGATCATCGTAATGGCGGTGGCTGAGCCGGTGGTGGTGGGAATCAGCGACAGGCCGGTGGCGCGGGCGCGGCGCAGATCTTTGTGGGGAGCATCGACGATGGTTTGGGTGTTGGTTTGGTCGTGGATGGTGGTGATCAGGCCGTGGCGGATGCCAAGACCTTCGTGGATGACTTTGACAACGGGAGCCAGGCAGTTGGTGGTGCAGGAGGCGGCCGTGAGCAGGTGGTGCTCGGCGGGGTTGTAGAGGTGGTCGTTGATGCCGTAGACGATATTGAGCGCGCCCGTTTTGACCGGGGCGGCGACGATCACTTTTTTGACGCCATGGTCGTAGTAGGGGGCCAGCAGCTCGGGGGTGCGAAACTGGCCGGAGCATTCCAGCACGATGTCTACACCGTGGTCGGCCCAGGGCACATCGCCGGGGGTAGCACCGCTGCTAACGCTCAGGGAGGTGCCGTCGATGGCGATTTTGGCGGGGCCCAGGGCTTCGACGTCGGAGGCCCAGCGCCCGTGGACGGAGTCGAACTTGAGCAGGTGGGCGGCGGCTTCAGAGCCACCGTTGAGTTCATTGATGTGGACAAACTCGAGCTCGGGGAAGGCCCAGCCCGCCCGCAGCACCAGCCGCCCAATGCGGCCAAATCCATTAATGGCAACTCTGACCATGGGGGTTTCTCCGGTTCGCATCTGCACAGCCGCACGACAAACCCGGGTCAGGGGTTTACCTTCCCCTGACCCTGACCTGTCATTTCAAAAAAAGTTGATGCTTTTATTATTTCAACAAAAGTTGATTTGTCAAGTTGTCTAGGTCACATTGGCCCTGGCCGCAACGAGACTATCGCCAGGGCCAGTAGAAGGGGTAATAACCGCGAACTCCTCGGTAGGCTTCAAAACCAACAATCAAAATGCACAGCGTTCGAAAAACCAATGCCGGAAAAGAAAACGAAATGATCAGTCCTAACAATAGAAATCCAGCTATGTTGTCGGTGTTTTGGGAAGCTATGTAAATCCAGTAGAACCCTCCTACGATGAGGCCAATTACCGCGGTGGATAGAACCACGGAAGTAACCTGAAATTTCAAGACCTGTTGCAGGTGGTACCGCACAAAATTATGGCTACGCCCCAGCAGCAGCCAGCACCCTAACCCTATCGCTAGTTCTAGATAGGGGCTCAGCCAAGCGGTCAGCGCTACGTCGGTGCCTGTTGTCCAAAAATTGTCGATGGCAAAGTTTGCCTGGGTGCTGTCAGAGACTAGATGGCGGGTGAGGGCGATCGCACCCAACGGCAGAAAATGGCACCACGCTGCCAGTCGTCGATACCACAGGGGGACGGACCGATCAGCCTCCATACCCGCCGCCCCCCGG
>DATIVG010000029.1:0-5259 GCA_035466075.1 Nodosilinea sp. | reverse complement strand
CGGGTTGACCAGGGTCATGTAGCCGATCAGCTCGCCCCGGTTGGCGGGCGGGGCCAGGTCGAGCACCAGGGCGCTGTAGGCCACCACAAAGGCGGCGATGCTGAGCCCGTGGAAGGCGCGAATGGCCATCATCGCCAGGATTGAGCTGTCGAGGTTGAAGCGGTACCCCGCCACCGCCAGGGGCACCACGACGCGAGGGAGGAACTGCACCAGCAGGTAGCCAAAGGGGGCCAGTGCGATCGCACCTAGCCCCACCAGCAGCACCACCTTGCGGCCCCGCTCGTCGGCCAGCCGCGACAGGTAGGGCCGCGCCGCCAGCAGGCCAATGGCAAACGACGCCATCACAATGCCGATCTGCTGCCCGCTGCCGCCCAGGGTCTCGATAAACAGCGGCAGGGTGGGCAGCAGGCCCGCCAGGCCCGCCCAAAAGCACAGCCCCGCCGCAAACAACACCATCAGGTTGTTGCGCACCGCCGGGCTAAAGGTTGAGAAAATAGTCAAAACGGTGGTTCTCCGGGTAGATTGCTGGGAGGGAGGCCAGGGCCACCCCAGCCAGGGCCAATCCCTACAGCTTCAATGTAAACAAATGTTGCAGGCATCGGCCATCGAGCGCAGCGCCAGCTTCGACCCCACGGGCCGCTATCGCTACCACCTGGGGCGGCGCTGGAGCGCGGTCGAGCCGCTGCTGGCGATCATCATGCTCAACCCCAGCCAGGCCGACGGTAGCGTAGACGACCCCACCATTCGTCGCTGCATGGGGCTGGCCCAGGGCTGGGGCTTTGGTGCGATCGCAGTGGTCAACCTGTTTGCCTACCGCAGCCCCCACCCCACCGAGCTGCGCCAGGCCGCCGACCCCATTGGCCCCGACAACGACAACGCCCTGATCACCGCCGCCCACAGCGCCGATCAGATTGTGCTGGCCTGGGGCAACTGGGGCCGCTGGCAGGGGCGCGATCGCACCGTGCTGGCCCTGCTCGCCCCCGCCCAACCCAAACTTTGCTGCCTCGGCTACAACCGCACCGGGCAGCCCCGCCATCCCCTGTACCTGCCGCGCCAGACCCGGCCGATTCCCTGGCTCCCCGAGCCGAGCCAGCCAGCTCCCTCCCGTCAGTCTGGAGAACATCAACGGGGCTCAGGCTAACCCTGCCGCTCGGGCTGCCGGTAGACCCCATAGGCCGCCACAATGCCCAGCACAAAGCCAAACAGGTGCCCCCACCAGGCCACCATGGGCTGGGTCGGAAACATGCCAAAAATAAACGTGCTGTAGTTGATCAACACAAACACCGAAATCAGCAGCGGCACCACCCGCCGCTCCAGCCAGCCAATGCACAGCAGGTAGCCAAACAGGGTATACACCACGCCGCTGAGGCCGTGGACGCTGCTCGGGCCCAGCAGCCAGGCCACCACGCCGCCGCCCAGCCAGCCAACCAGCAGCGTCGCCCAGTAGTCGCGGCGGCTCTTGGCCAAAATCAGCCAGCTAAAGATCAAAAATCCGATGGTGTTACCCACCAGGTGGGCAAAGTTGGCGTGGGAAAACGCCGACAAAAAAATGCCCGGTACCCCGGCCAAGGTGCGGGGATGCAGCGGCAGGTTCCAGCGGCCGCCAAATACCACCTGATCGACAATTTCCTGCGTCCAGGGAATGGCCAGCAGGTAAACGGGCAGCAGCACATTGCCCTTGAGCCGCTGGGCCCAGCTCTGGGGAGCCGCCGGTGGCTGGGCCGCAGAACGCGCTGCGGGAGGGGTAGCGCTATTCAGCTCCGCCTCTAGCCGGTGGAGCCTGGCCTGTAGATCTGCGTCGTCCAAATCGGGTGCCTGCCTGCGTCTGAAACTATAGCCAGGGTAGCGTTTTCAGCCTGCCACTGCCCACTGCTGACCTGGGGCAGCCCAGGGCGCAACAGTCGGGCAACCGCGCGTTCCACGTCGGGGGCAGCCGCAAGCAGCCCACACCGTTAGGATGAGACTAAAATCTAGGCAAAAGGGCAGGACTAGCCTTGCCGCCTGGCGACATTGCTGATAATGAACGGGCCATGCTGGGCTCGAACCAGCGACCGACCGCTTAGAAGGCGGTTGCTCTATCCGCTGAGCTAATGGCCCCGGTCAACCGGGTTGAGTAACCCTTGGGTATTTTAGCCGGTCAAACTCTCATCCATTTTAGGGGCTGCCGGTGGCGCTGAGGGCAGACTAGGGCGAATAGAATAGTGAGAAAACAGCGACAGATGTGCTGCCATTGCGATTGAGACCGCTAAAATAGGTCTCTTAACGCCGTTTCATCTAGCTTGCGAGGGTTTGTCAGCCTCATTCACTACGACATTTACTGGACTACTCAGCAGTACTAAGGGTGCGGTTTATCGATGCAGCCGCCGCCTACTGCAGGTACATACCTCAGTTAGGAGTCAGCAGGCCATAACATGTTTATCCTCAAGCGGCAGGATGTTGACATCAAAACGATGCACCATCCTCAAAAAGATCAACAAATTCCCATCTTGTCGTATCAGGGGCAAACCTTTCGCCTGCTGAGCGTGTTTAATGCCGACCAGGAAGAGGATGCTCGGGCTCTGTGGCGCGACCTGACCGATAACCGGGGCAAGGCCTGCGTGCTGCTTGAGGAGCCGGAGCGGTTTAGCATTTGGGGCAAGATTCGCCTGGATCAGCTGGATCACGAGCCCGCTGGCGACACCGGCACCCCCGCCGCTGAGTCGGCCTACATTAAGGCCTGTCTGCTGATGGTGCAGGTGCTGTACATGGATGTGGAAGATCTGCTGGGGGCCAAGCAGGCGCGCCAGTTTGCGGGCGACATTGGCAAGGTGTTTGCCGCCTGGAAGTTTCCCCAGGCAGCCACCCCCGACGCGGTAAAGAGCCTGCTGACCGTAGACCCCTTGGCGATGTCGCCGCTGCCCCCCTGGCAGGATCACCACCTGCACCGGCTGCTGGAGGAGACCCACCGCATTGGCAAGGACTACTTTGGCAATGCCAACTTTGCCGACCGCGCCCTGGAGGCGGTGGAAGACCTGTCAGCGTCGGAGCAGGGCCAGTTTCGCCGCTGGTTGCAGCAGTCGCCCGCCGGAAAGATTTGGGTTTAGCGGGGGGGCGGGGCGCAATGTTTCTCAATTAACCGGGCGCGGGCTGGCCTGGGAGCTTAAGAATTATTGCTCTGCGTCGCTATTTGGGTCGATTCCCCTAGGTGAACAGCCCAAGGACGGCGGTAGTCGGTACAATTCAGGCGTCGCGTTTTGGACGCTGCGCTGGCAGCCATTGCCGGGCTGACGATGGCGAGGGGCAGAGTCTGACTCTGCGGGGCCATTACGGCGATTGGGCTAGCCGCTGCGCTGTTGATTTTCTTAGGAGTGAACCGTTGAGCAAGTCATCAACCCCCTCATCCAATACCTCATCTACCCCGCTGCTGGTGGGGGCTTGCATTGCCTGGGGCGTGGTTACGCTGCTGTTTTTTCTGCTGCTGAGCGCTCCGGCAGAGGACGGTACCCAGCCGGGCTGGTTCTTAATTGGCATCAATGTCCTGGAGACCGGGGCGTTTTTCCTGGCGGCGGTGCTGTGTTTTCGCAACTGGCGCAGTAGCCAGATTGTCAGCGGTCGCAATGTCTGGTTTTGGATTGGCCTGGGGCTGCTGTTCTACGCCATGGGCAATATTTTGTTTTTTATCTGGGGCAATATCTGGGGGCTGGATCCGGCGGTGTCGCTGGGGGACTTTTTCTACATCCTGAGCTATATCTTTTTGGCGGCTGGCATGTTTAAGGCGGTGCTGCCCCGTCGCTTGAACCTGGAGCTGCCCCAGTGGCTGATGGTGATTGGCATTGGCCTGGGCGGCATTTTGCTGGCGATTTTTGTCAACCTGGCGGCGGCGGAGGCTGCGATCGCGCCCCTGCCCTCCCCAGCGCCCCCGACCTACCTGGCCCAGGCCGAGGCACCCCCGGCAGCGCCCGAGGCCGTCCCGACCCCGGTGGCGGCAGAAGAGCCCTCGTCGGCTCCCGATCTGATTTTGCGGCTCGACACCATGCTGGAGCCCCTGGCCGACGGGGTGGGCCTGATGTATCTGATCGGCGACATTGTGCTGCTGATTATTGCCGGTACCCTACTGGTGGCGTTTTGGGGAGGGCGCTACTCGCAGTCGTGGAAGCTGATTGCGATCGCGGCCTTCTGCCTTTACATCGCCGACATGTTCTTTGCCTACTTCGTCAACACCGACAACTACCTAGAAGGCAGCGTGTGGGAGGTCTTCTGGACTCTGTCGGCGGTGTTTTTTGGCCTCGGAGCGGTGGTCGAGCACGCGGTTTCTGTAAATTCCCGACGCAGCACAAGGCGGCGGCGAGGGTAATGCCCTTTAAGATGAGAGATGGCATTGTTACGGAACCCATGGCATGGCACCCAAAAAGCTGACTGAGGCTGATAAGACGGCGATCTTGAGCCTGTACCGCCAGCCCCAGGAGACAACATCGACACTGGCGGAGCGCTATGGGGTCAGCAACAGCACCATCAGCCGGTTGTTAAAGGCCAGCCTGCCCGAGACCGAGTACAGCATTCTCATTCAGCAAAAGCGCGGCTCCACCGACAAGGTGGTCATGGCTCTGCCGCCAGAGCCCGAACCCGCCGCCCCGCCCAAGCCCACCCGCAAGCCCAAGGCTGAGCCCCCCTTGGCGTCGGCCGAAACCGAGACCGAGCCCTTGGCCGAAACCGAGACCGAGGCCGAGGCTGAAGCCAAGACCGAGGCCGAGCCTGAGGTCACCGCCGCCCCGGCCAAACCCGCCCGCAAGCGCCGCTCGCGGGCCGCTGATGTGGCGGCGGCAGAGCCCGTGGCGGCTGAGCCTGGGACAGCTGAGCCTGAGCCCACCCAGCTGTCGCTGCCCGACCCGGCGCTACCTGAGCCTGCCCCCATGGAGGCCCCCGAAAAGCCCGCCCGCCCGGTGCTGAAGTCGGCCCAGACCGCCCCGGTGGAAGCCCCAGCAGTGGAGACCCAGGACGACGGTGCCGACAACGACGACAGCGACGACGACTGGGACGATGACCCGGTGCTCGGCGACGACTACGATGACGACGACGGGGATGACGACGACGACGGCGACGAGGCCTACTCCTGGGAAGGCAGCGGGGGCACCGCCACCTCCAACCTTGAAGCCCTGGAGATTTCGCCCCTGACGGCGGCGGCGCTGCCCCCGCTCTGCTACGTGGTGGTCGAGCGCACCTCGTCGGAGCTGGTAGTGCTGCCCCTGCGCACCTTCGCAGAGCTGGGCCAAATTCCAGAAG
>DATIVG010000028.1:0-7208 GCA_035466075.1 Nodosilinea sp. | reverse complement strand
CCTGGCCCCCCTGCGACAGGAGGGCGTGCTAATTGTCGGCAGCGGGGCCGCCACCCACAACATGGCTGCCTTTAGCGCCGACTACACCGCCGCACCCCCCGCCTGGGCTACCGAGTTTGACACCTGGCTGGCGGCCACCATTGCCCAAAACGACCTCGCCGCCCTGGTCAACTACCGCCAGCTTGCCCCCCACGCCGAGCGCAACCACCCCACCGACGAGCACCTGCTGCCGCTGTTTGTGGCCCTGGGGGCGGGGGGCCAGGGGCGACAGGTCAACCAGGGGTTTACCTACGGTGCGTTTAGCATGGCCGCCTATCGGTTTGATTGAGTTTTGAGTTTTGAGTTCTAAGTTTTGAAGTTTGAGTTTTTCCCTACCCAATTCACAGAGGAGAGCCGCCCATGGCGCTTGGCAAACTGATTGACGGCAAATGGACCACTGAATGGACTGAGCGCGACGACTCGGGCCAGTTTAAGCGGATGCCCACGCTGTTTCACCGCTGGGTGACGGCGGATGGGTCGAGCGGCTTTAGGGCCGAGCCGGGGCGCTACCACCTGTATGTGTCGCTGGGCTGCCCCTGGGCCCACCGTACGGTGCTGCTGCGATCGCACAAAGGGCTGCAAGACGTGATCAGCATGTCCATCGTGGACCCGGTGATTAGCGACCAGGGCTGGAAATTTTCGCAGCGCTGGGGCAGCATTCCTGACAGCCTCTACGGGGCCGATTACCTGTGGCAGATCTACACCCGCGCCCAGGCCGACTACACGGGGCGGGTCACCGTGCCGGTGCTGTGGGACAAGCAGACCCAAACCATTGTCAACAACGAGTCGCGGCAGATCATTCAAATGCTGAACTCGGAATTTAACGAGTTTGCCGCTTTCCCGGAGCGCGACTTTTACCCCGAGGCCCTGCGGCCCGCCATCGACGCGGCCATGGATGCGATCTACCAGCCGATCAACAATGGCGTGTACCGCAGCGGGTTTGCGGCTTCCCAAACCGCCTACGACGGTGCGGTGACGGAGCTGTTTGAGGCGCTGGAGCACTGGGAAGGCGTGCTAAGCCAGCAGCGCTACCTGGTGGGGGAGCAGATCACCCTGGCCGACTGGTGTCTGTTTACTACGTTGTTTCGCTTTGATCTGGCCTACTACGGATTGTTTAAGACCAACCTCAAGCGGCTGGTGGATTTTGACCACCTGTGGGGCTACTGCCGCGAGCTGTATCAGCAGCCGGGGGTGGCCGAGTGGTGCAGCGTTGAGCATGTGCAGCAGCTCTACTACGCCGGGCTGCCGGAGCTCAACCCCAGCGGCATTGTGCCCGCCGGGCCAGCGATCGACTTTGGGATGGCTCACGGGCGCGATCGCACCTTGGCGGCGGCGCTGACTGAGGCTGGATAGCCGCTATGGGTAGCCGTTCGAGGACTCCATTAGACTAGAACTGACTAAAACCATTGACCGCTAGAGCCGCTATGACGTTCCCCAGTCCCGCCCAGGCCGCCGCTGCGGAGGCCAGTCTGGCCACCGTCAGGGCGCTAGTCAGAGCCTATCAAGCCTTTTCGAGCTATTCCGAAACCTTTGTGCGGCAGTACGATTTGACCTCAGCCCAGTTTGATGTGGTCGCCACCCTGGGCAACACCCAGGGTCTGAGCATGGGCGACATTGGCGAGAAAACCCTGATCACCAAGGGCACCCTGACCGGGGTCGTGGACCGCCTCGAACGCAAGGGTCTGGTCACCCGAGAGACCCCCCCGGAAAACCGTCGCAGCGTCGTTGTGCAACTCACGGCGGCGGGTCAGCAGCTGTTTGAGCAGGTTTTTCCGGCCCACATCGACGACATTAAACAGCACCTTGACCCCTTAGATCCGTCAGAGATGGAGCTGTTGCGAGGGTTGCTCAACCGCATGCAAAGCCTGTTTTGACCCCCGTTTTGGCCTACAGCTTGGGCCTAGAGCTTGGGCCAGGTGCTTTGGCCCGTCTGGCGAAACGGGCAGAACAGCGCCTCGGGGCGGTGCCCCCGCAGCCAGTAGGTTTCCATGATGCCGCGGCCCTTGACGGCGATGGAGCCGCGCTTTTCGAGGCGGTAGGTGTCTTTGAGGTGCTCGTAGGTGGCGGCGGTGACCTGGATCTGGCCGGGCTCGCTGGAGGCTTCCATGCGGCTGGCGACGTTGACGGCATCGCCCCACAGGTCGTAGATAAACTTTTTGGTGCCGATCACCCCGGCGACCACAACGCCGGTGTTGATGCCAATGCGAATCTCTAGCGGCTCCCCCGACTCGGCCTGGAAGGAGGCGGTGACCTGCTGCATGGCCAGGGCCATTTCTGCGATCGCAGCCGCATGGTCCTCCCGCGGGATGGGCAACCCCGCCGCCACCATGTAGGCATCGCCGATGGTCTTAATCTTCTCCAGCCCCAGCTGCTCGGCCAGCCCGTCAAAGGCCGAAAAGATTTGGTTGAGCAGCGCCACCAGCTTAATCGGCGACAGGTGGTGCGACAGGCTGGTAAACCCAACGATGTCGGCAAATAAAATCGTCACCTCGTCAAAATGCTGGGGAATCGACGCTTTGGTCTGCATCAGCTCACCTGCGATCGCAGCCGGCAAAATGTTCAGCAACAGCTGCTCCGCCTTTTGCTGCTCCTCAGCCAGCTTTTCGTTGCTGATCTGGAGCTCGCCCAGCATGTCGTTGATCTGGCAGGCCAGGTGGCTGAGCTCATCGGTGCCCTGCACCACCACCCGCTCAGTCAAATCATTGGAGCGGCCAATGTGCTGCACCTGCTGGCTCAGCCCCAGCAGCCGCCGCAAAATCACCCGGTCGAGCAGCAGCAGCATGCCCCCGGTAAACACCAGACAAGACCCCAGCAGCGACCAGCCCAGGTAGTGGCGGCTAATCAACCCCTGGCGGTAGATCTCCCGGGGCAGACTCACCTCCAGCAGCGCCTGGGGCTGGCCGTACACACTGGGCCACAGGGCGTAGCCCGCCAGGGCATCTCGGGTTTGGGGCTGCACCAGCGTCGGCAGTTCGTCAGGGCTGGTCTGAGCGGCCAGGCTGGCCATCACCGGCTGCAGCGCCGGGGGCAGCGGCCCAGCACCCAGCAGATGCAGCTTCAGGCTGAGGCGGGTGCGCAGGGCCAGCGACTCCACCACCTCGTCGCTCAGGTAGCGCCCCATCAGCAGAGCACCCCTGGCCGGGCCCGTAGAATCGCTGCGCAAAATCGGCTCAACAATCACCAGCGCCAGGCGACCATTGACCACCAGCAACCCCTGGTGGTGATCGGCCAGGTGCTCAAACTGCATCAGCGGGCTGGTGGCGGTGAGCTGCTGGGCCAGGTCGGCGGGCAGCGGCGCAAAGGCGCGATCGCCAAAGTCATGCTCGGCCCCGTAGGCCACCCGCCCATCCCGGTCTACCACCGCCACCACATTCAGCTGGAGGCTCTCAAAGGCATACTTGTGCAGGTTCGACTCAATGTAGTCAGCGTTGCCGTCCTGCACAAAGGCGTAGGTATCACTCCAGGCCGCCCAGTCCTCGGTAACGCTCTGCATCTGGGCCAGATCGCCCTCCAGCACCTCCTCCACCCGCTGGAGGTTGCGCTGGGCATCCTGCGCCTCAATGCGGCCATAGCTGCGCTGCAAAATCACCGAAAAACTGCCAAACAAAATCGCCATCAGCCCCAGCAGAGGCAGCGTGGTCAACAGCAGAGTCTTCTGACGCAGATTCATGGGGGCCATGGCATGGGGGGTGTGACCCCTCAAAAGTACCTGTAGAGTACCCAGCCCGTTCCCCCTCGGCCCAGCCCCTCACCATTGCTTTGAAATCGGTCGAGCTTTTGCAGGGCTTTTATGAGGCCAGGCCACCCTCGGTGTTACCAAACTTCATAGCCAGCCCCCCACCGGCCCAGCGGCCCCCTACCAACCGGGGCACCGGGCCGCGAGGTCACCCGCCAGGGGCCGCAGCCATGCATGCCCCCGGCCCCGACCTCGCTCCCGGCCCCGCTCAGCAGTAGAAACCCCTAGGCCAGCAAAATGCTCCCAGCGGCGGCCACCCCAGCCCCAGGGGCAAACTGGTCGTAGCCCAGGTGGGCCAGGCTGGCCTCCAGGGCAGCCACGGCGGTCAGCACATCGCGATCGCCCACAAAGCCCAGGTGACCAATGCGGAAGATCTGCCCCTTCAGGTGGTCTTGGCCCCCCGCCAGAGCAATATCAAACTGCTTCTTCATCACCGAGCGAATCTGCTCCGCCTCTACCCCCTGGGGCATCACCGCCGTGATGGCGGGGCTGGCGCAGTCGTCGGCCCCAAACAGCGGCAGGTTGAGGGCGGCCATGGCGGCGCGGGTGGCCCGCTTTTGGCGGTCGTGGCGGGCAAAAATGGCCTCCAGACCCTCCCGCTGCATCATTTGCAGCGCCGCTTGCAGGGCAAAGAACAGGTTGACCGGCGGCGTAAAGGGGGTGGTGTTTTTGGCCGCTCCCTTGCTGTAGGGCTTTAGATCCAGGTAAAACTTCGGCAGAGTCGCCGTTTCATAAGCCTCCCAGGCCTTGGCGCTGACGCTGACAAAGGCCAGCCCCGGCGGAATCATATAGCCCTTTTGGGAACCGGAGGCCACCACATCCAGACCCCACTCGTCTACGGGCACCGAGCAGGCCCCCAAACTAGTCACCGCATCGACGATGATCAGCGCCCCGTGGGCCTTGACGTGGCGGTTAATGGCTTCCAAATCATTGAGCACCCCGGTGGAGGTCTCGCTGTGGGTGATGATCACCGCCTTGATTTCCTTCGCGGTGTCGGCCTCCAGGGCAGCCTTAACGTCGTCGGGGTTCAGCGGCTTGCCCCAGTCGGCAACGATCTCCTGGGTGTCGAGGCCGTAGGCGCGGGCCAGCTCGCCCCAGCGTTCGCCAAACTTGCCGTTGTTGCCCACCAGCACCTTGTCGCCCGCGCTGAGAAAGTTGATGATGCCCGCTTCCATGGCCCCGGTGCCGCTAGAGCAGAGCACCAGCACGTCGTTTTGGGTCTGGTGCAGCCACTTGAGGTTTTCGGTGACCTCGCCCATCAGGGCGCTAAACTCGCCGCTGCGGTGGCCCATGGGGTGCTTGGCCATGGCCAGCAACACCTGCTCCGGCACCGGGGTCGGCCCCGGAATCATCAGCATCAACTTGTTTTCCATGCCTTACTGCCCCAACTCTTGCAAATGAAGAAACAAACCTCCAGCTTACCAACAAGGGTTGGGGGTGAGAATTTTCTTTTGGGTGTTGTAAGAAGTAGCCCCTGAAAGATAGGCAAAGCAACGCGTGCCCATCATTCCTGCCGCCCTATGTTCTCTGTGATGGGCACGGGCAAGGCCCTTTGCCCATCCTACAAATCGCTACAAATCGCTAGGCTGGTGGGTATTGGCCGCAGATCAGGGCAGAAAGATACGGAGCCGTCCGGAAAAAGGCCCTATCCGGAAAAAGGCCCTATCTTAGTGGTGTATCTCTAGGGCTACGGCAGAGCCAGCCAGCGCCCAAACATCACCTTGCCAGGGTAAGCCAGAGCATGGGCGACAATATCTTCATTTCCCCCGCTACTAAAAACGACCCTGCGGTTCAGCAGCTGAGGCAAATGCTAGAGCTGCACGGCCAGCTGCCCTGGGTCGATTCCCGTGAGATGACCGGTGGCGACGACCTAGATACCACCATCGAAACCAGCATTCGCACGGCCCGCTACTTTTTGGTGGTGGTCAGCATTGAGGCCCTGAGTTCTACATGGGTGCAGCGAGAGCTGGGTATTGCCCAGGCCACGGCCCACCAGCGCAGCGACGGCTACAAGGTGATTTCTGTGGTGCTGCCGGGGACGCCGCTGGGGTTGCTGAAGCCCTTTTTTCCTGGCGACCCGCTGCACATTATGGTGGGGGATGGCCCCAATGGCCTGGCCGAGGCCATTCCGCAGATCTCAGCGGCCCTGGGGCTAGAGCTGCCTGCCGATCGCCAACCCGGCCAACTTGTCACGGTCGAGCCCGTCGAAGAGCTGCTGCTCAAGCTCAGTGACCCCCACATTACTGAGCACGAGGGCATTCGCCGCGCCACCGCCACCGCTGAACTCATCTACATCCCCGCCGACAACAGTCGTGAGATTACCAGCCGCCGCTATCCCTTCACCGCGCCCCTGGGGCCATTGGAGCTAGAAGAAATTCGCTGGTACATCGAGCGGTACTACCAGTGGCCGACGGGAGTATTTAAGCAGCGGGCCAATCGGCTAGAAGCCTCATTGCCCCAGTGGGGCCAGGCGCTGTACCAGGCTGCGATCGCAGGTGAGTCGGCCCGCCCCGCCCTAGAAACCTGGCAGCGGACGACGGGCAGCCGCCGCTTTTCGGTACAGGTAGATGCGGAGCCGATAGAAGGCACCCCGGAAGAGGAAGCCGCCCTGGTGCGCGAAGCCGCCAACGATTTGCTATCGCTGCCCTGGGAGATTTTGCACAATGGCAAGGGTTACCTGTCCCAAGGGGCCAGGGGGGTACGGGTGCGCCGCCGCCTGCCCAACCGCGAAGCCACCCCCACCCGCCAGGCCGATCTGCCCATTCGGGTGCTGCTGATTAGCCCTCGCCCCGAGGTTGATGAGCAGGGCCAGCCCGTGGGTTACATCGACCACCGCATCAGCGCTCTGGCCCTGGTAGAGGCGGTAGAAGCCCTGGGCGAAGGGCTGGTAAAGGTAGACCTGTTGCAGCCGCCCACCTTTTTGGCCATGCAGCAGGCGCTAGAGCGGGGCATTGCCGAAAACGACCCCTACGAAATCGTCCACTTCGACGGCCACGGCGTCTATGACCGGCGGGTGGGGCTGGGTGCCCTGTGCTTTGAAGACCCCCGCGACAGCCAAAAGCTGGGGCAGCGCCTGCTCAAACTCATTCACGCCCCAGAGCTGGCGGCGGAGCTAACCCAGTACGGCGTGCCGCTGATATTTTTAGAAGCCTGCCAGACGGCCCAGTCTAGCGCCGACCCCATGGCCTCGGTGGCGGCCCGACTGCTGGAAGAAGGGGTGGGCTCGGTGGTGGCCATGAGCCACTCGGTGCTGGTGGAAACCGCCCGCCGCTTTGTGCAGCAGTTTTACACTGCCCTGGCGGAGGGCAAGCGGGTGGGCGATGCCATGCTGGCTGGGCAGGCCGAGCTCTACGGCGACCCCTACCGCTTCAAAATTATGGGGGCGGGCGATCTGGAGCTGCAAGACTGGTTTGTGCCCGTGCTCTACCAAGAT
>DATIVG010000027.1:0-3789 GCA_035466075.1 Nodosilinea sp. | reverse complement strand
CCCACAAAGACAAACTGCACGGGGTCGTGGCGCAGATCCTGGGCGGCGGCCATGATGGTGTCCAGGTCGTGGCAGCGGCCCATGTTGCCGGAGTACAGCACGGTAAACCGGGTGAGCTGGTGCTGCCGGGCAAACCAGTTGTCGCCCTTGGGGCGCGGGGAAATCAGGCCGGGGTCGGCCCAGTTGTGAATGACGGAAACCTTGTCGGCCACCTCGGGGCACTGGGCGACGATCCGCTGCTTCATGGTTTGGCTGAGCACCACAATGGCTTCGGCCTGCCGCCAGGTGCGGCGATTGAGCCAGCTCCAGAGCCGCACCAGCCCGTGGCTGGCCGGTACCACGCTGAGGGCTACCGCCACCTCGGGGTACAGGTCGTACACCACACACAGGTAGGGCTGCTTAAACAGGCAGTGGAGCAGATAGGCCAATACCGGCAGGTAGGGGGGCTCGGTGGTGACCAGCACCAGGTCGCCACGCCGGGCCGGATGCAGCAGCTTAACTAGCGATCGCAGGCAGTAGAGTATGCCGCCCACGGCCCGCCCGCGAATGCGCCGGGGCCACAGTCGGGAGGTGCGGGTGCGGCGCACGGTCACCCCCTGCACCACCTCATGCTGGGGGGCGAGGGGCAGGTCGTAGGCATAGCCCGGCTGCCCGGCAAACACCTGCACTTTGAGACCCTGGCGACTGAGACTCTGGGCGAGTTCTGCCATCAGCTGCCCGGTAGGCGCATAGTCTGGCGGAAAAAACTGAGTCAAAATCGAGAGTCTTGGGGATGCACCCGGAGTAAATCGAGAGGATCTCATTGGTAGTTTCTCTCAGCAATGAAGCAAGGTAGCTGCGACCACAAACAATTTTAGCTATGGCCTTTGATCGACACATCTAACGACTGGGTTGCCGCTAAGCGCTGGCCATGGTCGGGCCAAGGATCTAGAACAAACAAAACCCACAAAAATGCTTAAAACAGAGCGCTTAAATGCCCACAAGCCAAACTGGAACCCTAGCTACTTTTAGCTTGTCTCAACCAATCCGCGGGGTCCTGAACAGCACGAGGGAAGTCAGGGGCCTGGCCTTGTATTTGTGAATTAGGGTAGCGCATTTTTGTGGCATGGTATGCGGCAAATTTTACAATTTATATTTTTTGCACCATGGTAACTCAACTATTGATTTCTAGAATCCTTAGAGTTCCCTGAAAAGACGAGGACTGATGCAAACAGGTTCCAAATGTCGAAAAACATAAAGTAGCGCTAATTTTGATGAATAGCCACTGCCGTAGATTGCTGTATCAAAACCTCTGGTTAGGGCTGTGCCATTGGGAGGGATAAGTTCATAGAGATCCCCTTAGAAGTTAGGGGTTGACCGGTTCATCTGTCCTGGGTTTCTAGAAATAGGCTTGATCGAGATCTGGTCGACGTAATAAAACTGGGTTGAACTTCAACGCAGCCATCGACAACGGGCAAGGTGAGGCTAAAGAAAACTTAGAAAATGGCGCGAAAGTAAACTTGGGAAGAGAGCGTTATTCGGTGCCTAGATGGGGGATTGGAACCTGGTGGACAGCATTTCTTAGCTCATCGCAAATCGACCTGCTGTGGTGGAATTTGAATAGGGAAAATCAACTATTGCTGGGCTGAGCGTCGATGGCGGTGCGCAGCTGTTGCAGCGATTGCCCCAGGGCCACAAAGTCTGTGTTTTCTCCCAGCGACAGCAGCGTTGCGGGGTCGCTGTTGTCGACCAGGTTGTTGTAGGCGCGAATGGCTGAGTCGAGCTGGGTGGCGCTGATGTTGGCGGCCTCCCGGGGCTGAGGGGACGGGGGCAGCAGCCCGGCCACCGCATTGTGCAGATCGATCAAGTCGATGTAGTCTGCTCCGGCCAGGGCCATGGTGGTAAACACGGTGACCTGGCTGGGGGAGAGGCCCGAGGCAAAGGCCGCCCCTAAAAACCCGGCGGCGTTGGCAATTTGCGCCTGGGTGCCGTTGAGGGTGGTCACGACGGGAACGCCGTCGGTGGGGGTAAAGGTGGCGGTGGTCGACATCAGCATGGCGATAGCAGCGCCGTCCCGATTGCCGTCGGTAGGGCCATTGATGCCAATCGGCAAGTCTCCGGTACTGGCGACCAACACAGCGGTTTCCCCTCGGGCGACGGCGGGGGGCGCGATGGTGAGGGTGCCCTGGCTGCTGGTCAGCGTGACGCTGTTGCCGGCTGCGATCGCAGCTGCCACCGCCTCGGCAATTTCCCCAATGAGCCCTTCGCCGCCCTCGCCGGTAGCGCCCACCGGCGAGGGGCTGGTCAGGTCAATGGTGATCGAACTGGTAAGGGTGACGATCAGGCTCGGATTGCTGCTCTGGAGGCTTTGGAGCAGGGCGACGGCGGCCTGGTTAAGCGCGGTTTGGGCGGCGGCGGTGAGAATGATCTGCCCCGTGGCCGGATCGAAGGTGGCGTTGGGAGAGGTCAGCTCCAGCTGTTCTTCACTGCCCAGGGAGGAGGCCCCGCTGGGCAAAATGGTGGACCCACCGACATTGACGCCGCTGGTCACCCCCACCGGGGCCGACCCTGCCTGCCCCGGCAGCGCGATCGCAAGTCCGGCTCCGACTAGCATGAGCCCGAGCCAGAGACGGTGCTGAAGTCGATGGCGGTAGGGGGTTACAGAGGTGTTCACGGCAATTCTCCTAAGTGGGGTGGTGGACGGGTGGGAGCCTGGGCCAGCGGCCTAGAACCGAGGCCCAAAGTTGAAGCCGTAGCCCACGCTGAGCACAGCTACGGAGCCAGCGGCGGTGTTGTTGCCAATGTCGCCGTAGAGCAGATTGAGGGTGATCGGCAGCGTCGGCACCGGCACGATGGAGGCCCCGACGTTGAGGCCCACGCCGCTCCAGGCGGTATTGACCGAAAACTGCGGATGCACCTGGAGGCCAACCCCGGCAATCACCCCCACATCGCTGTTGGGGCCCGAAAACGACCCGCCCCCCAGGCCCACCGACGCGGTGATCGGCAGGCGGTTGACCGGGTTGTCGGGCTGGAGCAGGTGGGCCGCCGTCACTATCCCGTAGAGGCTGGCGCTGGTGCCTGCGGTGTTGGGGCCGTAGGGCAGCAGGTTGTTGAGCCCCACCGCCGCCGCCACCTGGGTGCCCTCATCGGCGTAGACCTCGCGGTGGACTTTGAGGTCAAAGTTGCCGTTGTCGCCAAACTCGCGGATGCTCAGCAGGTTGTAGGCCAGCTCGACCCCCACCAGCGACTGCGGGTCGCCCAGCCCAAACCCCATCGATAGGCTGCCGTCGGCCTCGGGGCGGAGCCGGTCGGCCCCGGACAGCGACGCGCTGATAAACAGATCGCCCCAGCTGGCCCCAAAGGCCGAGGGAATGCCCGCATTGGGCGATGGCGGAAAGGTCTGCCCCACCGCCGTGGGAGTGGTGAGGGGTTCAACCCGGAGCTGGTCGCGGCGCTGGTCGGCGTCAGCGGCGGGAGCCTCGGCCTGGGCCAGGTCAGGGGCGACCGGGGCGGGCTCAGCCAGCGGCCCGGCAACCCGCCCCGGCGACATCACCGGCTGGGGGTGGGGCAGGGCCAGGGCCAGGTTGGCCCCGCGCCCGGTCAGCCCTGGCGGTTGAACGGTTCTCTGGAGGGGTGTTTTCTCGACGGCAAATGTTTGGCCAAACGTCGCCGTGGTGGGGGCGGGAGCGGCCCCAGCCGCGATCGCACCCTGGGGGCGGCTGGTGCGGGAGGGCAGCGGCGGCAGCTGGGGGCCGCGCCGCAGGGTTTCGGGCTGGGTGACCCGGCGCGGGGGCGCGGGCTCGTCGAGGG
>DATIVG010000026.1:0-5101 GCA_035466075.1 Nodosilinea sp. | reverse complement strand
TCCTAATCTGCTCTACTAACGACTCTAACCCCGCCTGATTGCGCGCAGCGACAACCACCTGAGCCCCCCGCTGGGTCAACGCTAAGGCCGCATCGCGACCGATGCCGCTAGAGGCTCCCACGACGACGACCACCTGTTGGCCAATTGGCTTAAGCTGCATAAAAAATCCCTAGGAAATAACCCGACTGTGCCCACGGGATAAGCATCTTTAGGCATTGCCGTGGACATTGCTGTAGCAGACAAAAAATAGCCATCAAACCACCGGCACCTTAGCTTCGTACTTTGGCAAATCTGTAGTCCAAGCCCTTGAGGTAAGAGGCAAACAGCTGAAGCTCAATCGAGTTGGCCAGAAACTATGTCTTGCCCTTTTAATGTGCTGCCAAAGCTCCTGCTTCTTAACCTGCCTTTAGATACAAATTGCTACAGGAAGGCTGATTTCCCTAGACAGAGATAGATCATTTCTTGCCCAGACAAGACCACTGCGACAAAAAACCAGGCGTGCCGCTCAGGCTGTGCGAAGTGTTTATGGCCGCTAGCATCCCCGCGGAATTCAACATTCAGATGCCCCACAATTGCGTAGAACTGGTTGCCCTCAAACACCCGTTGCCATCGGTGCTGCCTTGGCCAAACCGACCCAGCAGCAGGAGCGCCGTCCCCGCGATTTGCTCTTGGGTTTAGCGATCAACAGACTCGATGTTCTGGGTCGCGGCAGGGTCATGTCAAGTTGTAGATCATAAGGAGTAAGCCCTGCCCTGATCGCGGCCTCGTTGCTCAAGCAGTGCCGCAACGCTTGGTCTACTAGCCTTGAGCGGAGCAGTCTGGCGATGGCGATAACTTGGCTCACCTTAATGGATAAGGGAGACAACGTTAACCCTAAAGTAGCCCGCATTTAATCTCTTCGCAAAGCTTTTGTGAGATCATCCTTTCTGAAAATTAGGGAAAAAACACTCTGCCAAGTCAACTGCTTGGCAGCAGGTTTTCATGCCTATTTGAACGCATTGAAACGAGTCGCTTAGGAGAGCCTTCAGCTATGGCTTTAAATACAACTCAGGGTGCAGCGCTAACCGGCTTTGCCTCGCTGCCCGCCGATACCTTTGCCGCGGGCCCCGCTGCTGGCGCTGATGACGGCAATGGCGCACCCGTGACCGGCAATGGCCGCACCGGGCCGTTTGAGGGCCAGCCCGTGCAAGGCTTTAGCGGCGTACAGTTTGCCCCTGGTGGGGATGGGTCTACCTTTTGGTTTTTGTCTGACAATGGCTTTGGTGCGAAGCCCAACAGCGCTGACTACCTGCTGCGCCTCTACCAAGTTGACCCCAGCTTTGTTGGCTCGGAGGCCGGGGATGGCGGCGTTGAAATACAGGGCTTTGTGCAGCTCAGCGACCCTAACAATTTGATTCCCTTTGCGATTCAAAACGAAGAGACGGCAGAGCGACTGCTCACTGGTGCTGACTTCGATGTGGAGTCGTTTGTGATCGATGCCAGCGGCGATATCTGGATTGGCGAAGAGTTTGGCCCCTACATTCTCCATTTTGATGCCAACGGCGTGCTGCTCGATGCGCCGATTGCCACTCCCAACCTCACTACCCTCAATACCTTGAGCGGCCAAGAGCCGCTGGTGATTGGCCACCGGGGTGCCAGTGGAGAGCTGCCGGAGCATACCCTAGAGGCCTATCGGCTGGCGATCGCCCGTGGCGCAGACTTTATCGAACCCGACCTGGTGTCCACCCAAGATGGCGTCTTGATTGCCCGCCACGAACCCATGCTGGGCGGCACCACCGACGTGGCCAGCCGACCGGAGTTTGCCGATCGCCTGACCACCAAACTGCTGGATGGGGTAGAGGTGACCGACTACTTCGCCTCTGACTTTACCCTGGCCGAAATCAAAACCCTGCGCGCGGTGATGCCCCAGGGCTTTCGCACCCAGGCGTTTAACGGCGTCTTCCAAATTCCCACCCTAGACGAAATCATTGACCTGGTGCAGCAGGTAGAGGCCGACACCGGCAAGAGCATCGGCATTTACCCCGAAACTAAGCACCCCACCTTCCACGACGACCTGGGCCTTTCGCTAGAAGAAAAGCTGGTCGAAACCCTGGTTGAGCAGGGCTTTACCGACCCCAGCCGGGTGTTTATCCAGTCGTTTGAGGTCTCTAACCTCAAGGATCTGAACTCCAATCTGTTGCCCGCAGCGGGTCTCGATATTCCTTTGGTGCAGCTGCTAGATGCCTTTGATGTGGCGCTAGACGGTTCGCTCATCTATGCAGATGTCAACGCGCGGCCCTACGACTTTGCGGTCAGCGGCGACACCCGCACCTACGGCGACCTGCAAACGGCTGCAGGACGGGCCGAAATTGCCACCTCTGCCGACGGCATTGGCCCCTGGAAGCGGATGATTGTTTCGGTTGAAGGCGTTGATGCCGATGGCGACGGCGTGGCGGACGATGTGAACGGCGATGGCGCCGTCAACGATGCCGATAAAACGACCACGGCTCCCTCCACGCTGATTCCCGATGCCCACGAGGCGGGGCTGTTTGTCCATGCCTACACCTTCCGCAATGAGGGACGGTTTTTGGCCGCTGACTACCAGGGCAACCCCAACAAAGAATACGAGCAGTTCATCAATTTGGGGGTCGATGGCTACTTCACCGACTTTCCGGGGACGGGCGACCTGGTGCGCGACCAAATTACCAGTGACTTCGTCCGCTCTCCCCAAAATCCTGAGGTGCTGGCCGCTACAGAGTTTGACACGCTGACCGGCGATGCGCCGATTGTGATTGGCCACCGGGGGGCATCCGGTGAGCGGCCTGAGCACACGCTGGAGGCCTACAAGCTGGCGATTGCCCAGGGGGCAGACTTTATTGAGCCCGACCTGGTGGTGACCCAAGATGGCGTGCTGATTGCCCGCCACGAGCCGCTGCTGGCCGTTGTCGCCCTCAACCCCGATGGCACGATTCAGCGCGATGCCGCTGGCAATCCGGTCATTAACAACACCGATACCAGTACCGATGTGTATCTGAGGCCCGAATTTGCCGATCGCCTCACGGTGAAGAATCTAGATGGTCGTCTAGTCGGCGGCTGGTACGCCGAAGACTTTACCCTGGCAGAGGTTAAGCAGCTCAATGCCATTGAGCGGATTCCGGCTATCCGGGGCACCGAATTTAACAATGACGGGCTGAAGGTGCCCACCCTGGCGGAGGTGATCGACCTGGTGCAGCAGGTTGAGGCCGAAACCGGGCGCAAAATCGGTATCTATCCCGAAACCAAGCACCCCACCTTCTTTGAGCAGCAGGGCTTCAACACCAGCGAGATTTTGGTGGAAACCCTGGTGGCGGAAGGGTTCACCGACCCCAGTCGGGTTTTTATCCAGTCCTTTGAGGTGGCAAACCTGAAGGACTTGAATGCGAGCATCATGCCTGCTGCTGGCATCGACATTCCCCTGGTGCAGCTCTTTGGGGGCAGTGGTCAACCCTACGACTTTGTGGTGGCGGGCGATGCGCGCACCTACACCGACCTGTCGACCCCGGCTGGCCTGGCAGAAATTGCTGAATACGCCGCTGGCATTGGCCCCAACAAGCAGCGCATTGTGCCCCTGTCTACCGTGGATGCCAATGGGGACGGCCAGCCCGATGACCTGAATGGCGATGGGGCAATCAGCGACGGCGATCGCACCACTGGTACCCCCACCACCCTGATTGACGACGCCCACGCCGCCGGGTTGCTGGTGCATCTCTACACCCTGCGCGATGAGAGCTTCTTTTTGCCCGATAGCTATGGGGGCAACCCGATCAATGAATATCAGCAGTTCATTGAGCTAGGCGTAGACGGCTTTTTCACCGACTTTCCCGGCACCGGGTTTACCGCGCGCAGCACCTTCATTGAGGAGCCAGCGGTGGCCAACCTGGGTGGGTCAAAGGGGTTTGAGGGCATGGCCTTTAGCCCCGATCGCGCCACCCTCTACCCGATGCTGGAAGGCACGGTGGTTGGGGATCCGGCTGGTGCCCTGCGCATCTACGAGTTTGATGTGGCCAGCGCGGCGTTTGAGGGCCTGGTGGGTTTGTACCAGATGGAGTCGGTGGCGAATGCAATCGGCGACTTTACCCCGATCAATGAGAATGAATTTCTCGTGATTGAGCGGGACAACAACCAGGGCGCAGCGGCGGAGTTCAAGAAGATCTTTAAGGTTGACTTCTCGGCGATTGACAGCAACGGCTTTGTCAGTAAGACAGAGGTGGTGGATCTGCTGCACATCAACGACCCCAATGACCTAAATGGGGATGGGTTAACCCGCTTTGAGTTTCCCTTTGTCACCATTGAAGATGTGCTGGTGCTCGATGCCAACACGATTTTGGTGGCCAACGACAACAACTACCCCTTCTCGGTCGGGCGGGGGCCGGATATCGACAACAATGAGATCCTTCAGATTGAGCTGGAGACTCCCCTGGCCCTGGACCCTCGGCTGGGGGTAGAGGGGTTGGCAAGCGGGGGTGCGATCGCAGAGTTGATCGACCTCACCGGCTTTGATGGCGAGGTCGCGGTGAATGCCACCCTCACCCGCGAAGCCGCCTATGACAACGTACTCAAGTTCTACGAAACCGATGCCGCTGGCATCGTAGACGGTCTGTTACCGGGCCAGGCGGGCTATGAAGCGGCTGTGGCTGCCCACTTGCTCGATGCCGAGCTGGCCGTGGGCAACCTGGTTACCGCCGACGCCCATCTCACCCTGGCGGGGGGCGCCTACTATGCCCCTGCCCTGCTCGTCGGCGGTAGCTCGACCGATCTAGTCACCATCGCCGACGCCGCTCTGGGCAACGGGCGCATTCAGCGCCAGGGCAATGTCTGGAGCTTTGAGGACCTCACCGACAACGACTTCAACGATCTCGTTGTCACCCTAAACTCCGTAGAGGCAATTGCCTAGGGCACAGTCCCCATCGATTGCACCCCAACAAAGGCAGTACGCGCGATCGTGCGATCGCACGTACTGCAGCCTGCCGCATATCACCATCTGACTGGGCAGCCTCTCGACTGCCCAGTCAAGCGGCAGGCATTTTCTTTAAACTTTCGTGAAGGTTTTTTAAACCAAATAAAGGACTTTCCTTAAAGTCCC
>DATIVG010000025.1:0-4244 GCA_035466075.1 Nodosilinea sp. | reverse complement strand
CATTCCCCACGACCAGGTACCCGACTACATCAACCTCATGCACACCCTGGTGCTGCCCTCCGAAACTACCGACACCTTCAAAACGCTCACCGCCAAAGGCTGGAAAGAACAATTCGGCCACGTGCTGATCGAAGCGATGGCTTGCGCCGTGCCCGTGATCGGCTCTGACTCCGGCGAAATTCCCCACGTCATCGACCGAGCGGGCCTGGTGTTTCCCGAAGGCAACGCCCCCGCTTTGGCCGACCACCTGCGCCTGCTGATGGAGCAGCCCGACCAGCGGCAGGCCCTGGCTGAGGCAGGCTACCAGCGAGCGATGGGCCGCTATACGAACCGAGCCCTGGCGAAGCAGCTGCTGGAGTTTTATGGGGAGATGGGGGTAGGGGAGTGATGGGGTAGGGGAGTGATGGGGTAGGGGAGTGATGGGGTGATGGAGTGATGGGGTAGGGGGGATGGGGGAGTGAGGTAGGGGGGATGGGGGAGATAGGGGAGGTGGGGGAGGTAGGGGAGATCTTTTTGAACATAGGGTGGGGTTGTGGAGGGTGATCGGATTTCTGCGTAAATCCTGGCTATGGGAACCAGAAGTCCAGGGTTTTAGCCTGATTAGACACAGCTTTCTGAACACTCCCATTTGTGTAAATCCTGGCTATGGGAACCAGAAATCGAGGGTTTTAGCCTGATTAAACACAATTTCCTGAACACTCCCGTTTGCGCCTACAACCCAAATTTTTCCTCCCCACCTCCCCCACCTCCCCCATCACTCCATCACCCCATCACTCCCACCTCCCCCATCACCCCATCACTCCCCCCTCCCCCATCACCCCATCACTCCCCCCTCCCCATGCGCATTCTCCAAATTGTCCCCTCCATCTCCCTCGCCTACGGTGGCCCCAGCCAGATGGTGCGGGGCTTTGCCCAGGGGTTGGCGGCGGCGGGGGCGGAGGTGACGATTCTGACCACTAACGCCAATGGCGATGTGGGGCAGAGGCCGCTGGCGGTGCCCCTGGGTGTGCCGGTGCCGGAGGACAATTACACGGTGCGCTACTTTGCCTGTGCGCCCTGGCGACGGTATAAGTTCTCGGCGGGGCTGTTGGCCTGGCTGTATGACCACGCCCAGGACTACGATCTGGCTCACATCCATGCGCTGTTTTCGCCGCTGAGCACGGCGGCGGCAACGGTGGCGCGCCATCGCGGTTTACCCTACGTGCTGCGGCCCCTGGGCACTCTCGACCCAGCCGATCTCCGCAAGAAACGGCGGCTCAAGCAGGTCTATGGCCATTTGCTTGAGGCCCCCAATATTGCTGGAGCGGCGGCGCTGCACTTTACCAGCCCGATTGAGGCGGAGGTGTCGCACCGGTTTGGGGCGACGACGACCGATTGGGTGCTGCCCCTGGGGGTGCAGCCGCTGCCAGCGGTGCCGGAGCTGGAACAGCAGCGTCTGCTAGGCCAGATGGGCATACCCACAGATCGGCCCCTGGTGCTCTACCTGTCTCGACTGGATCCAAAAAAGGGTCTAGATTTGCTACTGCCCGCTCTGGAGCAGCTGGCGGCTGCAGGTCTGGATTTTCACCTGGTGCTGGCGGGGGGGAACCCCCAGGACCCGGCCTACGAGCGAGCGATTGGGGAGCGGGTACGGGCGACGGGGATGTGCGATCGCACATCCCTCCCTGGCTTTGTCACCGGCCCTGCCAAAGCCGCCCTGCTGCAGGCCGCCGATCTGTTTGTACTGCCTTCCTACTACGAAAACTTTGGCATTGCCGTGGCCGAGGCCATGGCTGCCGGAGTGCCCGTGGTGGTGTCAAAGGGGGTTTACCTGTGGCCTGACATCGCCGCCAGCAGCAGCGGCTGGGTGTGCGACCTGACGGTGGACAGCGTGGCGCGCAGCCTGAGCGAGGCGCTCACCCAGCCCGAGCAGCGGCGGCAGCGGGGGCAGCAAGCCCAGCAGTTTGCGCGGGAACACTACGACTGGGCTGCGATCGCCCACAAAACCTTAGCTGCCTACCAGAGCGTGCTGACCCGGAAAACAGACGCCATCCCTGCCCAAAACTCCATCTCCTAGGCCATGCCCTTCACAATAGTGTCATAATCCACACCCCCGCCTTTGGGGAGAACGGTGTATAAAGATACGTATAAAGGTACGTTAAGAGACCCATTAAATTTTTCACTCCTTGGTGGAAGATTTAAATATAGAGCGAGATCTACCCCTAGCCACCGCCGAGTTACAGGTCAACCTCCTATGCTTCAGGATGCCAAAGCTATTCGGTATTACCAGCGTATTACCGATGCCTTCGTCGAACAGTGGAACCGAGGCTATCGCACCAGCGAACTGCGCCTTTACCTCGAAGGTTATTTAGCCGCCCTGCGCCACTCCGACTCCCTTGAGCCCTACCTAATTCACCGCCTCGAAGAGGACACCATTCGCTATCTCAACGATCCGTCCAACTTCGTAGTGCCGCTGCCCGAACCCGAAATCTATTGACGCCTGCCGCCGCTGACCCAGCTTGGCGGCTGTTTTGTTTTTGGCGTGGTTTGTTTTTTGGCTTGGACGCGACTCAGTCTCCCCCAGTGGCGCGCCCAAGCCCAAACGGGCTTCGCTAACTATTGGCCCGTCAAGCCTAAATATTGCTGGTGCTGCACCAGTCAGACCATAAAAAAGGCTCCTGCCCGAGGGCAGGAGCCTTTTTAAATCAACCCTCTCGGGCTAGCTTTAACCTAGTCGAGGTCAGGCATAGCGAGCACGGGTTCAGCTTCGCGATCGATACCTTTCTCGAAGCCAGCTTCAGCCGCGCGAGCGCGACCGGCGTGCCAGAGGTGGCCAATCAGGAAGAAGAAGCCCAGCACAAAGTGAGAGGTCGACAGCCACTGGCGGGGGTTCACAAAGTTCACAGAGTTGATTTCCGTGATCACACCACCCACCGAGTTGATCGAGGCGTTGGGCGCGTGAGTCATGTACTCAGCGGCGCGGCGCACCTGCCAATCTTGGATGTCGTTGGTCAGCTTGTCGAGGTCAAGGCCGTTGGGGCCACGCAGGGGCTCCAGCCAGGGGCCCTGGAAGTCCCAGAAGCGCATGGTCTCGCCACCAAAGATGATCTCACCGGTGGGAGAGCGCATCAGATACTTACCCAGACCGGTGGGGCCTTGGGCCGCACCGATGTTGGCACCCAGGCGCATGTCGCGCACCAGGAAGGTCATCGCCTGAGCCTGGGAAGACTCGGCGTTGGTGGGGCCGTAGAACTCAGAGGGGTAGGCGGTGTTGTTGAACCACACGTAGCAGGAGGCGATAAAGCCCATCAGGGACAGAGCGCCCAGGCTGTAGGACAGGTAGGCCTCACCAGACCAGATCAGAGCCCGGCGGGCCCAGCCAAAGGGCTTGGTGAAGATGTGCCAGATACCGCCAGCGATGCAGATCAGACCAACCCAGATGTGGCCACCGATGATGTCTTCCATGTTGTTGACGCCGACAATCCAGCCGTCGCCACCGAAGGGAGACCCCACCAGATAGCCAAAGATCACCGCAGGGTTGAGGGTCGGGTTGGTGATGACGCGTACGTCGCCACCGCCCGGTGCCCAGGTGTCGTAGACACCGCCAAAGACGCAGGCCTTCAGCACCAGCAACAGCGCACCGCACCCCAACAGGATGAGGTGGTAGCCGATGATGTTGGTCATCTGGTTCTTGTCTTTCCAGTCGTAGCCGAAGAAGGAAGAATACTCCTCCAGCACCTCGGGACCGCGCAGGGCGTGGTAAACACCACCAAGGCCCAGCACTGCCGAGGAAATCAGGTGAAGGACGCCCACCACAAAGTAGGGGTAGGTATTGATCACTTCACCGCCGGGGCCCACGCCCCAACCCAGCGTAGCCAGGTGAGGCAGCAGAATGAAGCCCTGCTCATAGAGAGGCTTATCGGGAATAAAGTGAGCCACTTCAAACAGGGTCATTGCCCCTGTCCAGAACACAATCAGACCAGCGTGGGCCACGTGGGCGCCCAGCAGCTTGCCGGATAGGTTGATCAAACGGGCGTTACCAGACCACCAGGCAAAGCCGGTAGATTCTTGGTCGCGCCCAGCAATAAACGAGTTGCTAGAGAGCGTTACCACGGGGGAGTACCTCTTCGGGGAATACAAACTTCTCATGGGGCTGGTCGGTGGGTGCCATCCAGGCCCGGATGCCTTCATTCAGCAAGATGTTCTTGGTGTAGAAGGTCTCAAACTCGGGGTCTTCCGCCGCCCGAATCTCCTGCGACACGAAG
>DATIVG010000024.1:0-11252 GCA_035466075.1 Nodosilinea sp. | reverse complement strand
CAAAACGAGGTCATATTTTAGTTGCCCCGGGAGCCAGGTTCAGGGGTGAACAAAAGAGAATGCAAAAAACTATTTTACCTGTAGTATTATTTTGATTATTGCGCTTAAAGTAGAGCCAAAGCAGAACAGGTTTACTGCTCCTCCACGCCCTGTCAGAAACCAACCGTTGTGAAGAGAATAGAGTGAATGGCTAACGCGACTCAGGTAGAACCGCTGATCGGTAAAGAACTGCTGCAAAAGGTTAAAGATCTCGACGATCTCAGCAAGGAAGAGAAGGCAAAAGCCTGTGGCTACTACACGCTGACCAAGGCCGGAGCGCCTCGGGTCAACATGATGAAATTTCTCAATGCTCTAATCGAGGCCGAGGGCATTCAGCTCGACAGCTCTCAAAATGGCAACGGTCGCGGCGGGCGCAGCGCCAGTTTTCGCATTACGGTGCAGTCCAACGGCAACCTCTTGATCGGCTCCACCTACACCAAGCAAATGGGGCTGAGACCCGGCGACGAGTTTGAGATTACCCTGGGTCGCAAGCACATTCGCCTCAAGCAGCTCAACGAAAACGGTGACGCCCTCGAGGATGGGGACGAATAGATTGGAGACTAGATTGGAGACGAGTAGAGGCTGAATCAGGGCAATGCCGCCTGACCGGCGAATCAGCTGCGGCAGGTCAGAGGCGACGGGTCACCCATGACTTGACAGAGCCATGGGCTGGCCAGAGCAGATGCCCTGACCCACCTGTTTTTTAGGCCAGCGTGATCCGTTTCTAGGTCGCTTGAGTACAATGGGCTGGCCAAGGTTGTGATGCGTTGGCTCGCCCATTTTTGGTGTTCTCTGGCCATTGAGCTGACCTGATTTCAGCTATCCTCAGGACGGTTGGTCGGCGTAAATGGCTGTTTTTTTGTGCTTGAGCCCAGGGGCGACTGCGACCGCTCTGGGCCCGACGAGTTGAGGTTTCAAGTGTGGGATTCTACGGTTAGTCTATGAACTTTCCTATAGTTTTAGACATTGCCCTGGGGCTGGTCTTTGTCTTCTTTGTGCTGAGCCTGCTGGCCAGCGAAGTTCAAGAAATTATTGGCACCCTTTTGCAGTGGCGGGCCGAGCACTTAAAACAGTCGATTGAGGTGCTGCTGGCGGGCAATGACCGGGACCGTGAAGAGTCGGCCCAGGCCCTGGCCGACGCCCTCTACGAGAGCCCCTGGATTCGAAGCTTAAACCAGGAGGCCAAGGGGTCAATTGCGCGGTCGTTTCGGCGCATTTCTCACTTTATTGGCCGCGTCTATCGCACCTTTACCGGGCAGCGCAATGTGTTTGGGGTGGGCAAAACCAGTGGCCCCAGCTACATTCCCCCCGAGGCCTTTGCCAACAGCCTGCTGGAGCGGATGCAGCTGGGCAATCTGTGGCAGGTGTTGGCCAACGATCGGCTCCAGGGTTTTGCTCGCGATCGCGTTGTCGCGCCGGTGTCGAGTATTTTGAGTGACCTGAAGGCCAGCACGGGCAATGAATTTTTGCTCAATGCTGAGCTCCAGCAGCTGGAGCAGGGTATCTCCCAAATTATCGATGACTTTCGCAACGGCGTTGTGCCGCTGCCGGAGAGCCTCGACCGGGTGGTGCTGCGGCTGGAGGACTTTGGCCTGATGGCGCGGGATGTGCTGCCCGAGAACCATCCGCTCACGGAGACCTTTTTGCGCCGCCTCGAATACATCAAGCGCGGTCTGGCCAGCACCCCCACCGAGCGGGCGGCGCTGCTCAGCAAGGTGCGGCCCAATATTGGCCATCTGCTGGATATTTTTGACCCCAACAGCCCGGCTTTGGCGGAGCTCAGCCGGGTGGCGGGCACCGGCAACCCCGAGGCCCAGGCCCTGCTCGACCGACTGAGTCAGGCGCCGATCACCCCGGCGCTGCGCAACAGCCTGGCGGCCATTGCCCGTAAAACTGAGGCCACCGCCGATGCCGCCCGCGACGATGTGCAGCAGTTTGGCCGCGAAATTGAAAAGTGGTTTGACCGGGGCATGGAGCGGGCCACCGGGGTCTACAAGCGCAACGCCAAGGCGGTGGCGCTGTTGATTGGCATTGCCACCGCTGTTTCGATCAATGCTGATTCGTTTCACATTGCCACGCGCCTGGCGGTTGACCCGATTTTGCGCAACTCCCTCACCCAGACCGCTGATCGGCTGGTGGCGGAGACGCCGGGGGATTTTACCGAGAGCATTGACGAGGTGCAGGAGGCGGTCAACCAGGCCCTGGAGGATATTCCCTTTCCCCTGGGCTACAGCGAGATGGTGATGGAGCAGCAGCGGGATGCCGAGGAGTCCTGGCCTTTGCCGCTGCCGCGGCGGGTGCTGGGCTGGTTGATTAGCGGGTTTGCGATTTCCATGGGGTCGACCTTTTGGTTTAACGTGCTCAAAAAGGTGATCAATGTGCGTAATACCGGCGACAAGGGCGAGTAGGGGAGCTGGGGAACGGTAGGTATGGGGGTAGACGGGCTGTGGGCGTAGGCGAGGCCTTGGGCATGGGCGGGGAGCAGGAGTACGTTTGCGGGCGGCCCATCAACCTCTACAAGACCCCGGCCCTGGCCGATCTGGTGACCCAGGCGGCGGCGGGGCGGCACCTGCGGCTGGCGATTGGGGATGAGCCGGAGTCTGGTGCCCAGGCGGTGGTGCTCTGTGAGGACGACTATCCGGGCTGGATCGGGGGGTGCGATCGCACCTCCCTGCAACCCGTCGCCACCCCCTACCCGGCCCCCCAGCTCGATCGAGAGGCGATCGCCGCCCGCCTGCCCGCGGTAATCGCCTTTACCCACCGGGCCATGGCCCAGCCCAACACCTACCTGTGGGGCGGCACCCTCGGCCCCGACTACGACTGCTCGGGGCTGATGCAGGCGGCCTTTGCCGCAGCGGGCATTCGCCTGCCCCGCGACTCCTACCAGCAGGAGGCCTTTACCCAGCCGATCGGCTGGGGAGAGCTAGAGCCGGGCGATCTGATCTTTTTTGGCACCCCCGAGCGCACCAAGCATGTGGCCCTCTACCTGGGGGCGGGCCAGTACATCCACAGCTCCGGCAAAGACCAGGGCCGCAACGGCATTGGCCTCGACTCACTCAGCGACCTCCGCCACCCGGTCAGCGCCGCCTACCACCGCCAGCTGCGCCGCCCTGGCCGGGTGATGGCCAGCTACCGCCCCGGCGACGCGCTATAGTCCAAGCAGATTTATCTAACCCTGCGAGGTCGCTTTGCCCCGTTTCTCCGCCCCGTGGCTGACCCGCCTCAAGCCCCTGGGCCGCTGGGTGGTGGTGGGAGCTGCGATCGCATTTCTGCTGCACACCCTGATTCGCCACCGGGCCGAGGTCGCCACCCTGCGCATTGCCCCCCAGGGCTGGAGCCTGCTGCTGATTGCCCTGGGTATCACCCTGCTGGCCCACCTGTGGGCGGGCTGGGTGTGGAGCTGGGTGCTGCAAGCCCTGCAACAGCCGGTCTCCGGTGCCTGGAGCGCCCTCACCTACCTGCAAACCAACCTGCTCAAATACCTGCCGGGCAATGTCTGGCATTTCTACGGTCGCGTTCGCGCCCTCAAGGCCCTGGAGATTGACAACGGCTCCGCCATCATCGGCGTCGCCCTCGAACCCCTGCTGATGGCCGCCGCCGCCCTGATCCTCGGCCTCGCCACCCCCACCCGCTACTGGCCCGCCCAGCTGATCTTGCTGGGCCTCGCCCTGGCGCTGCTCGCCCCCCGCCACCTCAACCCCCTGGTGCAGCGCCTCGGCCAAGCCAAAGCCGCCAATCTCCCCCCCGACGAGTCATTCCCCTCTCCCCCACCTTCCCCCTCTCCCTCAACTCAAAATTTCTCCTCCGGAGACGCTACGCGAACAAAACTCAAAGTTCAAAATTCTTCCCCTACTCCCCCACCCCCCCACTCCCCCACCCCCCCACTTCCCCCCGGCCTCTCCCACTACCCCCTCAAGCCTCTGCTCGGTCAAATCGGCTACGTTCTCCTGCGGGGCCTCGGCTTTGCCCTGGTGCTCAGCGTGGTGACGGCCCTGCCGGCGGCGATCTGGCCCAGCACCATCAGCGCCTTTAGCCTGGCCTGGCTGGCGGGGCTGGTGGTACCGGGGGCACCGGGCGGGCTGGGCGTGTTTGAAGCCATTGCCCTGGCGCTGCTCCAGGAAACGCTGGCCCCCGGCGCCGTGCTCAGCGGGGTGGTGCTCTACCGCCTGGTCAACACCCTGGCCGAAGCCCTGGGTGCGGCCCTGGCCACCTTAGAGCAGGGTCTTTCCAGTACACTCAAATAGAGTTTGCCCTGGTCCGGATGCCCCGGTGGGGCGGTTTGCGTTCTCTGGTCAGGTTCTTTTGGTTTAGCTGCTATGCCGTCGTCTACCCACCCTAGCCCGCTTGCTCCTCGCCCTGGGGTGGCTGCCCCGGTCGATGTCTCGGTCGTGGTACCCATCTATAACGAATACGAGAGCCTGCCCGGCCTGGTGGAGGCGATTGTGCTCACCCTCGACGGCATGGCCCGCCCCTACGAAATCATTTGCGTTGACGACGGCTCCACCGATGGGTCGAGCGATCGCCTGCGGGAGCTGGCCCAGCGCTACCCGACGCTGCGGGCGGTGATTTTGCGGCGCAACTACGGCCAGACCGCCGCCATGGCGGCCGGGTTTGACCACGCCCGCGCCCCGGTCATCGTCACCATGGATGGCGACCTGCAAAACGACCCCGCCGATATTCCCCGCCTGCTGGCCCGGCTTGACGAGGGCTACGACCTGGTCAGCGGCTGGCGCAAGGACCGCCAGGACAACACCCTCACCCGGCTGGTGCCCTCCAAAATTGCCAACTGGCTGATTGGCAATGTCACCGGCGTTGACCTGCACGACTACGGCTGCTCCCTCAAGGCCTACCGGGCCGAGGTGATCCGCGACATGAATCTCTACGGCGAGCTGCACCGCTTTTTGCCCGCCCTGGCCTTTATCGAGGGGGCGCGCATTACCGAAATGCCGGTCAACCACCACGCCCGCCGGTTTGGCACCAGCAAGTATGGCCTGGGTCGCACCCTGCGGGTGGTGATGGATTTGCTGACGGTTTACTTTATGAAGCAGTTTCTCACCCGGCCCATGCATATCTTTGGCAACCTGGGCCTGGCGTCGATGGCGGCGGGCATTGGGTTGGGCCTCTACCTCACCCTGGTCAAGTTTTTGGCCGATCAGGACATTGGCGATCGCCCCCTGCTGGTGCTGGCGGTGGTGCTGCTGCTGGCGGGCATTCAGCTGTTTAGCGTGGGTCTGCTGGCCGAGGTGATGATGCGTACCTACCACGAGTCGCAGCAGCGGCCCATCTACCGGGTGCGCGATGTCGTAGGGGGTGAGGCCGACGTTACCCAGTGAGCTGTTAATCCACCGGTTTCAGGGGGAAGGGCTGGTGCCCAAGCGGCTGGCGCCGGAGGGGCCGGGGGGTGCGATCGCAGCCGACCTCATCCAGCTGTTTCAGCAGCAGGTGGGGCAAACCCAGGGCGACCTCAACCGCCAGCTGCAAGACCTCGAAGGCGAAGACACCAACTACCGCATCAAGCGGGGGCTGGCCCACATTTTGCGCCATAGCTTTGCCACCTTCGCCGTGGTCAGCCCCCTGGAGCCCATCGAGCTGCGGCGGCGCGTCTTTGCCCTGGCCGCCCAGGCGGTGCCCTCCCCCGCCGCCACCCATCACACCCTGGCCACCCTGGGGCAGCAGCTGTCCCAGGATCTCGACCGCGAAGTCACCGTCGCCGACCTGCGCCAGGGCCTCTACGCCGACCGCCCAGACAACCACATCCTCACCGAGTTTGAGGCCCCCACCCCCGCCGCACTCATCCACCGCTACAACCTGTCCCAGACCCAGGGCGTATTTTACAAAGCCAGCGACCTGGTCATGCACCTCTACCGCAACGACCCCGGCGAGTACAAGCTCATGTTTCGCTACCTCAAACTGTTTCGCCTGATGACCTACATCGAAGGCGACGCCGACTGTGGGTTCACCATCACCATCGACGGCCCCGCCAGCCTGTTCAAGCCCAGCACCCGCTACGGCATCGATATCGCCAAGCTGATTCCCGCCATTTTGCACGTCAGCAAGTGGCGGCTGACCGCCACCCTGCAAATCAAAGACAGCTACAGCCAGCAGGTGAAGCCGCGCCAGTTTACCCTCGACAGCGCCTGCGGCCTGGTCACCCACTACCCCCCCGGCAAACCCTACGACAGCATGATTGAAGAGTCGTTTGTGGCCCGCTGGCCCGCCAAAACCCCCTGGCGACTGGAGCGGGAGGTGGATCTCGTGCCCCTGCCCGGCAGCGTTATGATTCCCGACTTTCGCCTGGTGCACCCCGATGGGCGGGAGTATCTGCTGGAGATCGTCGGCTACTGGCGACCCGAATACCTGCGCAAAAAGTTTGCCCAGGTGCGCAAGTCAGGCCGCGACAACCTGATTTTGGCGGTGTCAGAGCGGCTCAACCTGGAAAAGGCGGGGGTAGACCTGACCAACCTGCCCGCCCAGGTGGTGTGGTTCAAAACCAAGCTCCAGCCCAAAGCCGTCCTCGACCTGCTAACCGACTAATCGGCGTGGCGCTAGGTCATAATCGCGCCGCCCATGAGTTTTTCGTAGCGGCGCTGGAGCTCCTTGGCCAGCTTGGGCCAGCGGGCCAGGGTGGGGTCTTCGGCCAGCAGCGCTTCGGCGGCTTCGCGGGCCAGCATCAGCACGTCCTGGTCTTCGATCAGGCTGGCCAGGGCAAAGTCGGGCAGCCCCGACTGGCGGGTGCCCAGCACCTCCCCAGGGCCGCGAAAGCGCAGGTCCATCTCGGCGATAAAAAACCCGTCCTGGGATTGCTCCAGCACCTTGAGCCGCTGAATCGCGGTTTCGCTACGGCTGCCGCTCAGCAACAGGCAGAATGACTGGGCCGCCCCCCGCCCCACCCGGCCCCTGAGCTGGTGCAGCTGCGACAGGCCAAAGCGCTCGGCATGTTCGATCAGCATCACCGAGGCGTTGGGCACATCGACGCCCACCTCCACCACCGTGGTCGAGACCAGAATGTGGCTTTCCTGATTGCGAAAGGCGGTGATGGCCGCGTCTTTCTCCGCCGACGACATGCGCCCGTGGAGCAGGCCGACGGTAAACTCAGGAAAAATCACCTCCGCCAGCCGCTGGTGTTCTTCCACCGCCGACTTCAGGTCGAGTTTTTCGGACTCATCGACCAGGGGTAGCACCACGTAGATTTGGCGGCCCTGGGCAATTTCGCGGCGCATCAGGTCGTAGGCGTGGGGGCGCTCTTTGCTGGTGAGAATGGTAGTTTGAATGGCCTTGCGCCCCGGCGGCAGCTCATCGATCTGGCTGACGTCTAAATCGCCGTGCATGGTCAACGACAGGGTACGGGGAATGGGGGTGGCCGTGAGCGTCAGCACGTGGGGATTGGCCCCCTTGCGGGTGAGTCGGGCCCGCTGCTGCACGCCAAAACGGTGCTGCTCGTCGATTACCACCAGGCCCAGGTCGCGAAACTGCACCGGGTCTTCGATCAGGGCGTGGGTGCCAACCAGAATGGGCAGCTCTCCGGTGGCCAGCTCCCCCAGCAGCTGGCGGCGCTTGGCGGCGCGGGTAGAGCCGGTGAGCAGCTCGACCGGCAGGTGCAGCTGGTTAAACCATTCGACCAGCTTGCGGTAGTGCTGCTCGGCCAGTACCTCGGTGGGGGCCATGATCGCCGCCTGGTAGCCCGACTGGATAGCGGCCAGGGTGGCGACGACGGCCACCACGGTTTTGCCGGAGCCCACATCCCCCTGCACCAGGCGGTTCATGGGCACGGGCTTTTGCAGGTCGGCGAGAATGTCGTTGACCACCCGCTGCTGGGCCCCGGTCAGGCTAAAGGGAATGACGCTGTAGAACTGGTCGATCAGCGCGCCGGTGGGGGCCAGGGTGATGGCGGTCTGCTGGGCCTGCTGCTGCTGGCGGCGGCGCAGCAAGCCCAGCTGGAGGTAGAGAAATTCGTCGAAGACCAGGCGGCGGCGGGCCTGGGCCAGGTGCTCTTCGTCGTCGGGAAAGTGAATTTGTGCGATCGCACCTCCCACCCCGATCAGCCCGTGGGCTTGCCGCAGGTCCACCGGCAGCGGGTCCTGCAGCTCCGGCACCGCCGGTAGCGCCGCCGCCACCGCCCGGCGCACCAGGTCGGCGGGCACCCCTTCGGTGAGCGAGTACACCGGCACCATGCGGCCAATGGTGAGCGACTCGATCCGATCGCTGAGGCTGTCCAGCACCTCCAGGTGCGCGTCTTCCAGGGTCATGCCAAACTTGCCGTCCTTCACCAGGCCCGAGGCCGCCACGATCGCCCCCTGGGGATACTGGCGCTTTTGCTGCTGCTGCCAGCTGGGGGTGGCGTAGCGGCTGCCGGGGTAAAAGCGGTTGAGCTTCAGGGTGCCGCTGCCGTCGGCCAGCTGAAGCTCAAAGATAGTGAGCTTTTTGTTGCGGGGGCTGGTGAAGCAGTTGACCCGCTTGACGGTGCCGACAATGGTGACGGTTTCCCCCGGCTCCAGGTCGCAAATTTTGACCTGCTGGGCGTAGTTGATGTGGTCGCGGGGGTAGTAGTAGAGCACATCCTGCACGGTGAGCAGACCCAGCTTGGCCAGGCGCTCGCTGTTTTTGGGGCCAATGCCCTTCAGGTAGGTGACCGGCTGGTCGAGGCCAAAGCCAAAGCTGCCTGCGGCCTCCGCCAGCTGGGTGGTCTTGGGCGTCGCTTTGCTCTGGCGAGCCGCCGGGGCCGATGGACTGTCACCACCATCTGCCGCCGCGCTTTGGCGACTGCGCTGGGCCCTGGTTTCGGCATGCTTTTCAAGCAGGCGCTGGGTGCTGTACAAAAACCGGCGGGTTTCGGCCACCAGGTGCTGGCGCTGGGCAAAGCTGAGATCGCTGTAGCCCTCGTATTTTTGGGCCAGGCCCTGCCACGACTGCCGCTGGTCGCCGGGCAGCACCGTCGGCGGCTGTTGCAGACTGTCGCGCAAAAATTCGTTGAAGTGCTGCTGCTTGCCCTCCAGGTTGTTAAAGCCGGTTTCGGCCTCCACCGAGAGGGCTCGCTGCAAGCGCACCCAGTCGGGCAGAGGAAGTTGGGGGTCAGCCATGGGCCTTTCCTAGCGCGACGAGTTGTCGTACCACACCGCCCGCCAGGCCTGCTCGGCCTGGGCGATGGCCAGCTCGCGCTCGGCCTTCTGGTACTGCTTGCCCAGCTTGCGCAGGCGGGCCACCGCCGTCCGCAGTTTGCCGCGCCACAGGGCCGCCTGCACATCGCCAAACTCCAGATCCGACAGCCGCAGCTGCACCGCCGCCAGGTGGGTCATGGTGCCTTCCATGGCCTCGTCATCCTCTTCGTCGCGGGAGTCCTCGTCGCGGGGGTCGTCGTCCTCAGGCTCTTGATCGCGATCGTCGTCCTGCGATCGGGGGTCAAACTCCGCCGCCACATCCCCGGCCATCGCCACCAGCACATTCAGCACGTTGGGGGCCGAGCGGCCTTTGGGCATGGCTACATCCACATCCGAGGCCATTTCCAACACCGACTCCGGCAGGTCGGGAATCACCTGGGCCCGGCGCAGCAGCTGGTTGGCCTTGCGCGACGCCCGGTGCAATACCTCGCGAATCATCTGCTCCAGAATCAGGTGGTGTTTGGCCACCAGGGTGGGGGTCAGCGGGTCGCCGGTAAAGGGGCGATCGCTGAAGGCCTCCATGACTTCGCTGGAGATGGCGGCCATGATCACCGACTGCACCAGGGCCTTGGGGTCGAGGGCCAGGACCGCCGCAGCATCGCTGTCCTCAGCCTGGTCGGCCCGGTCGGCGTCGCCAGAGGGGGATGTTTCGGGAGATTCGTTTGGGGGCGCGATCGCACCTTCCCCCTCTCCCTCGGCAGCATCCGGCTCACCCTCAGCGTTCGAGCCCGCCCGGTTGTCCACCATTGCCGCCAGGGCCGACTCCAGGCGGTTGAGATCGTTTCGGTCGAGGGTCACCGTCGAGTCGCTGTCAGCGCCCGAGGTGTCGGGCTCCATCAGCTGCTGTAGCCAGCCCTGGGCCTTGCGCCCCAGGTCTTGAATGCCCTGCTGGAGGCGGGTGCGATCGCTCACCGCCAGGGCCAAAAATTCCTCCGGGTAGACCTGGGTGCAGAGGTGGTACGTGGCCATGATCACCTGCCGCCGCATGGCCTGGCCCAGCACCGTCAGGTAGGTGGCATAAATTTGGCTAAACTCACCGGCCAGGGTCGCCGTCGCCCCCTCCAGCGCGTTGAGATCTTTGCGAATGCTTTCTACCGGCCTAACCATGACCCCAGCCCATGCATACCTGATTATAGGGAAATATTGAAAGCGGGGGCGCACCTACCGCACCCCCGCCCTGGCGACTGCCCACCACTGTGACCAGCCTACGTAGACGTTTGCCTAGAGCGGGGCTAGCCTTACGGCTTAGCCCTGCCCAGGCTCCGGCCTACTTCTTTTTCTTTTTGTCTTTCTTGGGCTCTGCCGCCGCGGGCGCTTCTGCCTCGGGTTCAGCAGCTGGGGCGGCCTTGTTTAGACCCGCCTGGGCAGCTACTTCCTCAGCAAAGTTGGTCTCTTCTTTTTCGATGCCTTCGCCCAGCACAAAGCGAGAGAAGCGGCGCACCTGAATGTTTTCACCCAGCTTAGAAACCGCCTGCTTGATCAGCTCTTCCACCGAAATGTTTTGGTCTTTGATGAAGGGCTGATCCATCAGCGCCAGCTCCTTGAGGCGCTTTTGAATGCGACCCTCAACGATCTTCTCCTGCATGGCGGCGGGCTTGTTGGCGATGTCGTCGCGGCCCATTTCGATGGATTTTTCCTTCTCGGCCACCTCGGCGGGAATGTCGCTGACCCGCACGTACTCAACGTTGGGGCAGGCCACAATCTGCATGGCCACATCGCGCACCAGGCTCTTAAACTCGTCGCGGCGAGCCACAAAGTCGGTTTCGCAGTTGACCTCTACCAGCACGCCGACGCGATCGCCGGTGTGAATGTAGCTGCCAATGATGCCCTCAGCGGCCACCCGGCCCTCTTTCTTAGAAGCCGAGGCAATGCCCTTTTGGCGCAGCCACTCAACCGCTTTCTCGATGTTGCCCTCGGTTTCGGTCAGGGCTTTTTTACAGTCCATCATGCCTGCGCCGGTTTTGTCGCGCAGGTCCTTAACAAGCTTTGCAGAAATATCTGCCATGGTGATTTACCGTCCTAACGCGCTATCGTCGAACTCAATACAAACTTGGGAAT
>DATIVG010000023.1:0-5434 GCA_035466075.1 Nodosilinea sp. | reverse complement strand
AGCGACCCAAAATCATCCTTGGCGTTTTGGGCAATAATCACCAGGCGAAAGCAGATCAGCCAGTAGGCGGCAATCACCACCATAGACCCCACAAAGCCCCACTCTTCGCCCACCGCCGAAAAGATAAAGTCGGTGTGCTGCTCAGGAATAAAGCTGAGCTGGGTCTGGGTGCCGTTGCCCAGGCCCTGGCCCCACAGCTGCCCCGAGCCAATGGCAATGCGCGACTGAATCAGGTGGTAGCCACCCCCCAGCGGGTCTTTGTCGGGGTCGAGAAACAGCACCAGCCGGTCTTTTTGGTAGTCTTGCAGCAGGCCCCAGACCAGGTCGCCCAGCTTGCCAGCAATCAGGTTGACCGCCGTGGCCACCACCGTGCTAAACCAGCGCCAGGGCAGAGTAAACCAGGCAATCAGCCCCATGCCCAGGCTCCACACCAGCCAGCCCGGCAGCAGCAGGTGAAACAAAATTGCCGCCACCAGGGGCGATATAAACAGCACCAGCCAGCCGGGGTTGCAGTTGGCCCAGTAGAGCATGCCGAGGGTAATCGCCCCAAACACCAGCGATGTACCCAGGTCAGGCTGAATGAATACCAGCACCCAGGGCAGCGTGATCACCACCAGGGCATTGGCCACCCCCCACAGGGTAGAGGCATCGCGGCGGCTCAGCATGGCCGCCAGGGTGATGATGATGCTCAGCTTGGCAAACTCCGAGGGCTGCAAGTAGAAGCCACCCACGGCAATCCAGCTCTGGGCGCCGCCGCCCACGGTGCCGATAAACATCACCGCCACCAGGAGTAGGTTGACTACTCCGTAGATAATCCACTGCCAGCTGAGCAGGTTTTCGTAGCGGCTGCGGGAAATCCACAGGGCTACGCCCAGGCCAATCAGGCCGAGGACCAGATGGTTAAGGCCATAGCCCGCGTTGACGGTGTTGCTTTGAATGCTGTGGATGACCAGGGAGCCAAAGACCGTAATTGCCATAGGGAGAGCCAGCAGCAGCCAGTCTAGGCCCTGCCATCCGGCGGCTATGGATCGCCACTGTTTTTGCGCGTCGCTGATAAACATAGCCGTTGCCTCCTAGGATGCCAGGGCCGCCATGGATACTTTAGCGGCTACCTGCTGGGCCATGGCCCGCAGCGCCTTGGCGCTTTCGGAATCGGGGTGCTGCACCACAATGGGAATGCCCGCGTCGCCCCCCTCGCGCACCGCCATCTCTAGGGGAATGCAGCCCAGCACCGGCAGCCCCAGCTCCTTGGCCAGGGTTTCGCCGCCGCCGGAGCCAAAGATGTCGTAGCGTTTCTCTGGCGCATCGGGGGGAATAAACACGCTCATGTTTTCGACAATGCCCAGCACCGGCACTTGCAGCTGCTGGAACATTTTGAGCCCCCGGCGGGCGTCAGAAATGGCCACCGACTGCGGGGTCGAGACGATCACCGCCCCGGCCATGGGCACCGCCTGGGCGAGGGTGAGCTGGGCGTCGCCGGTGCCGGGGGGGAGATCGACGACGAGGTAGTCTAGCTCCCCCCATTCGACCTGGTAGAGAAACTGGCGAATGATGCCGTTGAGCATGGGGCCGCGCCAGATCACCGGCTGATCGCGGTCGATGAGAAAGCCCATGGAGACTATTTTGACGCCGTGGTTAAAGGCGGGTTCGAGCACTTCGCCCTGCTTGACGACCACCTGGGCTTCGGTGAGCCCCATCATGATCGGCGCGTTGGGGCCGTAGATGTCGGCGTCGATTAAGCCGACCTTGGACCCCATCTGGGCCAGGGAGACGGCCAGGTTGACGGCGACGGTGCTTTTGCCCACGCCCCCTTTGCCGCTGGAGACCGCAATGATGTTTTTGACGCCGCCAATGCCGGTGCGGTCGGGGAGGGCTTTTTGCTGGGGGGTTTCGGCGGTGACATCGACGTTGACGCCAGCGACGCCGGGCAGGGTGCGCACGGCCTTCTGGCAGTCTTCAACGATAAACTCGCGCAGGGGACAGGCCGGGGTGGTGAGGACCAGGGTGAAGCTGACGGTGCCGTCGGCTGCGATCGCAACATCTCGGATCATATTGAGATCCACCAGGCTTTTTTGCAGCTCCGGGTCTTGCACCGGGCGCAGCACATCTAAAACAGTCGCTTCGGAGAGAGTTACGCTCATGGGGGGTGAAAAGGGCCAGCCAACAAAAGAATACCGATAGGCCATGCTCGGGCGGGCAGCGCCCTGCGATCGCACCTCAGTTACGCCGGGGCGCAGCTGAGTCAGCCACCCTCCATATTAAGCCGCCCTGACCCGGGTTAAGCACAAGTGCCTAAGCAAGTGCCTAAGGAACTGCCTGAGACTGGGCCTTCACCACACCTGAAACCGCGAGTCGGGCCCCTCCAGGGAGGCCGGCTGCTCCGCCGCCTCCGCCAAAGCCGCCGCCACCCGCGCCGCGTAGGGCCGCAGCAGCGACCAGGCCAAGGGCGACAGCCACCCCCGCAGCGTCACCGAGTAGGAAATCTGCGTTCCCCGCATGGTTGACTTCAGGTGGTAAGTCACCTGCTCCTCAAGGCCGGGCATGGGCAGCACCCGCACGCTAATCAGCTCGTGGGGCTGCACCCGCTCCACAAAAATCTTGACCGGAATCGGGCACAGCCGCGTAAACGCCCGATAGATCAACCCCGGCTTGGGCATCAGCCCCTGGGGGGCGTTGGTGCTGGTCAGCAGCGGATGCCAGGAGACATCCGCCAGGTTCATGATGGTCTGCCAGAGGGTATCCACCGAGGCGCTGCTCACCGTCAGGTAAGACTTCTCCAGCTGCCGCTGCACCTGCACCCAGTGGTGAATGAGCTGCATCAGCGTCAAAAACGGACGCGGAGCCGTCCAGTCCCTAGACATAGCCATGACCTCCAGCGCTAACTCCGCCGGGTGAGCGGCAGACACAACCGATAACAGGCGTTGGCAGATCAATCATGGCAATACTTTCAGGAAATCGCTGAACTATCCAGGGGGGCAGGCCACATTTCTAAACATTTTTCTCAACCTGGGCAATGAGTTTGGTGTTGGGTGTGGTTTCACGGTAGCTTGAGAAAACTGAGTTACCGAAACCAGCACTGCCCAACCCCAGGGGCACCCTGTCAGCCAGGCGCTGCACAGCCGCCATCCCTGAGCTGAGGCCATCCCCCAGTGTGACATATTCAACCCGGTGCCGACATAACAATTGTTTTCCCGACGCCCATGACCACTACCCCCGTCTCCAAACCCATCACCGCTGCGCCCCCCGCCGACTCTCGCGACCGCGTCAGCGCCATGCTCAAGCAGCTGCAAGACAGCATTTGCCAAAAACTTGAGGCCCTCGACGGCGGCGCCCAGTTCCAGCAAGACGCCTGGGAACGCCCCGAGGGTGGCGGTGGCCGCTCGCGGGTGATCAAACAGGGCCATATCTTTGAGCAGGGCGGCGTCAACTTTTCGGAGGTGTGGGGCGACCACCTGCCGCCCTCGATCCTGGTGCAGCGCCCCGAGGCCGCGGGCCATCGCTTCTATGCCACCGGCACCTCCATGGTGCTACACCCCCGCAACCCCTACGTGCCCACGGTGCACCTCAACTACCGCTACTTTGAAGCGGGCCCGGTGTGGTGGTTTGGCGGCGGCATTGACCTCACCCCCTACTACCCCTTCGAGGCCGACGTGGTGCATTTCCACCAGACCCTCAAGGCCACCTGCGACCGGCATAACCCCCACTACTACTCTGTATTTAAGCCCTGGTGCGACGAGTACTTCTATCTCAAGCACCGGGGCGAAACCCGCGGCGTGGGCGGCATTTTCTTCGACTATCAAGATGGCCAGGGCCTGCTCTACCGGGGCCCCGATGGGGGCAAAGCCGCCGACCAGACCAGCCAGGGCATTGGCGAGCTGCCCCAGCGCAGCTGGGATGACCTGTTTAGCTTCGCCCGCGACTGCGGCGACGCCTTTTTGCCCGCCTACGTGCCCATTGTTGAGCGTCGCCACCATACCGACTACGACGACCACCAGCGGCAGTTTCAGCTCTACCGCCGGGGCCGCTACGTGGAGTTCAACCTGGTGTACGACCGGGGCACCATCTTTGGCCTGCAAACCAACGGTCGCACCGAGTCGATCCTGATGTCGCTGCCGCCCCTGGTGCGCTGGGAGTACGGCTTTAGCCCCGCGCCGGAGAGCCCGGAGGCCCGGCTGTACGACCTATTTCTCAAGCCCCAGGACTGGGTCAACTGGCCCGTTTAAACCCCCCTAAAATCCCTTGGCCAAACCCCAAAGCCCCTTTGGGCTAAGCGGTCTAAGGCTGACCCAGGGTTGCCGCTTGAGGGCGATCCTGGGTTTTTTAGCGTTAACTTTCTTAAAAAACCCCGAAATCCACATAAATTAAAGCTTTTGGCGATCCACTTTCCTGGGGATGCCCTTAGAATGGGGCAGTGAAATTCTGGATTGACAGGGGTTTCAGCCGTTCTGGCTACCGGGGCTATTACCTATGCCCTGGGTCTGCCGTCAGCTACCGACTGCTACCCCAATGTTCTTTGCCCATAGGAGACAGTTATGAACAAAGCTGAACTCGTTGATAAGGTGGCTGAAAAGGCCTCTGGCGAAAAGGCCATGACCAAGAAAGATGTGGATTCGGTCATTACCGCCACCATCGACGCCATTATGGAAGCCGTAGCCTCAGGCGAAAAGGTCACCCTGGTAGGGTTTGGCTCCTTTGAACGCCGCGAGCGCAAAGAGCGCGAAGGCCGCAACCCCAAAACCGGTGACACCATGGTGATTCCGGCTACTAAGGTGCCTGCGTTTTCCGCTGGCAAACTTTTCAAAGAAAAAGTGGCCAAGTAACCACCTCCTTGATTCACACCCCTCACACACCTTCTATTCGACCCGTTCACGGGGGAAACCTAGCCTGGGCGGCCGCCATCGCCGGTTGTTCCCCCGATTCTCTTTTAGATGTATCGGCCAGCATTAACCCCCTGGGCCCGCCTGAGTCGGTGACGGTGGCCATGGCCACCGCCCTGGGGCAGCTGGGCCACTACCCCGACCCCGACTACACCAGCCTGCGCCAGACCCTGGGGGCCTACCACGGCCTGCCCGCCGACTGGGTGCTGCCAGGCAACGGGGCAGCCGAGCTATTGACCTGGGCCGCCCGCGACTTGGCGGAGGGCGCTGCACCTCGAGGCTGCCACCTGCTGACCCCGGCCTTTGCCGACTACGGGCGCGCCCTCGACAGTTTTGGCGTGCCCCATCGGGCCTGGCCGCTCTCGATTTCAGCGACGGAGATCCGCCCGCCCCAGCCCTGGCCTGAGCCCGAGGCGGCTGGGGTGCTGATCAACAACCCCCACAACCCCACCGGCCATCTGTTTTCGGTGGCGAGCCTGGAGCCGCTGCTGGAGCGCTTTGCCACCGTGATTGTGGATGAGGCGTTTATGGATTTTTTGCCCCCTGACCAGCAGCCG
>DATIVG010000022.1:0-2156 GCA_035466075.1 Nodosilinea sp. | reverse complement strand
GTAAAGATCAAATCAAGCAGCACATCGCCCTCACCAGCAAAATCAACTTCGCCGGCGTCACCCCCGCCAAGAGCGAAGACCCCCGCAAAGCCAAGATCATGCAGCACGTCAAAAAGAGCCTAGGCTAGAGGGAGTGGTGGGGTAAGGGAGTAACGGAGTACAGGTCTTCTCTCCATCACTCCCCTACCCCATCCCCCAAACTTCTCGTTCCTACAAATACCCGGCAGGATTCACCGGATTGCCGTTTTGCCGCACCTCAAAGTGCAGGTGGGGGCCCGTAGACAGGCCCGTGGAGCCCACCGCCGCAATGGGCTGGCCCTGCTGCACCGCCTGCCCCTCACTCACCAGCAGGCGGCTGGCGTGGGCGTAGAGCGTGCTGAGCCCGCCGCCGTGGTCAATGATTACCGCCTGGCCGTAGCCGCCGTACCAGCCTGAAAAAATCACCCGGCCCGAGTCGGCGGCGCGAATGGTGCTGCCGTAGCTGGCGGCAAAGTCTACCCCGGCGTGGAAGCGGCTGTAGCCAAGAATCGGGTGTACCCGGTTGCCAAACCCGCTCGAAATATTGGCGTTGGCCGGAAACACAAACCGCCCGGTGCCGCGAATCACCCCGGTGCTGGCGGCAATCTTTTGGCGAATCAGCCCGCCGATCTGCTCCGACTCACGGGCCAGCTGGGTTTCCGCCGCCTCCAGCGCCCCCCGTCGATCCTTGAGGCGGGAGATCAGCTGTTTTTCTTCGCTGGCCTCGGCCTCATACTGCTGCTTTTGGGAGAGCAACTGCTGGCGCAGCAGAGCCACCTGGTTGCGCTTTTCTTCGACGGCGGCCTTTTGTTGTTGAATGGCGTCGGCCTTGGCCTTGAGGTCGGCCAGCACCTGGCGGTCGGCGGCAAACACCCGCTTCAGCTGGTACTGGCGGTCGAGAAATTCGTTGAAGTTTTGGCTTTGCAGCAGCACCGCCCAGCCCTCGCTGCCCTGCTGGCGCTGCAAAAATTGCAGGCGGGCGACGGTGCCGGTGCGCACCTGTTCGTAGTCGGCCTCGGCCTTGGCCAGCTGCACCTCAAAGTCTTTGAGCTCTTTCTCGGCCTGGTCGAGGCGGTACTCGGTCTCGCTGATCTGGTTGGCGGTGTAGACAATGCTGTTTTCCAGACCTTCCAGGGCCGACTCTGAATCGGCCTGGCGGTTTTGCAGCTCGTTTTGCTGCTGCTGAAGCTGGTTGCGCTGCTGCTCCAGGGTCTTTTGCTTGTTTTGCAAATCCTGAATCGATTGGGCCATCAGCGCGGGAGGGGCAGCCTGGGCCTGGGACAAGGCCGCCAGCCCCAGCCAAGCCACCAGCACCAGGGCCAGCAGCCCGCTCAGCCACCGGCCCCAGGCCCCAGGGCGGGGCGGCGCAGCAGAAAACCGAGGGGGTGGCAGCATGGTCACAGCGAATACCTGGAAAGAAACCTGAAGCTCAGCCCTGAACACTAAGGGCAACCGCAACTATACCAAAGATAAAAATGGCGGCCCCAGCCAGCCGATTTAACCACCTCAGCCGGGCGGGTGTCAGCCTTTGGCTAAAAAGCGTTACACCCCAGCTCAGCGCCAGCCACCACAGGGCCGACCCCAAAAACACCCCGACAATCAGCGCCAGCGAGGCAGCCCACGAGGCGCTGCTGCCCACCAGACCCAGCCCGGCAAAAATAGCGATGAAGGACAGAATAGTGGCGGGATTGGTTAACGTCAACACCAGGGTGGAGGCGTAGGCCCCCCACAGCCCCCGGCTCGACACCGGGGCCGCCCTGGGATCGGCCTCGGGGGCCAGGTCGGCCCGCAGGGTGCTAAACCCCAAATAGCAGAGAAACAGGCCCCCCACCAGCTGTAGGGGCTGGGCCCAAGCGACCAGCAGATCGGCCACGGCGGTGAGCCCAAACCCGGCAATGCTGCCGTAGATGCCGTCGGCGGTGGCCGCCCCCAGCCCGGTCACCAGGCCCATCAGCTGGCCCTGGGTCAGCGACCGGCGAATGCAGAGCAGACCAATGGGGCCAACGGGGGCTGCGATCGCAAGTCCCAACCCCATCCCCCGCAGCAACGTCCCTCCCTCCATCCCCTCCTCCCATAGCTTCCCGCCCGTGCCCAACCCAACCCCCAGAGGGGCCCCCCGCGCGCGCCGCGCCCCCGGG
>DATIVG010000021.1:0-9902 GCA_035466075.1 Nodosilinea sp. | reverse complement strand
CACTGATAATGGCTTGACGTTCTTCACAGGTAAACGGATCGATATCTGTCCTGTCATCCGAAGTTTTAGGAATCTTGATGTCTCCGGAAAGCCCTTCAAAGGGATTTTGATCGATCAAGTCATTGCGCTTGGCCCAGCGACAGCAGGATGACAACGCTTGAATAAACCGTTTCGCGGGATCAGGATTGAGGTGGGTCATAGCCCAGTCAAAAATCTTCTGAGCATCCTTGAGTTGCTTGTAGGGACATCGCCTTAGGTGAGAGGTGTTGACGCAGTACCCATTCCGCCAAGTGCCAGGAGCGACCACGGGCTCCTTGACCTCACAGAATTTCTCCCAAAGCTCAGGAATAGATGGGGCCGTCGGCTTGGCCTGCACTGGCTCGGCGGGCGCAGTCTTATACTTTGCCAGGGTGGTATCAAAGTTGCCAGAAAGGATGTCTAGCTGAATTTGGCTGGCTCTCTGCTGAGCCACCATTCGGCCTGTGGGAGTATCGGGGAGTCCCACTGAAATATAATGACGCTCTCCACCGTAGCGAAATCGTAGTTGCAAACGGTCATGGGACGCAATGACCTTCACGGTTCCTTTGGAAGCCTTGCCAGAAGGCGTTTTCGGCGTTTCGGGCGAATGCATAACAGTACACCTGCTCTTAAACCCAATTTACACCCAAAGTTGCCTAAAAGCGCCCAAGCCAAGGATATGTTTACACCCAAGACTGGAACAGATCAGGCCATCTTCAGGATGGCTAACTCACCCTGAAACCCTTATCAATCAAGTATTCTAGCGTTTAAGCCGATGGCGGGATTTGAACCCGCGACCGCTCGATTACGAATCGAGTGCTCTACCACTGAGCCACATCGGCAATTGCCTTATCCAGTCATTTAGTAGAGCAGCGAGGCACCGCTGCAGAGCCCTAGGTCAACATCTTATGAATGAGGCTAGGGCTGTGCAGGCTGCTGTCCAAATCAGGTGCTTGTGTTCAGGCTTTTGGGGTGCCTTGCCTTGGGCGAGGGTGCCCTGTTCAGTCTTTTTCAATGTATTTGCGCACGCTGTTGAGATCGATGTACCGATCGGTGGCGTTGCGCAGTTCGCGGGCGATCATGCCTTCGGTGGAGACCACGGTAATGTGGGTGTTCTTTGAGCGCAGTAGCTCGATGGCGCGCTCGAAGTCACCGTCACCGCTGAAGAGGACGACTTCGTCGTACTGGTCAACGGTATTAAACATATCGATGGCAATTTCGATATCTAGATTGGCTTTTTGGGAGTACCGCCCGGATGAATCGTCATAGTATTCTTTGAGGATTTTGGTGCGTACTGTATAGCCCAGGCTGATTAGGGCATCACGGAACCCCCGCTGATCCTGCGGATCTTTGAGGCCGGTATACCAGAAGGCATTTACTAGCGTAGCGCCGCCGTCGAGGCTTAAAAAATATTCCAGCACCCGCTTGGGGTCAAAAAACCAGCCGTTTTTTTGCTGGGCATAGAACATGTTATTGCCATCTACGAATATAGATAGGCGCTTCGGACCGTATTTATTAGACATAAACGTAAAAAGTAATCAACCTAATTAGTTATCTATACGGGAGGCACAAGAATAGCCTGCCTCACACAGCTATTTTCCAATGTCAGGAAAATCTGGGCGAGAGAACGGGGCTAAATACACCGGTATAAACTAGAGATAGAAGTGTAGCCGCTTATGTTGAAAAAATCTAGAAGTAGAGAAACCCTGGTGGCATGCTCTGTAGATGATTACCCCATACCTGATTTAAATATCCTGATGAGTTGACTTGCCAGTAAATGACTGAAGCCTATTATCTTGATGCAGAAATATATCAATTTGGGCTTTAGGCAATAAAAAGTTGAGACTCTGGCGCTGATTGGCTAGGGTGAGAGCACCTGCACCTTTAGCTTTTTCCCTATCAATGCACCCGGTAGCTCAGTCGGTAGACCTTGGTAACGGTCGAACGAGGTGTGACTCCCGTTGAATTTACGCTTGGCTTGAAGTGGCTGAGCCTGCACCCTGCCGCCCAGCTGCACCTAAATTTACTCTCCCCTAAAATTCAATCATAATAAGCTAACTACATCTAATCTTGATAGCCCCGAACCTGTAGATAAAAGAGGTTTGTGGATATCGTCATTATAGGTGGAGTTTCTTGGGCTTGGGCAGCTGTTGCCTGGCTCCCTAGCGATCAGGGGTGAGTTGGGCTTTTAGCACGGCTTGCAGGTCGGGGGGTAAGGTGCTGAGGAAGTTGTAGCCGGTGGCTACTTCGATGCGCTGAATGGTGGTTTGATAGCGGCGCCAGTCGGGGTCTACCGAGTCGAGGTTGGGCATATCGACGGCGATGATCTGGGTGTCGCCGCCGATGCCGAGGCTGCCGTCGTCGAGCCAGTCGTAGACAATGATGATTTTCCACAGGCGGGAGGGGGCTGCGATCGCACGGTTGCCCACGCTGCCCTGGTGGCCGTAGGCACCGGCCAAGACCTGAAGGCTGCGGTCGTACTGGTAGACCAGATCGCGGGTGTGCTCCTCTAGCTCGCGCCAGGGGCCCTGGTTGTTTTTGGGGGCCTGGGGAATGATGTTGGTCATTAAAAAGGTGGCGGCATTGTCGCGCACGGTGGCGGTGCGATCGGCGGAGGGCACCATGTGGCCGCGGTCGTAGCCGCTGCCTCGGTAGTCGTTGGGGGTGACCTGGTAAAATCCCGCTGGCAGGGCCCCATCGGGGCGAAAGTTGTCCTGCCGCTCGACGGTGCCCAGCCAGTCGGCATTGACCTGCCAGCTGGCCCAGATCAGCCGGTTGAGATCGCGGCTGTAGGCCAGCGCATACTGGTGACGCTGAATCAAATAGTTGTTGGGGTTGGTGGTCGCCGCCTGGCTGGGGTTGCCCAGGGCCAGGTGGGGGGTGCTGGCGGGCGGGGCCGGCGGGTCGAGGGGCGGCTGCTCCGGCGGCAGCAGTTCGCAGGCGGCCCCGTTGCCGTCGCCATCGAGGCCGTAGGGGTCACCCCCAAAGGCATCCAGCACCGCCTGGGCCTGGGCCTGGCTGGCAAAGTCGCCGCAGTTGCAGTCGTCATCCACGCAGGGCGGCAGGGTGGAGACATCCACTGGGGCGGCCCAGTTGGCCAGCAGCAGCAGCTCGCCACAGCCCGCTAAACCCAGACCCAAACCCAGGCCCAGACCCGTAAGCGCCAGCCACCGCCAGCCCAAAGCCCTCGATAAACCCGCCATCGCCCAGCGCCGCCTCCCTAAAACTGCCCGATCCATTGGCATACTCATACAAATGTACTCAAAGCGTGAAATTCTGCCAGGCCTGCCCCTGGGCCGCAGCGAAATCCCCCTAACGGAAGAGGTCTTGAGGTTGCAGAAGGGCTCGATAGCGTTAACAATGTGAGACGTGACCTGGCTCATCCCCCTGCCTGGCATAGGGATATCTATCCAGATCGGCCAGACCGGCTGAGGGATACCGCTGAGGCCAGGCGCGATGAGATTTACGGTTTAACCCCTTACCCATTCACTACCAGGATGATTATGCTCAACCAAGCAATTGCCAAGCTACAGGCATGGTTCCCCGCCGCTGAGGTGCACGCCCACTGCGATGGCCCCTGCGGTGTTTACGATCCCTCTTCGGCCCGGGTGGCCGCCGAGGCCGTGCTGTCGATGACCAAAAAACTGGTCGATCTTGAGCTGCCCGCCGCTGGCGACAAGGCCGCGGCCATTGCCTACAACAACACCTTCTCGCGCTACACCGCCATCAAAGAAGAGCAGGCCCAAATCGCCAAGGATGAGCTGCTGGTGCTGTGGACCGACTACTTCAAGCCGGTGCACCTGGAGCAGTTCCCCGACCTGCACGACACCTTCTGGAAAGCCGCCAAGCTCTGCTCGGCCACCAAGGTCGAAGTCAGCGTTCAGCACGCCACCGAACTGATGGAAGCTGTGCAAAAGATCCACGGCATGTTCTGGGCCTCCAAGAACCGCGATGTCTCCTGGTACACCGCCAGCTAGATGCAGGGCGTAGGGCGACAGGCTGAGGGTATTCCCCGTTGCCTGCCGCCTGCGGCCAGGGGTCTACCGCTGGCCGCAGGCGCTGAATTAAGTTTGGTGCCAGATTTCCTAGATGCTATGACTTGGCAACCGCCGTCGCTGTTGCGCCCTAGCCGCCCCGCTGATGTGGGGCTGTGGCTACTGCGCCAGCGGCGGCGGTTTCGCGTGGTGGGTGAGTCCATGCTGCCCCTGCTAGAGCCCGGTGTGGAGGTGTTGATCGACCCGACGGCCTATCGTCGCCAGCGGCCTTTGCCCGGCGACCTGGTGGTGGCCTACCATCCCCACCAGCCGGGGCTGAGATTGATTAAGTGGGTGGTGTATGTCGAGGCGGGCGGCTGTTTTTTAAAGGGGCTCAACGCCGCTGCCAGCACCGACAGCCGCGACTACGGCCTGGTGCCCCACGACAAAATTTTGGGCCGGGTAGTCTGCCGGTTTCCCTAGGCTTGGTTGCCTTGGTTGTTGCCCCTGGCGTAGTTTTGAGGCTTACCTGACCGAACGTTGCTCCCTGGGTCACCGGGCAAAAGAGGAGCCAGGGCGGGTCTCACCACAGGCGGTAGGTTACGATTTGTCGCCGGTGGGGAGGTGCGATCGCACCCCTCTCCCCCCTCAAACCCTCTTTTTCCAAGGCTTTAGCCTCTGTGTCGCACTGTAACGACGGGCCGTCGATGGGCTCTGGCGAAAGAATAGTTCACACTGGCCGCCAGCCAAGTTCGCTAGGCTGAAATCATTGATAGATAACCCGTACCGCGCTTCACCCCTCATTACTCACAGGGCCTATATCCATGAATACGCTATCTAGCCCCGCCGCCAACCCCACCCGCTGGGTCGGGGCGGTTTTGTTTGCGCTGATGTTTTGGTTCAGCAGCAGCCTGCTGATGGATTTTGTCATCATGCCGGGGCTGTTTGTCGGCGGCATGATGAGCCAGCCCGACTTCGGCTCCGCTGGCTACGCCATGTTTTGGGTGTTTAACCGCCTAGAGCTGCTCTGCGCCGGGGTGATTCTCACCGGCCTGCTGGTGGCCCGCCAGGCCCGCCCGCCGCAGCCGGTCATGGCCAGCGGCCTGCGCAGTCGCTGGGCCCTGGAGCTGGGTCTGGGCCTGCTCGCCCTCACCCTGGTGCTCACCTACGCCGTCGCCCCGGCCATGGCGGCCCTGGGTGCCGCCCTCGACCCCTTTGCCCCCACCGTGGCCGTGCCCGCCGCCATGGATCACATGCACGGGGTCTACTTTGGCCTTGAGGCCCTCAAGCTGGTGGGCTGTGGCGCTCTGCTAAACCTGCTCTACGGCGATCTGCGCCGCGCTGGCGAGTTTTAGCCCCGCCCCCTGCTCACCCCGTCACCCCCTCCAACAAGCCACCGAGCGCCCTGGGAGATCTCCCAGGGCGCTCGGTGGTTTTGGGTTTTGATTTGGGTTTTGGGGTCAGCCCCGGCTACAGGCGAATATTGACCAGACTTTGGCGGGGGCTCTGGGTGCGGCTGTCGCGAATTTGTTCGTAGAGCTGGCGTTCAGCGTCGCTCAGCTGACTGGGCGGCGTGATCACGACTTTGATCAGCAGGTCGCCCCGTTCGCCCTTGAGACTGGGCCAGCCCTTACCCCGCAGCCGCAGGCTCTGCCCCGAGCGAATGCCCGCGGGCAGATTCATGGTGACGCTGCCGTCGGGGGTCGGCACCTCAATTTTGCCCCCCAGCACCGCCTCGTCGGGGGCAATGGGCACCTCGGCGGTGAGGTGGTCGCCCTCCAGCTTAAAGAAGGCGTGGTCAACCAGCTGCACCACCAGGTAAATGTCGGCGGGCTGCTTGCTGTAGGGGTTGAGCGGCCCCTTGCCCTTGAGGCGAATTTTGCTGCCCTGCTTTGCCCCAGGGGGAATGCGCACCTCCACATCGGTATTGCCAATGCGCAGCCGCTTCTGGGCGCCGTTGAAGGCTTCGCCAAAGGTGAGGCGAATGTTGGCCTCCTGGTCAAAGGACTGGCCGCCGCTGGGGTCGTAGCCAAACCCAGCAGGCGCGCCGCCGGAGCCGCCGTAGGGGTAGGAGCGCCCGCCGCTGCCCGGCGTGGCAAAGCGACCCAGCAGCTCGTTGATAAATTCGTCGAAACTGCCGTAGTTGCTGAAGTCAAAGCCGCCCATGTCGCCAGGGCTGCCGTAGGGGGTACCCGCCCCGGCCCGGCTGGCCTGCTGCCAGTATTGGCCGTACTGGTCGTACTTTTTGCGCTTGTCGGCGTCGGAGAGCACCTCGTAGGCTTCGCTCACCTCTTTAAACTTGCCCTCGGCGGTCTGGTCGCCGGGGTTGACATCGGGGTGGTACTTGCGGGCCAGCTTGCGAAAGGACTGTTTGATCTCGTCGGCACTGGCCGTGCGACTGACGCCCAGCACAGCGTAGTAGTCTTTAAAGCCCGTAGTAGCCATGTCGTCCTCCTAAAAACCCGCGCGCAAACTGGCGACTATTGTAGTTATAGCTTTGGCCAGGTCGCCTAGGACAGCCCGACCGCCAACCGCAAAACTGGGGCAGCGACCTGGCCTAGGGCGATCGCCCCCAAACATCAATCGTCAACGGGCGGCTACCAAGCATGTCCTAGCTCCCCCGGCGACCATAACACTGGCCAAACCTGGGGCTACCGCCCATGCCCCCAGACCAGTGCCTGCCTATGGATTTAGCGTAGCAAACCCCACGTCCGAGGGAAGTTCGGTTTTCCTGGTGGGGGCAGGGCTGGCTAGGCTAAACCCACCACGGCGTCGAGTTCGGCGTAGTCGGGCAGGGTGGTGTCGATGGAGACACCCTGGCGCAGGACGGTGCGATCGCACTGGGGGCGCGACAGCAGTTCGCTAAAGCTGCGGGCCTTAAACACCACCAAATCCGCCGGTCGATCCAGGCCAATCCGCCCCGCATCCAGGCCCATAATCTCCGCTGGGGTACAGGTCACCGCCTGGGGCCAGTCGCCTATCGGGCGATCCAGGTGGCCAATGCGCACCGACTCGGTAAACACCTCCACCATGTCGTGGTCACCGTAGGCAAAAAACGCATCCCGGCAGTTGTCGCTGGCCAGGGCCACCGCCACCTCAAACTGCCGCAGCTCCGGCAGCAGCGTCACCCCCCGGTAGCGGGGCATACGGCCAGGCTGGCGATCTTGCAGGTAGAGATTGCACATGGGCAGGCTCACCACGCTCACCCCCGCTCGCCGCAGCAGGGCCAGGGTAGCCTGAGCCCGGTCGTCGGCCTGCACCGACAGACTACAGCAGTGGCCGCAGTTGACCCGGCCCGCAAAGCCGCGCCGCAGCTTAGTCTCAGCCACCACCCGCAGACCTTCAGCATCGGGGTCAAGGCTTTCATCAACGTGAAAATCGAGGTCGAGCCCCCGCGCTTCGGCCAGGGCAAAGGCCCGGTCAATCTGCGCCTCCAGCCCCGGCTGAGGATAGATCACCCCGCCCAAAATACCGCCGTAGCGCGCCACAATGTCGGCCAGCTCAACGGCCTCTGGGCCCTCGTAGTAGTCCATCGACACCAGGCATACCGCCTGCAGCTCCAGCTTGCCCGCCCACTCGCGGCGCAGGCGGTCAAACACCGCAAAACTGATCGCCGCCTGCCCCCCTAGGCAGTCGAGGTGGGTGCGCACCGCCTGGGTGCCGTGGGCATAGCTGCACCGCAGCCCAAAGGCCATGCGGGGGTAGAGATCGGCGGCGCTCCAGTGGCGCTGGTCGGCGGCGGCGGCGGTCAGCGCCGCGTCAAAGGTACCGTCGGGGTTGGGGTTGCGAAACCAGGTGTGGCCCTTGTCGAGGTGGGTGTGGCAGTCCGCAAAGCAGGGCCACACCATGCCCTGGCGCAGATCCCAGCTGGGCTGATCGGCGGCGATGGGCTGGCTGGTCGGCACAATCGCCGCAATGCGTCCATCACAAATTTCGACATGGGCCGCCACCAGCGCTTCGGCCAGGGGCGGAGCGGCCAGCGGCGCAATCGGAGTGCGCCAGGGCACCGCGGCGTCGAGGCAGGCCAAAGGCAGCCGGGCATTTTGCAGCCAGTAGCGGGCGGGGGCAGCTTGCAGCGCCTCGGGCAAAATCGTTGTAGTCATGGGGGCAAAAACAGACCAATAGATAACCAGCGTTAGGTAGACCGGCCCAGACCTGATCGGCGTCACGGGCCCAGGGCTTTAGCGTCACCAAGGCCAGGGGGCATCCGTCACCACCTGCCAGGGGCCAGCAATCTATGCTGAGGGTAGACTTCCATAGTCTAAGCATCCGCCTCAACACCTGCACCGCTTAACCATCCCACAGCACAACGTCACCGGCGCAACGTTATGAGCCAATGTCACGGGCGCAACGGTTCGGCGATGGGTTTCGGGAATACTAGGGTCAACCGGTGTTTCTATCCTCAAGCCACCGAGGTCAGAACAATGATTAAGAACACAGCTTCCCAGATTTTCTTGCAGTCGGGCGTCTCGGTCTTCAGCTTCTTGCTGCTGATTATTCTGCTGGCCTAGGCAGCTGCCCCAGCCAGCGCCGCCCTGTTTCCCGCCTGGGCTACCTAACCGTCGCGTTCTAGCCCAACAGCGTCAGGGCCTGCTGGAGCTGCTCCTTCACCGAGGCCGCCGACTGGGCCAGCGCCGCCTGCTCCGCCCCGGTCAGCGTCAGCTCTAAAATCTCTTCAATGCCGCTCTGCCCCAGACGGCAGGGCACCCCCAGATATAAATCATCGAGGCCATACTGCCCGGTCAGGTGCGCCGCAACGGGCAAGATGCGCCGCTGGTTGAGCAGCATAGACTCTACCATGGCGCAGGCTGACGAGGCTGGCGCGTAGTAGGCCCCGCCCTGCTGCAACAGCTGCACGATCTCCGCCCCACCATTGCGGGTGCGCTCAATCAGCGCCTCCAGTCGAGGGGCGGGCACCAGCTCCCCCACCGGAATACCGCTGACCGTGGTGTAGCTGGGCAGCGGCACCATCAGATCGCCGTGCCCCCCCAGCACCATAGCCGAGACATCCTGGGGGGGCACCCCCAGCTCCCAGGCAATAAACCGCTGAAACCGGGCGGAGTCGAGCACCCCGGCCATACCCATCACCCGGTGAGCCGGTAGACCGCTCACCTTCCAGGCCAGGTAGGTCATCACGTCGAGGGGGTTCGTCACCACGATCACCGCCGCCTGGGGCGACACCGCCAGGGCCTGGCGCAGGGTATCGATCACAATTTTGCCGTTGACCTGGGTGAGGTCGTCGCGGGTCATGCCGGGGCGGCGGGGCAGCCCGGCGGTAATCACCACAATGTCTGAGTTGGCCGTGTCTTGGTAGTCGTTGGTGCCCACAATCGCCCGGTTGTGGCCCTCACAGCCCGCCGCCTGGGCCAGGTCGAGGGCTACTCCCTGGGGCCGCCCCGCCACAACATCGATTAGCACCACGTTGGCCAGGTTGCGCTCCAGCAGGCGCTGGGCCAGGGTGCTGCCCACATTGCCAGCGCCGACAACGGTGACCTGGCTGAGCGGGCGAGGCAGAGGGGCTGAAGCGGCGGTCATAGCAGTAAACCCAGGAAGGGCGGTGAAGTTTCCCTAGCCTACCAGGGAACCAGGGTTTGGCCGAGATTCAACCCTACCTGCTGCCGATGAGACTTGGGGCTAATTTCTAACTAAACCTCAAGCAATCGCTCGACTCACTGCGCAGCACAGGTTTGTAGCAGAATTCAGAGCAACATAAGCAACGTCGCAACCGCAGGAAGCAGCTTGTTACACTCCTGCACAATAGTTGTGACATCTGGCAGACCGGCAACAGTGCCTTTGATGACTTTCATGGCTGTTCGGGCAGATTTCTTCAACATCCCATCTTCGGGGGATGCACCTGCTTCGGCCAAAGTTTGAACCTGCTCTAAAACCTCAACCTTATCTTCCTCGCTC
>DATIVG010000020.1:0-7961 GCA_035466075.1 Nodosilinea sp. | reverse complement strand
GTGTCGGTGCACACCATTGCCCAGCGCCAGGGGCTGCCGCCGCCCTACCTCGAAAAGCTGTTGATTGAGCTGCGGCGGGCGGGGATTGTGGAGTCGGTGCGGGGGCCCCACGGCGGCTACCGGCTGGCGAAGCCCTCGGACCAAATTTTTTTGGGCCAAATTTTGGCGGCGGTGGGCGAGCAGGTGGACCCGCTGCCCCGGCACAGCCCCCAGGCCGACCAGGCCGAGGACTGGGTCACCTTTGCGGTGTGGAATCGCCTGTCTCAAAAGCTCACCGAAGCCCTCTATAGTATTTCCCTGGAAGATTTGTACTTTGATGCGCGCAGTTGGCAGGCGGCCCAGGGGGATGATGTCAGCTTTGTGGTTTAGCGGTGTGGAGCGGGCGGCGGTGCTGGTGCTGGCCGCCGGGCTCGATCGCCTGGTGGGTGACCCCTGGGGCTGGCCCCACCCGGTGCAGGCCATGGGCCGGGCAATTGGTTGGGGGTCGCGGGCCATTGTGGGCCTGAAGCTGCCGCCTTTGGGAGAAAAGGCGCTGGGGGTGCTGCTGGGGCTGGGGGTGATCGGGGGCAGCGGGCTGGGGGGCTGGGGGCTGGTGAAGCTGGCCGGGGAGCTGCATCCGCTGCTGGGGCTGGCCTGTGAGGTGGTGCTGCTGGCCAGCTGCTTTGCCGGGCGCAGCCTGCGGCGGGCGGCAGAGGAGGTGATGGCCCCGCTGACCGCCGGGGATATCCCAACGGCGCGGCGGCAGCTTGCTCTCTATGTTGGCCGCGACACGGCGCAGCTCGATGAGCCCGAGATATGGCGGGCGGTGCTGGAAACGGTGAGCGAAAACGCCACCGACGGGGTGCTGGCCCCGCTGTTCTATGCCCTGGTGGGGGCGCTGCTGCCGCTGGGGGCGGTGCCGGTGGCCCTGGCCTACAAGGCGGCCAGCACGCTGGATTCGATGGTGGGCTACCGGGAGGCCCCCTACACCCACCTGGGCTGGTTTAGCGCCCGCTTGGAAGACGGCCTGACCTGGCTGCCCTGCCGCCTGACGGTGCTGACCATTGCGCTGCTGTCGGGGCGGCCCCGGCATGTGGTTGCCCTCTGCCGCCGCGATGCCCCGGCGGACCCCAGCCCCAACGCGGGCTGGAGCGAGTGTGCCTACGCGGCGGCCCTGGGGGTGCAGCTGGGGGGCACCAACACCTACCGGGGCAAGGTCATCGAGAAGCCGCTGCTGGGGAACGCGGAGCGGGAAATGGGGTGCGATCGCATCTCCGCCGCCCTGGCCCTCACCCGCCGCGCCTTTCTCCTCTGGCTGGGGCTGGGCGTGACCCTGATCGCCAGTTTAGGGTGGCTACGATGACTAAATCCGCCCGCCGATACCGGGCGATCATCGGGCTCACCCTAGGCCTGGGCACGGGCCTGTCGGTGGCGGCGGCCCTATTCGTCGGCCAGTGGGAAGCCTCGCGGCGGCAGGCTCAATTTCAGCAGCAGATTGAGAATCTGGCCGCGGCTCTACAGCGCAGCCTCAACCGCTACACCGACCTGCTGACGTTCTTGCAGGATTACTACCGGGTTGCCGGGCAGCCGGTTTCGCGCCAGGAGTTTGCTGGGTTTGTAGCCCGATCGCTGGCCAGCTACCCTGGCATTCAGGCGCTAGAGTGGGCCCCGCTGGTGCGCCAGGGCGATCGCGCCGCCTTTGAGGCCCGCATCCAGGCTGAGGGCTACCCCACCTTTGCCATCACCGAGCTATCGCCCACGGGCCAGCTTCAGCGGGCTGGGGAACGGGCTGAGTACGTGCCCGTCACCTACATTGCCCCCTTTCTCACCAACGAGGCTGCCCTGGGCTACGACCTGGCCTCCAATGCCACCCGCGCCGCCGCCATCGCCCCGGCCCGCGCCACGGGCCGCATCATGGCCACCGAGCGCATTCGCCTGGTGCAGGAGCAGCGCGACCAGTTTGGCTTTTTGGTGGTGCTGCCGCTCTACCCCAACGGCGACACCCCGCCGGATCAGCCCTCCCGGGAGGCCGAATTTGAGGGCATTTTACTGGGGGTATTTCGGGTGGCCGATGTGGTTGAAGAGGCGCTGCAAGCCCTCAGTGTCGACATCGACTTTGCCCTGTACGACCAGAATGCCGGGGTAGAACAGCGGTTTTTGGGGGAGTACGAGGCGGCGAGCAAAACGGTAGTGGCAACAGAAGGCCCCATTCGCCCGGCACCTGCGGTGTGCCCTCGCCCGGAGGACTGCACTCGCCTACTCACCCTGGGTCAGCGCCAGTGGCAGGTGGCCTTTGCCCCTGCGGCCACCTACGGCGTGGGCCGGGGCTACGGCGCGCCGCTGACCCTGCTCACGGGGCTGCTGCTGACCGGCAGTCTGGCCCTATTTCTGCGCAATTTACAGGCAGAACTGGCCCGCACCCGCGCCCTGGGGGAGATGAAGCTCAAGTTTTTCTCGATGGCTTCCCATGAGCTGCGCACGCCGTTGAGCACTATTTTGCTGTCGGCAGAGGCGCTGCGGGGGGATGTGAACTCGCTAGATGCGGCGCAGCCCAAGGTGGAGCGCATTTTGGTCACCGCCCAGCACATGGGCCAGCAGATCGCCGACCTGCTCACCCTCACCCGCGCCGAGGCGGGCAAGCTGGAGTTTTACCCGGCCCTGGGGGATGCGGTCAAACTCTGCCGAGAGGTGATGGACGAGGTGCAGCTCCAGGTGAGCCAGCCGCTCGGGTTCACTGGCCCCGACCGGGCGGTCGCTGCTTTTTGGGATCGGCGGCTGGTGCGATCGCTACTCACCAACCTGCTGCTCAACGCCGCCAACTATTCCCCCGGCGAACAGCCCATTCACCTCAGCCTCAGCAGCGACGGGCACCAGGCGACCATCACTGTGCAAGACACGGGCCGAGGCATTCCCGCCGCCGACCTGGACTGCATTCGCGAGGCTTTTCAGCGGGGCAGCAACGTGGGCGATCGGCCCGGCAGCGGGCTGGGGCTGGCGATCGTTCACACCGTAGTCACCCAGCACCGGGGCAGTTGGCACATCGATAGCGCCGAAGGCCAGGGCACCACCGTCACGGTAGTGCTGCCGCTAGAGTGAGCTATTGCAGTCTCTGTTGCAAAATCTTCACGCTGAGAGAAAGAACCTGTCAGCCGGGAGATGCGGCGGCGAACGGCCCACCGTAATGTGGATGTTAAAAATAGGTTAGCTTTAAGCCGATTGAGGTATCTACAGGCTAAAGTCTGGGGGTTTCCTGAATTGCCCCAGGTTCCTGTGACCTTCCCATGGGAGGAGCATAGGACTGCCGAGATGGGCTTCAATTGAGGGAAATTCACTACCTATTTCTTGCAGAATTTGGAGATTTGACCTATCGCTAAGAAGCAAAAAGCCATTGTCAACCGCGACATCAGAGACCCTGAGGTGCTGCTGATCACCCAGACTGGTGAAAATTTGGGCGTTACCGACACCAGAGACGCCCTCAGGATGGCCAAAGAGAGCAAGCTCGATCTGGTGGTCGTATCCCCCAGTGAAGATGGCCCCTCCGTGGCCAAAATCATGGACTACGGTAAGCTTCAGTACCAGCAGAACAAGCGCCAGAAGCAGACCTCTCGCCCCTCCGTCAAAGAGGTTAAGTTTCGCCCCAACATTGGCGAATCTGATTATGCCCTGCGCATCAACCGAGCCACTGAGTGGCTAAGTAAAGGGGATTCGGTCAAGTTTTTAGTGCGGCTGCGGGGGCGAGAGCACCAGCATCGCGAGCGTGCCACCGACCTTTTGAATCGGGTTGTAGAAGATCTCAACGAAGCGGGCAAGGTACAGTCCTTTGACCACCGAGCTCTCACCCTATTCCTGTCGCCGTCGTAGCCTGTCGGCACAGCCTACCAAAGAAAAGCAGGGGTCAGTTGACCCCTGCTTTTGTGTTGAAGGACTGTTTCAATGGCTGAACCTAGTATTCCCAGGCCATCTGCTCCCACGCACCGGGGCCGATCCTATGCAGCAACATGGCCACTGGGCCCCGACGGCAATGTTCGACAGCGATCGCAAACAGCTACTTGCCGCTCCAGTGAATCACGCGCTTCTCGCCCAGCAAAAACAGCACGTTTAGCGCATAGCCCAGCAGCCCAGTAATCAAAATCGAGGCGTACATGTCCTGCACATTCAGCACCTGCTGGGCATCAATAATCCGCTTGCCCAGGCCCTGCTCGGTGCCGATAAACATTTCCGCCACAATCACAATCACCAGGGCGATGCTAATGCCGCTGCGCAGACCAATAAAAGTCTGCGGCAGGCTCTCCATCACCAGCACGTCTTTAAATACCTGCCAGCGATTGGCCCCCATCACCTTGGCCGCCAAAATGCGCGACTGGCGGGCATTCAGCACCCCGTAGGCGCTGTTGAACACAATCAGCAGCAGGGCGCTAAAGGCGGCAATAATCACCTTGGAAAGATCGCTCACCCCAAAGAACAGGATGAACATGGGAATCAGCGCGCTGGCCGGAGTCGAGCGAAAGAAATCGATCAAAAACTCCACGCTGCGGTAGAGCTTTTCCGAACTGCCCAGCAGCACCCCCAGGGGCACGCCCACCACCGCCGCCAGCCCAAAGGCGCTAAAGGTGCGCACCACGCTGGCAAAAAAGTCGGTGAACATATCCCCCGTGGTCATGGCGGTGGCGAGGGTGCCCAGGGTGGCCCAGGGGGTGGGCAGCAGCACCGGGTTTACCCAGCCTGAGATGGCGATCAGCCACCACACCCCAAACATTACCCCCACCCCCACCAGGGGCAGCAGTCGATCTAGGTTTAAAGGACGAACCGCAGCGCGGCGCTGGGGTTTCGATAAGGTCGCAGTCATTTGCGCATCTCCTGGCGAAAGATATCTAGACAGTGGCGGCTGGTCTCAATGAACTCTGGCGACGATAGGGTGTCGAGGGTGCGGGGGCGCGGCGCGGTAAACGACACCATTTCCACCAGGCGGGTAGGGCGTTTGCTGAGCAGCAGCACGGTATCGGCTAAAAATACCGCCTCTTCCAGGTTGTGCACCACCATAAACATGGGAATTTTGGTGGTTTCAAAAATTTCCTGGAGCTTGTCGCGCACAAACAGCGTGGTCTCAAAATCTAGCGCCGAAAAAGGCTCATCTAGAAACAACACCTCCGGGTCGGCCACCAGCGCCCGCATGATCGAAATCAGCTGCTGCTGCCCGCCCGAAAAACTGTAGGGGTAGCGCTTCAGATCGAGCTGAATATTGAAGGTTTGAATCAGGGTTTCGACGCGATCGCGGCATTCCGCCTCGGGTACCCCCTTCACCCGCAGCGGGTAGGCGATGTTGTCGAAGGCGCTGAGCCAGGGCAGCATCGCCTCCCGGTAGTTTTGAAACACATAGCCAATGCGGGCGCGGCGAATGGGCTTGTCGTGGATCAGAATTTCGCCGGAGTCGAAGGGTGTGAGGCCGCTGATCATGTTGATCAGCGTCGATTTGCCGCAGCCGTTGGGGCCAAAGACCGACACCAGCTGGTTGCTGGTCAGATCGAGGTTGAAGTCGTCGTACAAGACAGCATTGCCGAAGGATTTGCACAGCCCCTTGACTGAGACAAAGTGCTCAGGGGGCGCGATCGGTTGAGTGGTGGGTGTATCGAGCATCATGGGTGGTTTTCCCGATTGCTGAGGGTTTGAAGAGGTTTAAATTTTCCGTGGGATGGGCAAAAGGGCTCTGCCGGTGCCCATCAAGGAGCTATCAGGTCATTTTTGAAATGATGGGCACGCTTGGCTTTGCCCGTCCTGCGGGTTAGGCGGGTTTGTACATCAGCGCCGCCACGTCAATGGGGCGCGAGAAAATCCCTTTCTCGGTCATAAAGTCGAAGTACTTTTGGAAGTAGGCGACATCTGCCGGGGTAAATTCGTCGTACATGGTGTAGCCCACCATGGGCACCTTTTCCACCAGCTCGCCCTCAATGGCGGTATAGCCCGTCAGGTACTGGCGCACCTCGGTGGGGTTGTCGCGAATGTCTTGCACCGCGCGGCGGTAGGCTTCGGCATAGGCGGCTGTAGTTTCGGGATACTGCTCTACGAACTTGCTGCTGAGGGCGGCAGAACCCCCAAACCAGGGCGCTTTGGCATCGCCCAAGATGTACTTCGACACCACGCCGTTTTCGAGCACGCGGGTAATGCCTTTGACGGTCCCCACGGTGCCGGTGGGCTCCAGGGTGTAGGCGGCGGCGATTTGCCCGGATTCGATGGCCGCCACGTGCTGGCTGATTTCGAGCTGCTGCACCTTGGGGTCACTTACCCCGGCGGCGCTGAGAATGGCTTCTGCGATCGCTAAGTTCTGCGCCCCTGGCCCGGTGGCAAAGGCTTTGCCGTTGAGATCTTGAATGGATTTGATGTCGCTATCTTGCTTTACAATCACCTGATCGAGAACGTAGTCAACGTTGCTGGGGTTAGAGGTAAGAATCTTAAAGAGCCCCGGCGAGGTGATTTCGGCCAGGCCCAAGGCTCCGCTGGCGACCCCGTTGCCGGTGCCCTGCAGCCGTCCGGCAATTAGCGCCTCGGCCACCTGGTTGGGGTTGGCAAATTTGACGGCTTCTACCTCTAAACCCGCTGCTTGAAAGTAGCCTTTCTCGACCGCTACAAACAGCGGCAGCCCGGAGGCCACTGGCCAAAACCCAACGGCAATTTTGCCGGGCGATTCGCCCCCTGAGCCTGCCGATACCTGGGCCTGGGGCTGGCTACAGGCATGGGCGGCCACGGCCAACCCTGCCCCGACGCTGAGCTGAAGAAAATGTCGCCTGCGAATATTCACCATGGTCTCCACAAACTCCCAAAGTTGAGATAGGATTGCATCAGCGGATACAGAAAATCCGTAAACTTCTCTGATTCAAGCAATGGCTGAATGCCCAAACCGTTAGAACTTGGGAACTGAATTTACAGGTCTAACGTGGAGGTTTTAAGGATTAATAGGTGAAGGAATCGGGGAGAATATGGGCGATTCCTCACAACAATAATTTGTGTTAACAAGTCCAAGCCTTTTGAAAATCCCTGAGTTTTGTATATGAGGGATCTTTTGACTGAGAGGACGTTTGAAAAGTCCTATTTCTTGTAGCCAAAGTGGAGATCCCCCTAAATCCCCCTACCCTGCGGGAAGCCGCAAGCGTCTATAAAAAGGGGGACCTTTAACCCCCCTTTTTAAGGGGGGTGGGGGGGATCAGCAGGTGACTAAAGCTACAGCAAGCTGCTTTTCAAACACGCTCTAACATCGGCAACTCAGTGACCTGCAATTAACCTCTCAACCCTCGACAACCCTACAAGACGGACTCCCCCGCCTGTCTGGAGCCCCAACTATGATGTTCATCACCCACCACTGGCAACGCCTGACTCAATTTTTGGCCCAATCCCCAGGGTCTGGGGCCTCGCTGTCCAAGGAGTATTACACCTGGCGGCAGCAGTTCATTCGCGATCGCCTGCAGCTGGCCATCTGGATTGCCCTGGGGTTTTTGGTGATTATTGCGGGGCTCAACCTGGGGATGCTCTTGCCCGCCATGGAGCGCCGCGGCGAGGTCGATGAATTTCTCAATAGCGAACGGTTTTGGCTGCTGATCTGGGCGCTGTTGATCACCCCGGCGCTGGGGTTAATGGTGACCTGGCTGATGCTGCGCTACGTCTTGCCCATACACCGCGTTAAGGTCGCCTTTCTGGGGTATTCGATCGCCCTGGTGTGGGTGCCCCAAATCTACTTCACCCTGCGGGGCGAAGCTTTCTTAGACTTTGGCGTCTGGCTGATTTTCTTTACCCTCCAGGCCCTTTTGATTCCGGTGAAATGGACCTGGCATTTGCTCTCCCAGGGGCTGGCGTTGGGGCTACTCATGGCCTCGGCTACAGTCTTCAACCTCAAGGTATTTGATATTCCTGAGGGCATGGGATGGGTCGCCTACCTACTGTTTTTTGCGATCGCCATCAGCTTCTTTTTTTTGCTGGATCTGGGGGTTTATTTG
>DATIVG010000019.1:0-2600 GCA_035466075.1 Nodosilinea sp. | reverse complement strand
CTGCTCATCCAAAGCCTAATTCCGAAAGCACCTCCACCTTAAGCGTGCCCTACCACCCTCCAAAATCCAAAATCTCCTACATCCCTATCGCTTTACAGATTTTCAGGATCAACCCCTAAAGCCCTCAGGCGTTCAGCCATTGCCTCGGCCCTGAGGCGCTCTTGCTCCAGCAGTTGCTCAGCATGGTCAGCCCGCTGCCGCTCCTGCTGGAGCCGCTGTTCGGCTTGTTCGGCTCGCTGGGCCGTTTCGCTATAGCTCAAAAAAGCCTGGCCATCGGGGCGATAGAGTTGCAGCGCAGGCCCAGACAGATCAAAGCGAATGCCGAGATTGGGGCTAACCCAATCGGCGATGGGGTCAATCACATCCAGCCCTTGATCGTCGCGCAACCAGCCGCTGAGGTCATTGGTTTCTGGGTTGTACAGATAATATTCTTCGACCCCGTAGCGGTTGTAGAACACCTGCTTTTTATTCATCTCGGTCAGGGTGTTGCTGGGGGAAAGAATTTCAAACACCACCTGGGGGGCAACGTTAGCCTCCTGCCACTGCTTGTAAGATCCCCGGTCGCCCTTGGGTCTGCCCAGGGCCACCATCACATCGGGCGCGGTGCAGAGGCTGCGATCTCCCTCCACCGGGTACCACAGCAGGTCGCCCGCGACAAACACATCGGCGCGCTCGGCAAACAGCCAGTCGAGGTTTTGCTGAATCACCACGATCCAGCGGAACTGCTGGGTGTTGTCGGCCATGGGCTTGCCATCGCTTTCTGGATAGATCAGGTCGGCGGGATGGAGCTGAGAAACCATGATCTCACCCTATAACGACTCGGGTTCTTGGCCGGAGACCACCGGGGCAATGGTGCTGAGCTTGAGTTCGGGGTGGTCGGACTCAATTTGCTGGCAGTTCCACTCGTTGCGAAACAGCAGCACCGGGCGATCCCAGCTGTCTTTGACCGTCACGGTGTTAAACAGGCGACCGACCTTTTCAAGGGCATCCCAGCCGCCGTCCACCCAGCGGGCTACGGTGTAGGGCAGCGCCTCGATGCGGGTTTCGACGCCGTACTCGTTTTGCAGGCGGTACTGCACCACCTCCAGCTGGAGCTGGCCCACGGCGGCGAGAATCGGGTCGCGCTTGGACTCATCGGCGGAAAACATGATCTGCACCGCCCCCTCTTCGCGCAGCTCGGAGACCCCCTTTTGAAACTGCTTGTACTTGGAGGGGTTGGGGTTTTTGAGGTAGGCAAAGATCTCCGGCGAAAAGCAGGGAATGCCGTCGTACTCCAACCGCTTGCCCTGGTAGATGGTGTCGCCGATGGCAAACACGCCGGGGTTGTTGAGGCCAATCACATCGCCGGGGTAGGCCTCTTCGAGGGATTCGCGGCCCTGGCCAAACAGCTTTTGGGGGTGCGACAGGCGCACCGACTTGCCGCTGCGGGCGTGGCTGACCACCATATCTTTCTCAAATTTGCCGGAGCACACCCGCACAAAGGCGATGCGGTCCCTATGTTTGGGGTCCATATTGGCCTGGAGCTTAAACACAAACCCCGAGAAGTCGGCGTGGGTGGGCGCAATTTCGCCCAGGGTGCTGCTGCGGGGCGAGGGCTTGAGCGCGTAGTCGAGAAACGCATCTAAAAACAGCTGCACGCCAAAGTTGGTCATAGCGCTGCCAAAGAATACCGGCGTCTGCTGCCCGGCGTGGACGGCCTCTAGATCGAGATCGCCGCCCAGTTCTTCGATCACCTCTAGCTCTTCTTTGAACTGGTAGTAGAGGTCTCGGTCGAGCAGGTCTTCGATTTTGGGGTCGCCCAGGTCGATGACGGTATCTTTGGCGGCGCGGCTGCCGTGGACGCTGCGCTCAAACAGGTGAATCTGCCGGTGGCGGCGGTCAAACACACCCTTGAAGCGATCGCCCATGCCAATTGGCCAGTTGACCGCGTAGGTTTTCAGGCCCAGCCGCTGCTCGATCTCATCCAGCAGCTCCAGGGGTTCGCGGGCGGGGCGATCCATCTTGTTGAAGAAGGTGAAGATGGGCAGCGATCGCATCCGGCACACCTCAAACAGCTTCAGGGTTTGGGGCTCCAGGCCCTTGGCCGCGTCTTCGAGCATGACGGCGTTGTCGGCGGCGGCCAGGGTGCGGTAGGTGTCTTCGCTAAAGTCTTGGTGGCCGGGGGTATCGAGCAGGTTGATGGTGTAGCCGCCGTAGGCAAACTGCAACACCGTGGAGGTGATCGAAATCCCCCGCTGCTGCTCCAGCTCCATCCAGTCGGAGGTGGCGCTGCGCTGGGCCCGCTTGGCCTTGACCGCCCCGGCTTCCTGAATGGCCCCGCCGTAGAGCAGCAGCTTTTCGGTGAGGGTGGTTTTACCGGCGTCGGGGTGGGAAATGATGGCAAAATTGCGCCGCTGCTCTACCGCATCGGCAATGGAAGCAGCGGTCTCGGCGGTGGTCACAGCGGCGTCAGTCATGAACCGGGGATACTCGTAAAATTGGCACTTCTTTCTATTGTAGAGGCTGGCTTCAGCGAAGCAAAAAGCGACTGCTAGGTGCCGCTCCTGGCCGCAATGAAAATTTAACCACCCAGGTCTTGCAGGGGTACAAAACCGGTCTAT
>DATIVG010000018.1:0-2765 GCA_035466075.1 Nodosilinea sp. | reverse complement strand
AGCCCCACCTCCACATCGGGAAAGGCCGCCTTCAGGTGGGCGTACCACTGGTGCATGAGGTCGAGGGTGGGCACGGTGATCAGGGTGGGGCGGGGGGTGGTTTGCATGGCCAGCTGGGCCAGGTAGGTCTTGCCGCTGGCGGTGGGCAGCACCACCACGCCCTGCCAGCCCTGGTTGACCCAGGCCTGCAGGGCCTCCCGCTGGTGGGGGTAGGGCTCTAGGCTGAGGCGGGGATCAAGGGCCAGGGGGGCGAAGCTGTGGGCCTGATCGTCGAAGGGCACCTGCTCGGCCCGCAGGGTTTCGGCCAGGGCGCGGTACTGGTGGGCCGGAATGCGAAATTTCTCGATGCGGTCGTCCCAGTGGGCGAAGTCTACCCAGCATTTGCCTCGCGGGGGCGGATGCAGAATCAGGGTGCCGCGATCGTAGGTGAGGGTGGGTGTACGCCCCATGGGCTGTGGTGATGGCTGGGGGTCTGGAGGTATTGTATCGCGGGGTCTGGGGGTATTGTATGGCGGGGGCTGGGGCGGTGTAGCCCACACCGGCTGCCTTGGAGCAGGCCGGGGATCGCCCTAGCCCCGCAGTTCTTCGGCGACCGGGGCGGGGGTGTATTGCAGGCAGTCGAGGCGGTTGGCGGGCATGGTGAGGTAGAGCACATCGCCGTCGGCCAGGGTGACCTGGAGCAGGTCGTAGCCGTGCAGGGTGCGGTGGCCTCCCCCCAAGGTTTCTGAACTGGCGCGCTCGATGTAGAGCGGCACCAGGTGGGCGGTCTGGGCGACGGTCTGGATCGGCTGGTTGTAGAAGGGATGGTGGGGGGTGATCAGGGTTGCGATCGCAACCCACAGCAGATCTCCCGCCATGCCGTTGCCCAAAATTTTGCCCCCCAGGGCGGCGGCGGCAAAGGTGGGCGCGGCCAGATCCATGGGGCTGAGCACCTGGTCAAACTCAAACACCTGCTGCACCTGCTGGGCAAACTCCGCGTCGTAGATGCGCACCACGGCGGGCACCTGGGGGCTAATGCTGCGGGCGGTCAGGGCAATTTCAAGGTTGATGGTGTCGTCGCTGGTGACCACGAGCAGGGCCTGGGCCGCGCCCAGATTGACGGTCTCCAGGGTTGAGGTCAGATTGGCATCGGCAATCATGACCGGAATCTTGCGGGCCTTGACCGCGGGCAAAAACCGATTGCGGGCATCCTGCTCGACCACCACCACCTGGTGGCCGGTCTCTTGCAGGTGGATGGCAATGCGGTAGCCCACTCCCCCCAGCCCGCAGACGATGTAGTGGTGCTGGCGGGGCATGCGGGCCACGCTCCACAGGCTTTGAAAGTGCGATCCCAGAATGAAATCGTTGAGCAGGGCGTAGCAGATGCCAATCACCCCCGCCCCCACCAGCATCATCACCGCCGTAAACACCTTGATGCTGGCGGAGGCGTCTTCGGCCACCTGCTCCTGGCCCCCGGCCCCGGTGATCATTCCCACCGAGAAATAGAGGGCATCGACCCAGCTGGTGTTGAGGTTGTGCCAGAGGTAGGTAAAGGTGGCCAGGCCAATGGTGATCAGCAGCGCCAAGATCACCATCAGGGTGGCGCGGGCGCGGCGGCGGCCGTGGTCGAGGGTGACCAGCAGCCGCTGCCAAAACTGGGCCACATGGCGGGCTCTGAGCAGGGGCTGCTGGGGCTGGGTGGCCACCACAATGCGATCGCCCACCTGCAACACCTGCCCCGTCACCACCGCCGTCACCAAATCCACGGAGCTGCGGGCCGAGTGATAGTGGATCAACAGCTGGGATCGGTTGTCCCACAGGGTTTTGAGCGGCTTGCCGTGCCAGGGGTGGGCCGCATCGATCACCTCTTCGTACATGGGCCAGGTGAGCTGAAACAGGCGCAGCTGGCCGATGGCGCGGTTGCCCTTGGCCGCAAAGGCAAACAGCGGGGCCGCCAGGGCCGCCGAACTGAGGCTGACATGGTGGGGCAGGGTGTGGTCGAGGCGCTCGCCCAGGCTGATGTTAAACAGCCGGTTGATGATGCGAATCTGGGGATTGAGAATGCGCGCCTGGGTGAGAATGGCCAGGTTGAGGGCATCGTCGGAGGTGGCCAGCACCAGGGTCTGGGCCTGGTAAATGCCCGCCTGGATCAGGGTGGCCTGCGATCGCAGCTCCCCCACCACGACCTCGCCCCCCACCGCCGGCAGCGGATGGTAGCTGATGCCCACCACCTGCGCCCCCTGCTGGCGCAGCAGGTTAAAAATACGCAGCCCCGTGCGCCCCAGACCGCAAACAATAATCTGAGGGGATGGCGGCGAGTCCCACGGCTGTACAGATGTCATGGCCATGGCCAGTACCCACAGAGACTACGTTCTGTTGTCGAGGCTGAAGGCGGTAGCCGCTGTAGCCTGGGGCACCTTGTCTCAAAAATTTGCGCCAGCGGGCCGCTCCCCGCTGCCCTATCCTGCATTCTGCCGGGCTAACCCCCAATTTAGAAGGGCTAGTGCCATCTGCCCCTACCGTTTGCTCGTCTGCGAATCGGGGCTGCGGGACTTGGAGTTGGCGTCAGACCTCTGCACCCTGGGTGGTTGACTGGCCCCGCACCGGGCCGATGCTGGCCTAGCTCTGCTCGGGAGGAGTTTCTAGCTCTTCACTCTTGCCGCGCACCGGGGGGAGCTTTTCGACCAGGCCCATCTCAAAGGCGGTGTCCGGCAGTTCGCCCGCAATGTACTTACCCGGTTCAAACACGCGACCGGGGGTGAAGCACATCTGCCGCAGCTCCACCA
>DATIVG010000017.1:0-3415 GCA_035466075.1 Nodosilinea sp. | reverse complement strand
ACGGCGGCTGGCCATCGGCGGCGGCAGGGAGTTGAGGGCTTGCGGCTGCTTGCCCTAGGGGGCCGGGGTGCGAGCCTGGGCCAGGCGGCGCAGCGCCGAAGAAGCGGGCAGCGCCTGGAGCAGGGCGGTGAGTCCTGGGTCGCCGGGGGGCCAGGGCGGCTGGGGCGGCACGGCAGCGGGGTCGGTGGCGCGGTTGATCAGATCGGCCATCAGCTCGATGACTGGCAGCAGGGGGGCCAGGGCCAGGTACACCGGCAAAATGCGGATTTCGAACGTGTGCTTGGGGCGGGGGGCGAAGACGAGGTTTTTGAGGTTGAAGTCGCAGTATTTGGTCAGCGGCAGGGTTTTGAGCCGGTCGCAGGCCTGGGCCCAGGGCAGGGCCAGCCAGGCGGGGTCATTCACCAGGGCAAGCAGCTCCGGGGGCCAGGGGCCAAGGCGCTGACAGTGGGGGTTGCTGCTCAGCAGCAGCTTGAGGGTGGGGCCGTGGGCCCACAGCAGATTCACCAGGTTGCGCAGGGTGGGGGCGGCGCACAGGGGGGCGGCGTCGAAATGCAGGTGGGTGGCTCCTTCTACCGGGGCGTAAAACCCCAGGGCGCGGGCCAGCTGCAGGTGGGCGTCGAGCTGGGGCAGCTGGGCGGCGGTAAGCGGCGGGGTAATCAGCTCGCAGGGGCGCTGGCGCTCGCCGGGCAGGGGGGCGGCCAGGGCCCAGGGCGGCCCCACCTCGTCGAATAGTTTGACCATGCCGCCAGGGCCCTGCTCTAGGGTGAGGCCCAGGGTGCGGGCGACGGGCTGGAGCACGTTGGCCAGGGGCAGGTGGGCATCGCTGAGGCGGCTGACGATCTGCATGAGCCGAAGGTCGTCGCCGACGATGCGGTACCAGCCAGGCTGGGGTGGGTAGGTGCGATCGCAGTCGGCCTGCAGGGTTAGATCATCCACACAGTGGGCCAGGCTCTGGCCCTGGGCGTCGCACACTGCAAAGCCCAGGGTGAGGTTCTCTAGCACCGGCGTGCCGACAATTTGGCTGTACTCCGACTGCGGGTAAAAAATGCGTTTGACGCTGCCCCCCTCGGCCTGGGCGATGGCCTCGGCCAGCACCTGGCGGCTGGAGCCCGGCGGGGCCATCAGCTCGATCTCTAGCCCCACCCTGCCCCTGAGAACGTCCTGAAGGGCCATGGCGAGGGCTAGGGCGCGGCCAGCTCTAGGGCGTTGTCCACCTCGTAGGCGCTGCCCATAATCAGGTTGCGCTCGATGCGCAGCTTGGCGTCGTAGGGGGTGGCGTCGCCCCAAAATTCGGCCAGCACCACGGCATCCTGGTAGGTGTATTCGCTTTCGCCGTAGAAGCGCAGGTCATCGACCGAGCTCAGCGAGGCCAGCCGAGCGTCGAGCAAAAACTGCTCCAACATGGCAATGTCGGCGGCACCCCAGAGCATTTTGCGGCCCATGCGCGCCTTGGTATCGTCGAGGTTCTGGCCCCAGTAGCTGGCCAGCTGGGCGGCATCCCAATAGGTGTAGCCGCTGTTGTAGTAGGCGTCGATCTCGGCCTGGGCGTAGCGCTGGCTGACCGCCTGGCCGTCTTCACACTTGAGGGCGGCCAGGGCCGCTGGGCTCACCCCTTGGCTAAGGGCCGCTGGCGCTGCGTCGGCACCGCTGCCGGTGGCCAGCACGGCTGCGATCGCAAGTAGGCTGGCCAGGTAAAGCGTTTTCGGGTGGGTCATTGGGTGGCTCCCTAGGTTCGCTCCATCATAGTCGCGGCGGCCCGAGCGATCGGCGGTTTGTAACAAATGCTGGCGGACGCTTCACCGCGCTTCATCCCGTGGGGCTAGGGAATTTGGTTGGCCAGGTGGGTGTGCGCGTGGGCTGCGATCGCACCCGGCCGCGTCAGCCACACCCGCTCCGGCGCCGCCGCCGCCACCGCCGCAATGTGCGCCAGGGCGCGCCGCAGGTGCCGCAGTCGAAAGGGCTGCCCCACAATGTAGGGGTGCAGCGCCAGGCCACAGACCAGCGGCTGCTGGCGCGACTGCTCCAGCATTTCGTCAAAATTATCGACCACCATATCGGCAAACTCAGCCGCCCCGGCCCGCCGCACCGCAATCGCCGGAATGTCGTTAATTTCCTGGGGGTAGGGCACCGAGAGAATCCGCCCGCTGCGGGTCTGAAACCACACCGGCTGGTCATCCTGGCACCAGTCGAGCAGGTAGCTGTAGCCCGCCTCCTGCAGCAGGTCGGGGGTGAGGTGGCTCTGGGCAATCCAGGGGCCCAGCCAGCCCTGGGGCCGCTGCCCCTCGTGGTGGGTCAGGGTGGCCGTCGCCTCGGCAATCAGGGCCGCCTCCTCGGCTGCGCCCAGGGTGCTCTGGCGCTCCGAGTTGGTGCGGCCGTGGGCGACCACTTCATGGCCGCGATCGCGAAATGCCGCCATCACCTCCGGGCAGTAGTCATAGATGGCCGCATTCGCCAGCACCGCCACCGGCAGCGCCAGCTGGTCAAACAGCTCCAGCAGCCGCCACACCCCCACCCGGTTGCCGTAGTCGCGCCAGGCGTAGTTCAACACATCGGGCGGCGGCCCACCGGGGGCCAGCTCCGCCCCCAGCCCCTCCCCAAAGGCAAAATGCTCCAGGTTCAGCGCTAGGTAAACCGCCAGCCGCCGCCCACCGGGCCAGCTGTAATCGGGCCGCTGGGTAATCGCTGAATAGCGATAGCGCTCGTGGTCAGGTAAGGGCACAGGGCAAAGTTCCAAAGCTAGCCAACCCAAACTATACCGAGGTTTGCGGTTCATCCCCAGCCCGCTCCCTCCGGTGAGCCTGCCCGGCCCGTTAAACCCTACATGGTGCGCCCAGGCCCCGCTAAACCATATCTCTGTCTTGATATGTCTGTCTTTATCTGTCTTTAGATGAACTTCACCTATCTCCTTAGATGGTCTCGCCAGTCTGGCCAGTTCGCTACTTTATTTATATGAGAACAGGGCAACGAATTGCCTGCAAGTATTTGGAGATGGCGAATGAATATTCTGGCGTGGATTGTATTAGGTCTGATTGCGGGCGCTATTGCTAAAGCAATTTATCCCGGCCACCAAAGCGGTGGCATTCTAGGCACCCTCATCCTAGGTGTAATTGGTGCATTTGTAGGGGGTAGCCTCTACACCCTGCTCACCACAGGAAGCCTAGCTCTGACCGCCACTGGTCTGAGCATCGGCGGCGTAGTTATCGCAGTTCTAGGTGCCATTGTGGCCCTGTTCATCTACTACGCAGCCACCAAGCGCACGGTCTAGTCACCGCTCGCTAAGAGGATGTTTGAAAAGTCCTATTTCTTGTAGCAGAAGTGGAGATCCCCCTAAATCCCCCTTAAAAAGGGGGACTTTTACCCCCCTTTTTAAGGGGGGCAGGGGGGATCAGCAGGTGACTAAAGCTATATCGACTCA
>DATIVG010000016.1:0-9650 GCA_035466075.1 Nodosilinea sp. | reverse complement strand
ATGGCGGCGGCGCTGATTACTACCCAGCTGCCCGACCCCAAAGCCGCGAGCCCAGCGGCAGTCTAGGGCAGCGTCAACCGTAAAAATTAGGGTTCTCGCAAGTTGGGTGAAACGAAGGGTCACCTAACACCAGAGCTAGTTGTTGGGTTCTGCGATCGCACCACCCAAGCTACACATCTAGGTTTGACAGAGCAATAGCTTACCCCAGCGTTCCAATTAGGCTGATGTCGGCTGTTCAGAGGGTGGTGACCCGACTCAGATGTCTGGGTTGGCTGACCATTCAAAGATTTGTAAGGGGCAATAGAATCGGGAATGCAATTCACTAAACTGTAGTTATAGCTACAGTTTGAGAAAGGAAGTTATGGAAAAGCCCTCGAATCAGCGTCGTCAGGTCATTGGTGAGCTGCGCCATCAGCTGCGATTTGCCCAGCCCGAAGAGCGCGATCGCATCCGTCAAGAGATCAGCTTTTGGGAAATGCGGGGTCGCTAACCCCCCGGCAGCTGGGGCAGCAGCAGGGTGACAAAGAAGTACACCAGCGCCCCCGTAAATACGTAGCTGTCGGTGCGGTCTAAAATACCGCCGTGGCCGGGGATGAGGGCTCCAGAGTCCTTTACCCCGGCATCTCTTTTCATTAGCGATTCGGTGAGGTCGCCCAGCAGGCTGGAGGTGCCCACCATGAGGCCCAGGGCCGCGCCGGTGAGGGGCCACAGGGGCCACTGGAGCCAGTGGCTGCCCACCAGCGCCACCACGGTGCTGCCCAGCATGCCAAAGACGGCCCCTTCTACAGTTTTTTTGGGGCTAATGTTGGACAGCGGCGTGCGGCCAATCACTTTGCCAGCGGTGTAAGCGCCAATGTCGGAGGCCCAAATGCAGGCAAAGGCCAGCAGGGTGACTACCAGGCCGTAGGGCAAGGTCTCGAGGGCGGGGGGCCAGGTGGTGGGCCAAAACCCGCCCAGGGGCAGGGTGGCGGCAGGGTCGCCCAGGTCGCGCAGCCGCACCCAAAAGCTGGGCAGGTAGCCGCCGTAGAACAGTCCCAAAATAGAGGCCGCCACGTCGGCAATGGTGGCCACCTGGGGCTGAAACAGCAGATAGAAGCAGATAAAAGTGCCGCTGATCGGCAGCAGCGCATCGGCCAGGTCGGGGGAGACATGGGCCATGATCAGCAGCAGCTGGCTCACCACCAGGGTGGTTTTGGCGGCGGGTAAAATGCCTTTGGCGGTCACCAGGGCGAAGATTTCGAGCTGGCCCAAAAAGACAAGCACCCCAAAGCCCAGGGTAAAGTACCATCCCCCCAGCACGATCATGGCCAGGGCCACCACGATGGCAACTAATCCGCTAATTATTCGAGGCCAGGGCATAGGCGGGGGGAAAGGGGAGGATGGGCCAGTGCGTCGGGCGTTTTGTCGCCCTCAGCGGGCAACGTCCGGCGATAGAACGCTAACTACAACGTTAATTACACTGTGACACATTACCTTGCCCACCACGGGTAGAAACCTGGCCGGGGCTAGGCATTTTCCTGGGTGCTGAGGCCAAAGGGGGTGGCCAGGTCGCCGTAGCCCGCCTCAATTAAGGCGCGATCGCGGATCCGGCAGGAGTCGCAGCGGCCGCAGGGGGCCGGGCCACCCTCATAGCACGACCAGGTTTTGGCGATTGGCACCCCCAGGGCCACCGCCCGGCGCACAATGTCTACCTTGGAGTCGAGCACCAGGGGGGCGACCAGCTGGGGGGCATGGCCCTCTAGCCCCGCCTTGGAGGAGAGCTGCGCCAGCCGCTGAAAGGCCGCCAGGTACTCGGGCCGACAGTCGGGATAGCCGGAATAATCGACGGCGTTGATGCCCAGGTACACCGCCTCGGCCTGCTTGGCCTCGGCCAGGGCCAGGGCCAGGGCAATAAATACCGTGTTGCGCCCCGGTACGTAGGTGGAGGGAATGCCCCCTTCAACACCGTCCTGGGGCAGCGGCTGGGCCAGGTCGGTGAGAGAAGAGGCGCCCCACTGGGCCAGGTTGACGTCGATGAAGTGGTGATCTGCGATCGCAAGGTGCTCGGCCACCGCCACCGCCGCCGCCAGCTCCCGCTGGTGCCGCTGGCCGTAGTTAAACGACAGCGCCACCAGTTGGTAGCCATCGGCGATCGCCTGGGCCGCCGCCGTCGCCGAGTCGAGCCCGCCGGAGAGCAGCACAATGGCGGTGGGCACTGCCCTGGACTGGGGGCTGGATTGAGCCATCGATAGGATTTCCTCGCAAACGCAAATTTTGGCACAGGTGCCAACGTTTTCTATTTATAGCGTTGGCCAGTTCGCCTAAAACCGTTCAACGATCAACCGCAAAATCGGGGTGACGACCTGGCCTACAGCCCCCGCCAACAGACGGCCATCAACAGATGGCTATGGAGAATGTCCCAACCTCTGTGGCGATGGCTGCATCTGGTCTGTTTTTATAGATAGACGAATGACGCCAGGACAATGACCTAGGGTGGGAAAATGACCCCTGACCTTTGGCTGACCCAAGACAGTAGACAACCGGTCGGCAGGCCTAAACGGCGGGCAGAACACAGTGACGGAGGATGCAGCGGTGACCCAACAGCTCTCGGCCCCCCGGCCCGAAGCCCCATGCCTGACCTGGCACCAGGCCCTGGGTCAGCAGGTGGCTGAGCAGCTGGGGGTTGACCCCCAGCGGGGGCTGTCGGCCCCGGAGGCCCAGGCCCGGCTAGAGCGCTACGGCGCCAACGAGCTGAAGGGCAAGGCGAGCAAACCAGCCATTGTGCTGTTTTTGCTGCAATTCAACCAGCCGCTGCTCTACATTTTGCTGATCGCCGGGTCGATTAAAGCCCTGCTGGGCTCCTGGGTGAATGCCGGGGTGATCTGGGGCGTGACGGTGATCAACAGCTATCCGCGCATCGACAGCATCCCTTTTGAGTCGGAGTTTCGGTACATGGCCACCCTGCACCAGCAGGATACCGAGGGCCAGCGGCCTAAGGAATACTTACGTTGCCTGTGCCTTGGGCTCGGCTGAGCGCTGGCCAGCCCGCAAACCCCCCCAGCGCCACCGCCAGAGCAACAGCGAAATCCTGCCCACAGCCCCAGACAAAATCACCCCTGGCCATAGCCAGGGGTGATGCAAGTCAGCAAACTCACTCAATAACCATCAAACCCTAGGCCAGGAACCCCAGCTTCTGGCCATTGTCGCGGGCGGTGCGAATCCAGGACTGGCGCTTTTTGCTGTCAATGCCAAACCGGTTGCAGAAGTGGGTAATGGTTTTGGAATGCAGGGCAATGGCCTGCCCCCGCAACCGGTTGAATTTTGGGGTACCCATCACGTTACGAACCAGCAGAACCATCGGTGCAAACATAGTGCTCCTCTCCAAAGACGTTTTAGAACCGCAAGACTAAGCCAGCCAAACCAAAGCCCAGCCAAACCAGGGCCCAGCTATCTAGGGCGACGGGACTAACTGACCGCCACAGACACCAGCAGCAGGCTCACCAAAAACAGAGCAGCGGTGGCCGCTTGCAGCGCGTAGCTCTTTTGCTGCTCAGCCGAGGGGTAGACGGCAAAGTACATGTCAGGCTCTACGGCGTAGTTGTTGAGAATGCCGTTGTCCAGTTGAGTAGTGGTAAACATTTCAATGCCCTCCAGGGGGTTAAATGCCTCTTATGTAAACTAATGTAACAGCTATGTAACAATTGCGCAACAATTTGTTGCCTAAATTTTGCTTATGCGTTAAGGAGCTTCCACTAATGGTTTCGTCTGGCCACGCTAGGCGAGACCATTAGTGGTCCGTCAAGCCCAAGTTTGTAAGTTGAGTGCGCGATCGCAGAACCCAGCACAACTAGCGCTGGCGTTGGTTTCCCCGGCGTTTCACCCAACCTGCGAGCACTCTTATTGCTGTTGCTGACGCTGCTCTAGACCTGGCGGGCGGTTTGCAGACGGTGAGGTAGAACCGGCCCCACCCAAAAGCGTTACCGCCGCCATAGAAATAGCGACGGTAACGCGGAGGGGGCGCTCCCCCAGGGCAATACCCCTGAAACACCCCCCCAAAGCGCCCCCCAAAACGCCCCCGGATGGCTAGCCTGGTTGCTGACCTATGAGCCTACTCAGCCGCCGGGGCAGGCTCTCCCTGGCCGCATCGCATGGCTCCCCGAGCGCTGCGCAGGGCGGATTGGAGATCGGCTTCGCTCACCCCCAGCTGGGCGGCGGCGGTAGCCAGATCGGGGCGCTGGGGAGGCTCTGCGGGTAGGCCCAGGGCTGCGCGCAGCTCGGTTTCGCTGACGCCTAGCTGGGTGGCCGCCTCGGTGAGCCATTGCCCGTGGCTGCGGCCCCGCCCCATGTTAGGGCCCTGGGAGTCAGGGCGCTGGGGCTGCTGTTGGGCCAGGGTGGTTTCCGCCTGGGAGGCCTGGCCGAGCATGGCCAGACCCAGGCTGCCCAGCAGGCCAGCGGCCAGGGCGGCGGTAATCACTGAACGGTGCATCGTCATCGGTAGTTGGCTCCGGTGATCTAAGAGCACGCCATCTCAATAAACGTCCCCGTTGAGGTTGCAAACTCGGCCCATTGGGCCGGTTGCCGTAAACCTCTGGATCAGTATTGAGCGGGAACACTCTAAGGTTGACGATATCTATTACGCCTGGGCAGGATGGCAGAACCATGGCGGCCAAATTACAACATTGTCATTTTTGGGGCTGGGGAGCGGTGCTAGCCTATGAACGTTTTACTGGTCGAAGATGAGGCAAAAATTGCCAGTTTTGTGGCCCAGGGGCTGCGGGAGCAGGGCTTTGTGGTAGACGCCTGTGACAACGGCACCGAGGGCTATGCCCTGGCCCTGGAGCGCAGCTACGATGCGGTCTTGCTCGATGTCATGGTGCCGGGCATGGATGGGCTGGCCGTGCTCAAGGCGCTGCGGGGGGCGGGGCGCACGGTGCCGGTCATTTTAATTACCGCCCGCAACGAGCTAGACGACCGCCTGGCTGGGCTCAACCTGGGGGCCGATGACTACATTGCCAAACCGTTTTACGTCGAAGAACTGGGGGCCCGCATTCATGCGGTGGTGAGGCGCACCAGCGGCGAGCGGCAAAATTTTTTGGCGGTGGGTCCCCTGCGGCTCGACCGCATTAGCCGTGAGGTGACCTGCACGGGCCAGCGGGTGGAGCTCACCGCCCGAGAGTTTAACTTGCTGGAATACCTGATGCGATCGCCCGGTCGGGTGTTTACCCGCACCCAGATTTTGGAGCATGTCTGGGGTTACGACTTCAACCCCAGCACCAACGTGGTCGATGTGGCGATCCAGCGCCTGCGCAAAAAGCTCGACCCCCTGGCCGCCGCCGCCTGGATCGAAAGCGTGCGGGGGGTGGGCTACCGCTTTCGGTCACCGGAGGCGGCGGTATGAACCGATGGCCCCGGCGGCTCTCGTGGCGGCTGCGCCTGGCCCTGTGGTCGGCGGCCCTGGCTGGCGGGGCGCTGCTGGGGTTTGCGCTGCTGTCGAGCTGGCTGATCTACCAGGCCAAGCTCGATCGCTTTGATGCCCGCCTGGAGCGGGTCACCCCCCAGGACTGGGGCCGGGGCAATAGATCGGCATCAGTCCTTGGGGGTGGCCTAGAGGGCTCCCTGGCCCAGGCGCTAGAGCTGCCGGTGGCGGCGGTGGCCCTGGCGGTGATCGACCGCAATGGGGACATGCTGTATCGGTCGCCCCACTGGCCTGGCGATGCCCGGCAGCTGCCGCCGCTGGCCTGGCCCGTATCGCCCCCGCCCTCGTCTCCAGGCCGCAGCCGCCGGGGGCCCAGCCGCCTGGTCACCTGGCCCACCCCCACTGGCCGGTGGCGGGTGGCGGTGCAGTCGGGGCCGGTGGGCCAGGTGGTGATTGCTGCGAACCTGGCCGCCCTCCAGCAGGAAATGGCGGTTTTGCGACGTATCTATCTGCTGACGATTCCGGGGGTGCTGCTGGCGATTGGCGGCGGGGCCTGGGGGTTGGCGGGCCAGGCGCTGCGGCCGGTGCGCCAGCTCAGCCAAAGTATTGACCGGGTCAGTGCTCGGGGGCTGGACCAGCGGCTGCCAGCGGCGGTGGATGCCGAGTTTGCGCCGCTGATCACGGCGTTTAACGCCATGCTGGAGCGGCTGGAGCGCAGCTTTCACCAGGCTTCGCGCTTTAGCGGTGACGCGGCCCACGAGCTGAAGACTCCCCTGACGATTCTTCAGGGGGAGCTGGAGCGGGCGATTCAGCGGGTGGAGCCGGGCTCGGCCACCCAGCAAACCCTGGGTCAGCTGCTCGACCAGGTGCGCCACCTGAGCGGCATTGTGCGCAAGCTGCTGCTGCTGTCGCTGGCCGATGCCGGGCAGATGAGCATTCAGCGGCTGCCGGTGGATCTCAGCGCCCTGGTGCAGGAGCAGCTGGAGGATCTGCCCCTGCTGGCCCCCACTCTCACCCTGGCGGCGGAGCTGGAACCGGGCCTGACGGTGGCGGGCGATCGCGCCCTGCTGGTGCAGGTGGTGCAAAACCTGATCACCAACGCGGCCAAATACAACCAACCCCAGGGCTGGGTACGGGTGGAGGTCAAGGGCCAGCCGTCGCTGGTGCGGGTGACGGTGACCAATGCCACCCAGGGGCTGACGGCGGCGGATCGGGGTCGGGTGTTTGAGCGGTTTTATCGGGGCCAGGGGTGCGATCGCACCCAAGTCGAGGGCCTAGGCCTGGGGCTCAGTCTGGCCCGCGAAATTGCCCGCGCCCACGGCGGCGACCTGGTTTTGAGCCCCAGCGCCCCCACCGAAGCTCGATTTGAGCTGCACCTGCCGAGGGCAGACCCCACCCCCGGCAACCTTGCCGAGTCAGGCCAGAAACATTAGAGTTATGTAAACAAGTGTAAACAAAGGTATAGACTAAATTAAGGAATGTGCTCCACTATTGGCCTTATCCCCGGTCAATCGCTGGGCAATGTCGTTGTTGTCAGTTCCATGTTCTTACGTCGAGCCAGTATGAGACACGCGCTGAAAGTCTGCATTATTTGTGTGATTAGCCTCTGTGTTTGGCTGCCCACAGCGCCCGCCTGGGCCTACGACAACCCCGAACTATTGCCCGACAAAGAGACCTCCATCATCGATCTGGCCAAGTCGCTCACCTCCCGCCAGGAAGAGAGCCTCGACTCCCAGCTCAATGACTTCGCCAACGAAACCGGCTGGAAGCTGCGCGTCCTTACCCAGTACGACCAAACCCCTGGCCGCGCCGTCAAAGATTTTTGGGGCCTCGACGACCGCAGCATCATGCTGGTGGCCGACCCCCGTGGCGGTAACCTGCTCAACTTCAGCGTCGGCGACGCCGTCTACGACCTGCTGCCCCGCACCTTCTGGATTGAGCTGCAAACCCGCTACGGCAATCAGTTCTTTGTGCGCGAAAACGGGGAAGACAACTCTATTCTCAGTGCCCTGGAGTCCATTCAGGGCTGCCTGCGCCAGGGCGGCTGCAACGTCGTCCCCGGCCTGCCCCAGGAGCAGTGGGTGCTGACGCTGATCACCTCCATCGTCGGTGGCGTCATCTGCGGCTTTGCCGCCCACCCCCGCAAGCCAGGGCAAATTTTTGCCTGGCAGTGGGTGCTGATCTTTTCGCCCCTGTGGGGAATTTTGTTCTTCGCCTTCGGCATTGGCCCAGTGGTCACCCGCACCAGCGACTGGCTGCCCCTGACCCGCAACGTGGCTGGCTTCTTCATCGGGGCGCTGGTGGCGTTTTTGTCCCCCACCCTGGGTGGGCAGGCCCCCAGCTCTGAAACCTAGGGCCGCACCACCACAGCCGCCGACCCGACGGGTCTAGATATCTTCAGATGTCTAGACCCGTTGCCATGTTTAGGGAATGTAGGCTACGACTCCGAGGCTGTGACCCCGGGGCTGTCGCTAAATCAGCTGGGTGGGCATCACGGCATTGACGGTAGAAAGCAGCTGTTTAGGGTCAACGGGTTTGACAATGTAGGCCGTAGCCCCGGCCCCCAGGGCCTGCTCGATCTGGGGTTGATCGGCCCCGTCGAGCAGGGCCAAAATTTTAGGGCGCTGGGGCCCAGCCGCCTGCCGCAGGGCCGCAATGATATCGCTGCCGTTGGCGCTGGCCAGGGTGAGGCTGGTGATCACGGCGGCGGGCTGCAGGAGCTCCACCTGCTCCAGCACCCGCGATCCATCCACAATCCAGATCACCTGGTAGGCGGCGGCGGTGAGCATGTCGCAGATCACGCTGGCGGTTTCTTCATTGTCTTCCACCAGCACGATGCGCCCGACAATGGGCTCGGCGGTGGTCACCGGCTCGGGCCCCAGCACATCGGCGGAGCGCTGGAGCGGAATGCGCACGGTAAACACTGAGCCCACCTCGACCTCGGAGCTCACCTTGATCGAGCCGCCGTGGAGTTCGACCAGCTGCTTGGTCAGCGCCAGGCCGAGGCCGGTGCCCTGGTGCTCCCGCTGACGGACGTTTTCCAGCTGCTGAAATTTTTCAAACAGCAGCAGTTGGGCATCGGCTGGAATGCCAATGCCGGTGTCTTCGACTTGAAAAACGGCGTCGTTTTGCTCGCGGCGCACCCGCAGAATGACCTTGCCCTCGGCGGGGGTAAATTTGATGGCGTTGCTGAGCAGGTTGGCCAAAATCTGACGCACGCGCCGGGGGTCGGCCACAAAGGTCTCTTGGCCATCGGCCAGTTTGATATCGAGGCCAATATCGATACCCTGCTGGCTGGCCTCGCCGCGAAAGGCATCGACGCTCTGGCGGCTGAGGGAGGCCAGGGAAAAGGGGCGAATTTCAAGGGCGGTGCGGCCCGCCTCGATTTTGGAGACATCGAGAATGTCGTTGATGATGCGCAGCAGCTGCTCACCGCTGGCCTGGATGGTGGTGAGGTAGTCGCGCTGGCGGGAGGTGAGCTCGCCCAAGGACCACCGCAGCAGGGTGGCTGACATGCCGATGATGTAGGTGAGGGGGGTGCGCAGCTCGTGGCTCATGGTGGCCAGAAACTCGCTTTTGGCCCGGTTGGCGGCCTCGGCGGCGACCAGGGCATCGCGCAGGTCCTGGGTGCGCTCGACCACGCAAATTTCCAGGTTTTGGGTCTGCTGCTGGAGCTGTTGGTAGAGCTGGGCCTGGTTGATGGCGATCGCCAGGTGCTCGGCAATGTGCTGTAGAAATTCGGTTTCCCAGGGCTGCCAGTGGCGTTGGGCATCACACTGGTGCACGATCAGCAGCCCCCAGAGCTGCTGGCCGACGAGAATGGGGGCCACCGCCTTAGACTTCACCTGCACCCGTTCTAAAAAGCTCAGCATGCAGGGGGCGTGCTGGTAGGTCTGGGTGACATTGGCGATGGCCAGGGTCTGCCCCGACTGGTAGCGCAGCAGGTGCTTGGGGTAGTCGGGGTGGCTTTGAAAACAGAGCCGCTCGGTGTAGTTGAGCACCGAGGCCAGATCCTGGTGGGCCCTGGCCTCGTAGGTGATGCAGCCAATGGCCTGATCGGGGGCGGTGAGGGCAATGGTGGCGGTGGTCCCAGAATTGGATTCGGGATCGGCGCCAGCATCTGCCCCGAGATCTACGGAGTCGGTGGAGTCCATCGCTTTGGCCAGCGGCGCGGGGGCGGGCTCAAACTGGTAGATCAGCAGCCGGTCGGCCTGAAGAAACTGGCGCACCTCGGCCACGGTGGTCTCTAAAATTT
>DATIVG010000015.1:0-12437 GCA_035466075.1 Nodosilinea sp. | reverse complement strand
CCAGGGTGATGGCTGCGCACAGCAGCATCAGCGCCCCGGCCAGGGCGTAGGTGGCGGCCAGGCCGATTTGCTGGCTGAGGGGCTGACTGGCCAGGGGCGAGAAGAACTGGCCCAGAAAAAAGCTGGTGGTGAGTCCACCGAGGATTCTGCCGCGCAGGGCGGTGGGGGTGGAGGCGGTGAGGCTGACGGTCATGTTGGGGGTAAAAATGCCCAGGCCCAGACCGGCGATGGCCAGCCCCACCAGCACGACCCCATAGCTGGTGGCCTGGCTGATCACCCCATAGCCAACCCCCATCAACCCAAAGGCCAGGGCGTAGAGGGCGGCAAAGCTAAACCTGGCTTTGAGCTGCTGGTAGCCCAGGGAGCTGCTGGCGGCGGCCAGGGTGGCCAGGGCGATCGCCAGGCCGCTCTGGGAGGCGTTGGCCCCGCTGAGCTGTTGCAGGTAAAAGGGAATCTGCACCGGAATCATGTAGAAGACGATCTGGGTTAGAAGTGCGATCGCAAATGTCGTTCCCAGCAGCGCCCAGGGCACCGGCTCCAGATCGACCGCCCCGGCCATCGCCTCGGCCCGGCTGGCCCGCACCGGCTCGGGCAGCACCAGCAGCACCAGCGGCAGCACCAGCCACGCCGCCAGGTAGATCAAAAACGGCAGCCGCCAGCTCAGGTCAGCTAGGTAGCCCCCCAGGGTGAGAAACACCACCCCGCCCAGCCCCATAAACGCCGACTGAATGCCCAAAAACTGAGCCCGCGCCGCCCCCAGGTAGTAGTCGGCCACCAGGGTGGTAGCCGTGGTCATAATGCCAGCCACGCTCAGGCCCAGCACCAGCCGCCCCAGCAAAATCCAGCCCAGGGCATCGAGAAAAAAGCCCGAACTGCCCGCCAGACCGTAGGCAAACACCGACAGCCCCAGCCAGCGCTTGCGGCCAAAGCGATCGATAATCGCCCCGGCGATCGGCGCGCCCAGGGCAATAAACAGAGCGGGCACCGTCAGCACCAGCCGCACCCAGTAGTCAACGTTGGGCACGGCGGCGAAGTGCGATCGCATGGCGGGCAGCGACGGGGCAATCGTCGCCCCCGCCATCACCGTCAGCGTACTCACCAGCAGCAGGGTTGCCTTGACCCACAGCGTATCGGGATGACGGGGCTGCATCGCAATGCTCCGGGGGGTTGCCAACGTCTCGAAAACCAATAACCAGCTAAAGTAAACAGTAGTGGAGAAGTCTGGCAAACGCTACGCACCTCAAGGTTAGTGGACCGGGTCAGGGCGCGGGAGCGTCGAAGACTGGGGCAGCTGATGCCAGCGGCCATGCAAAACCTTTGCGCACCGCCGGGAGCCACCAGCCACCCCCCGGCTACCACGCCAAAATTCTTTGGCTGGTTTGCCTGAGTTCCGCCGCTTACGTTACATTAAGTAAAGATTTATCTCATATTTCTTTTCCCGCTGCGGCTCAATCTCCCCCAACGCCCGGTAATCCAGCGTTTCCAGGCAAGATGGGATGAGAGTCGTCCAGGCAACGCCGTTAACCCAAACGCCGTTAACACCGTGCACGTTAGTCAGAAGAGGCCATTGGTATGAAATTTTCCTGGCGAGTCGCCTTATTGTGGACCCTGCCGATCCTGGTAGTGGGTTTCTTTCTATGGCAGGGGGCGTTTTCATCGGCCCCCGCCGACATGGGCCGCAACGCGGCTAACACCCGTCTGACCTATGGCCGCTTTCTCGACTACCTCGATGCCGGTCGGGTAACGGCGGTTGACCTCTACGACGGCGGCCGCACCGCCATTGTCGAAGCGGTGGACCCTGACCTCGACAACCGGGTCATGCGCTGGCGGGTTGACCTGCCGGGCAACTCTCCCGACCTGGTCAGCCGTCTGCGCACCGCCAACATCAGCCTCGACTCTCACCCGCCGCGCACCGACGGTGCCCTGGTGGGAGCCCTGGGCAACCTGCTGTTCCCCATTCTGCTGATTGGTGGCCTGTTCTTTTTGTTCCGCCGCTCCAACGGTTCCATGGGGGGCCCGGGCCAGGCGATGAACTTTGGCAAGTCGAAGGCCCGCTTCATGATGGAGGCCAAAACCGGCGTCATGTTTGATGACGTGGCCGGTATCGACGAAGCCAAGGAAGAGTTGGAAGAGGTGGTCACCTTCTTGAAAAAGCCCGAGCGCTTCACCGCCATCGGCGCTCGCATTCCCAAGGGTGTGCTGCTGGTGGGCCCTCCCGGTACCGGTAAAACCCTGCTGGCCAAGGCCATTGCCGGGGAGGCTGGGGTGCCTTTCTTTAGCATCTCGGGCTCTGAGTTTGTAGAAATGTTTGTGGGGGTCGGGGCCTCCCGAGTACGCGACCTGTTTAAGAAGGCCAAGGAAAACGCGCCCTGTATCATCTTCATCGATGAGATCGACGCCGTCGGGCGTCAGCGGGGAGCGGGCATCGGCGGCGGCAACGACGAGCGCGAGCAAACCTTGAACCAGCTGCTCACCGAAATGGACGGCTTTGAGGGCAACACCGGCATTATCATCATTGCCGCAACCAACCGGGTCGATGTGCTCGACTCGGCCCTGCTGCGCCCCGGTCGCTTTGACCGCCAGGTGATGGTCGATCCGCCCGATGTGAAGGGCCGTTTGGAGATCCTCGGGGTCCATGCCCGCAACAAAAAGCTGGCAGACGACATTTCCCTGGAGGCGATCGCGCGCCGCACCCCTGGCTTTACCGGGGCCGACCTGGCCAACCTGCTGAATGAGGCCGCTATTCTCACCGCCCGCCGCCGCAAAGACGCCATCACCATGGGTGAAGTGGACGATGCCGTCGATCGCGTCATCGCCGGTATGGAAGGCACACCCCTGGTGGACAGCAAGAGCAAGCGCCTGATCGCCTACCACGAGATTGGCCACGCCATCGTCGGCACCCTGGTCAAAGACCACGACCCGGTGCAGAAGGTCACCCTGATTCCTCGGGGTCAGGCCCAGGGCCTCACGTGGTTTACCCCCAGCGAAGAGCAGATGCTGATCTCCCGCGCCCAGATTTTGGCTCGCATCACCGGTGCCCTTGGCGGTCGGGCCGCTGAGGACGTGATCTTTGGCGATGCGGAAGTGACTACTGGCGCGGGCAACGACCTGCAGCAGGTGAGCAACATGGCCCGGCAAATGGTGACCCGGTTTGGCATGTCCGACCTGGGCCCCCTTTCCCTGGAGAGCTCCCAGGGGGAAGTGTTTTTGGGCCGCGACTGGCTCTCCCGCTCCGAATACTCGGAGGAGGTGTCCTCTCGCATCGACGGCCAGGTGCGCACCATCGTTGACCACTGCTACGCCAACGCCAAGCGCATCATGCAGGACCACCGCGCCCTGATCGATCGCCTGGTCGATCTGCTGGTGGAGCGGGAAACCATCGATGGCGACGAGTTCCGCCAGATCGTGTCTGAGTACACCGTGGTGCCCGACAAACAGCAGTTTGTGCCCCAGCTTTAGGGCTCAGGTACCGTAAACTCTAAGGCCTGTCCGTCTGGACGGGCCTTTTTTGTGGGAGTACAGCCTGTTCTATGCCGCGCCCTACCCTCTACGTCGCCATCACCAACCATGGGTTTGGCCATGCCACCCGGGCGGCTGCGATCGCAGCCACCGTCCAAGCCCTCCTGCCCGAGGTCGACCTGGTGCTGGCCACCCGCGCCCCCCAGTGGCTGCTCGACGAGTACCTGGTCGGCGCGTACGAATACCGCCCGGTGGCCTTCGATATCGGCGTGCTGCAAGCCGACAGCCTGACGATGGATTTGCCTACCACTCTGGCTCAGCTGCGGCAGATCCAGCAGGGGGCTGACCACACGGTCGCTGCCGAGGCCGCCTACCTGCGGCAGCGCGGTGTCACCCTGGTGCTGGCCGACATTCCCCCCCTGGCCACCGCCATTGCCCACGCCGCCGACCTGCCCTGCTGGATGGTCAGCAACTTCGGCTGGGACTTCATCTATCGCGCCTTTGGCCACGAATTTACAGCGGTCGCCGACTGGATTGCGGCACTGTTTAGCCAGTGCGATCGCCTCTTCCGCCTCCCCTTCCACGAGGCGATGGCCGCCTTTCCGGTGGTCACCGACATCGGGCTCACCGGCGGCAGCCCCCGCTATTCGCCCAGCCAGCTCAGGGCCCAGTGGCAGCTGCACACCCCCCGCCAGCAAACGGTGCTGCTCACCTTTGGCGGGCTGGGGCTCCAGGCCATTCCCTACCAGGGGCTGGCTCGGTTTCCCGACTGGCAGTTTCTCAGCTTTGATCAGGGCCTGCCCGAGCTGCCCAACCTGTTCCCGGTGCCGCGCACCGGGTTTCGCCCGGTGGATGTCATGCCCCTGTGCGGCCGGGTGGTGTCCAAGCCGGGCTTCAGCACCTTCTCCGAAGCCTGCCGCCTCGATGTGCCCATCGTCACCATTCCCCGTGACGACTTTGCCGAAGGCCCTGTGCTGGTCAACGGCCTGCAAAACCACAGCTGGCACCAGGTTCTCACCGCCGAGGCCTTTTTTGGCGGCGGCTGGGAGTTTTTGGCGCAGCCCCTCCAGCCCCCCCGCACCCCGCAGCGGCTGGCCAAAGACGGCAACCAGCAGATTGCCGCCGCCATTGTTGACTACCTCACCGCCCAACCATAACTGCACCTACCCTAAGTTTCTTTCCCCGGCTGTTTGCCTGGCCCACCGGCCGGCTCAGACGGTTAATTCCCCCGTCCCTTGCTGACCGGCAGGGCGGGCGGGCTTTGGTAGGGCATGGGAATGTACTGCACCGTGGGCCGCCCCATCATCGGCTGGGGGTAGAGATCCATCAGGCTGTAAATATCGAGGGGCAGGCCCACGGTCACCGGCAGACCCATGTCGGTGGCTTCCTCCACCGAGATCGGGTAGTCGTGGGTCACCTGCCCGGTGGTCAGGCGGTCGATAATGTGGTCGATGGCGGCGGGGCTGACCTTTTGCCGGGGCACCGAGTCTTCTAGCAGGGTGCGCACAAACCGCTGCACCTGGGCAATGGCCTTGCGGGCCACATCGGCGGTGACCAGGGTTTGGTCATCAATTTTGTCGAGGGGTTTGGCCTCTAGCACCTTGAGAATGCTGGCCGCCGCCACGGTGCCCAGCTGGGGGTCAACCGGCCCCAGCACGGCGTTTTCGTCCATGACAATCTCGTCAGCGGCCATCGCCAGCATGGTGCCGCCGCTCATGGCGTAGTGGGGAATAAACACCGTCACCTTGGCGCTGTGGCGCAGCAGGGCCCGGGCAATCTGCTCGGTGGCTAGCACCAGCCCGCCGGGGGTGTGCAAAATCAGGTCGATGGGCACGTTCGACGGGGTGAGGCGAATGGCCCGCAAGATCTGTTCCGAGTCTTCGATGTTGATAAACCGCGAGATCGGAATGCCCAGCAGGCTAATCGACTCCTGGCGGTGAATGAGCAAAATGACGCGGCTGCCGCGCTGCTGCTCTAGATTGCGAATGGCGCTCAACCGGCGCGACTCGACAATGCGGCGCTGAAGCGCGGGCTGAATCGACGAGACGATCAAAAATATAAAAAACAGGCTGATGAAGTTCATAAACTGAGGAAGAATACAACACCGGAGCCAGGGCCCCTGCGGGGGCGGTGCCTCTAGCATCGCAGAAACCGGCCGCCCTGGGGACGTCCCCCTTAATCGCCCCAGACCACCGCCCCAGACCGCCGCCCCAGACCGCCGCCCCAGACCGCCGCTATGATGACGAATGGAATGCCCAAGGATGTGATGCTGTGATTCGACCCACTGTGGCTGCGCTGACCACGACCGTGCTAACCGCCGGGCTGCTGGCCCTGGGCGGGTCGCCGGGGCAGGCCGCCGAGCTGTCCTTTGTCACCCCCGAGGGGCTATTTTTGATCGAGTCGGGGGGGCGCGATCGCACCCCCCTTCTTCCCACCGCCGAAAGCTCCGTCAACGGCCTGGCCTGGTCACCCAGCGGGCAACAGCTGGCCGTCGTCCAAAACTACGGCCAGGTCTACCGGGTTACCTCCCCCACCCATACCCCCGAACTCGTCTTCTCCAGCCAGTGCTCGCGCTCGCCCAGCCTGGAGCTCACCTGGCAGCCCACCGGCGATACCCTGGTCATTGCCGAGCGCTGCCCCGCCGCTGCTGCCGGAGACCCACCCCAATGGGCCCTATTTCTCAGCCAGGGCGACGGGGCACTCACTCCCATCACCACCCTGCCCACCACCCTAGACTCAGCGCCCTATCTATCTCCCGATGGCCAGCGCGTGGCCTACGTCCACAATCAACACCTCTTTGTCGCCGAGCTTGACGGCAGCCGCTCCCAGCGTCTCACCCAAACCCCAGGCACCTACGGTGCCGCCGGTAGCCCCCTGGCCTGGTCGCCCGACGGCACCCGGCTGGCCTTTTACGAGGGCAACTACCCCTTTCAGCGCCTCAACGTGATCGGCGTCGATGGCAGCGACCGCCGTGTGCTCACCCCCGAGCCCAACGCGCAGATCTACCGCAGCCGTCTGTTCTGGTCGCCCGACGGCCGCTACATCGCCTTCTATCGGCCCCACAACCCACCCCTCAGCAATCAGGAAGTGATTGCCCTGGTCAACGTCAACACCGGTGAAATTCAGACAGTGACCCGGCCCGGCTTCTACGACGCCGTCAGCTGGGCCCCCGACAGTCAGCAGCTGGTACTCGCCTCCGGGGTGCAGGCTGGCCAGCAGACCCTATTCTTGCTCGATCTCGTCAGCCAGGAGTTTACTCCCCTCAACCCCCAGCCTCTGCAAAACGTGCTGGACAGCCAGTGGGCCCCCGACGGCAGCTGGATTGCCTTTACCGGCAGCCCCCTCGACGATGCCCTCGGCACCCAGGTGCTGCACTGGGTCAAAGCCGACGGTAGCCAGTTCAACGCCGTCACCACCCCAGAGGAATACGTCTACCCCTTCACCTGGGTGCCTGCGGCCTCACCCCCTAGCGCTCCAGGGCTAGGCCAAACTCCCTAGCTGGCGCTGAATCTCCCCCTGGTGGTGTACCGCCGCCAGGGCCCGCTCAACAGTGGCCACCCCCGCCCCCGGCTGGCTCGACTCCTCAGTCAACATCTGCTTCCACAGACGGCTGCCCGGCTGCCCCGCAAACAGCATCAACAGGTGGCGGGTAATTTTATTCAGCTTTAGCCCCTTACCCACCCATTGGTCAATGTAGGGCAAGATCGCCTCAACCACCTGCGGGCGCGAGGGCGGCGGAGTCGCCTCCCCAAAGAAATCTGCATCGACTGCCGCAAACTGGTACGGGTGGTCGTAGGCCGCCCGACCCACCATCACCCCATCCACCGGGCCCAGCTGGGCCGCCACCTGCCCTAGCTCGGTAAAGCCGCCGTTAATCTCAATCCACAGGTGGGGAAAGTCTCGCTTGAGTCGGTGCACATCGCCGTAGCGCAGGGGCGGAATGGTGCGGTTGTCTTTGGGGCTGAGCCCCTGGAGCCAGGCCTTGCGGGCATGCACCGTAAAGTGGCGGCACCCCGTCTCGGCCACCGTAGCCACAAAACTGGCCATATCCTCGTAGCGATCCAAGTCGTCGATGCCAATGCGGTGTTTAACGCTCACCGGCAAAGGACTGGCCGCCATCATCGCCGCCACCGCTTCGGCCACTCGCCCTGGCTGGGCCATCAGGCAAGCCCCAAACTGCCCACTCTGCACCCGATCGCTAGGGCAGCCCACATTGAGATTGACCGCGTCATAGCCAAAGTCGGCGGCAACGCGCGCGCAAATGGCCAGCAGGCTGGGGTCATCCCCTCCCACCTGGAGCACCAGGGGGCTTTCGCTGGGGGTAAACCCGAGCAAATGGTCGCGATCGCCGTGCAAAATGGCCTGCGCCGTCACCATTTCGGTATACAGCAGCGTACGCCGGGTGATCTGCCGCATAAAAAAGCGGTAGTGGCGATCGGTGCGATCCATCATCGGTGCAATGCTAATCGGCACCTCAATGGCCTGGGCCGCCTGGTTGAGCTGGGGCGAAATTGAAGGGGTAACGGTCATAACAGCCGCGAACGGGCTCAAGGCTTGCCTCCGTAGTCTAACACCGAGGTCTGTTCCAGCCTGGATGCCAGAGAGACTGCCGGGCCTCGGCTGCAAGCGCGATCAGCTGATCTCTTTGGGGCCTATCTACTGGGCCTGTCTACGGGGCCTATCTACGGGGCCTATCTACGGGGGTTAGAGTATGGAGCATCTCCGGTTTCAGGGATGTTGAGGGCGACGCCCTGGGCTAAAAGCCGGGGTCTTGGGGTAGATTAAAGGCGGTTTGAGACCGTCTTCCTCGCTGAGAATACTTGTCCTATGGCCAATGCCAATAACGTGCTGGGCACCGCTTTACAGGCTTGCAGCACCGCTCCTATGACTGGCTTTTACCGCGATGGCTGCTGTAGCACTGGGGCTGGAGATATGGGGGTTCACGTGGTGTGCGCCCAGATGACTGAGGAGTTTTTGGCGTTTACCAAAGCCCAGGGCAACGATCTCTCCACCCCTGTGCCCGCCTTTCAGTTTCCGGGGTTGCAGCCGGGCGATCGCTGGTGTCTCTGTGCCGCCCGTTGGCAGGAGGCTCTGGAGGCCGGGGTTGCTCCCCCGGTGGTGTTGGAGGCTACCCACGCGGCGGCAATAGAGCATGTTGCGCTGGCTGACCTCAAGGATCATGCTGTCGTCGATTGATATCGGCTCCTGGTTGTAATCAGGGATATGGGGGGGGTGCGATCGCACCCCCCCTCCCCAAAAACCTAACCCAATCGCACCGCAGTACCGCTGGCGGCCACCATCAGCATGTTGCCGCCGTTGTTGATCTCCAGCGATTCGTAGTCAATATCAACGGCAATGATCGCGTCGGCCCCCAGAGCTTTGGCTGACTGGGTCATCTCTTTGATCGCGGTTTCTCGGGCCTGGCGCAGCGACTGCTCGTAGGCCCCCGATCGGCCACCCACCACATCGCGAATGCCCGCAAAAAAGTCTTTGAAAATATTTGCCCCCAAAATGGCCTCGCCATTCACCAGGCCGCAGTACTCTACGACCTGCCGACCATCGACATTGGGGCCTGTGGTTAAAATCATGGCTGCTCTCGGGATCAACCCGCCTCAGAACTAACGATCTGCATACTAATATCCAGCCACGGTGCCCGTGTTACCGGCGCGCTGCTGGAGATAAAATCGACCCCCGTGGCGGCGATCGCCGCCAGCCGCTCCTGGGTGACATTGCCCGAGGCTTCGATCTTTAGGTCGGGTCGCCGGGCGCGAATGCGCCCGACGGCAGCCTTCATCATCTCCAGGGGCATGTTGTCGAGCATGACAATGTCAATGGGGCAGTCCAGCGCTTCCTCCACCTGCTCCAGCGACGCCGTTTCCACCTCCACCGTCATCGGGTAGGGAATAGCAGCGCGAATGTGGGTCACAGCCGCCCGAATCCCCCCTGCGGCAGCAATGTGATTGTCTTTAATCATCACCGCATCATCCAGACCCAGGCGGTGGTTGACGGCCCCGCCGACTCGGCTGGCGTATTTCTCGAGCTGGCGCAGGCCGGGGGTGGTTTTGCGGGTGTCTACAAACTGGGTGGGGCAGTCGGCCAGGCAGTCAACGTACTGGCGGGTGGCGGTGGCAATGCCGCTCAGGCGCATGACCAGGTTGAGGGCCACCCGTTCCCCGCTCAGCAGGGCAGCTAAGCTACCGGTGATGGTAGCCAGGCTGGTGCCCTCGGCGCAGGCCTCACCTTCCGCCACCAGGGGGTGAAAGGCCACATCGCTGTCCAGGCGGCGAAAGACCGCCGCCGCCAGGGGTAGACCCGCCATCACGCCGGGGGCGCGGGCGACCCAAATCGCCTTCCCGGGGCCCTGCACCAGGGGCCCTAGCCCCGCAGTAGTCCAGTCGCCGCGGCCAATGTCTTCACGCAGCCAGTCTTGCAGGCAGGCGTCAAGGCTGCTGGGGGGAACGGGTACAACAAACGAAGTAGGGCGCATGGCTTAAAGATGCTGACGATAGCATTTTGCCCGGGGGGCCATCCAGAACGCCCCCCAACTCTCAATTTCTGTCATCACTAAAATATTGTGCTAATTTACGAGTAATGCCGCTGTTACGGCAGTTAGCTCTACAGATTTTACCGTTTAGGGATTCAGGAGGTGATGCCCATGCAAGAGAGTAGTAAACGTATGGGTCTTCAGGTTGAGATCAGCCGGCTGTGTGCCGGGGCTGTACTCTAGCTTCAGTGCTGGTTGCTTCGGCAATTAGCTAAGCTCTCGAAGCTGGCTGAGTAGGGTTCCTCCCGGCAGTCAGGTTCAACCTAAGATCCAACTAGACCGCCCCTGCTTCGGAAGGCTTCCTTCCCCTGGCAGGGGCGGATAGCTTTTTAAACGGTTTTTTTGCTTGGCGGGTTCTTTTACTTGGCCAGTTCTTTTGCTTGGATGAATTTTTGTCGGTCGGCGAGCAGATTGGGCCAATGCTGCCCGAGCCGCCGTTCGCTCTAGAAGCCTCCCTTAAAGTGAGCGCCCTAAGATGAGGGGGTAGCCCATTACTTAGGCATTTACCCCCCATGGCCCATCTCCTTAGCGATCACGATATTCAAACTCAGCTCAGCCAGCTCCCCGACTGGAGCCTGAGCGGCAAGACCATCACCTGTACCCGCACCTTCAAAGACTTTGTGGCGGCGATTGCCTTTGTCAATCAGCTGGTTGAGCCCGCCGAAGCGGCAGGGCATCACCCCGATCTGGAGATTTCCTACAACCGCGTCGGGATCAGCCTCTCCACCCACGATGCCGGCGGGCTGACGGAGCAGGACTTTGCGCTGGCCGCCATCATCTCAAGCTTGGGTTAGGTCACCAAGTCGAGGCAGCCCAGGCAGAGACCGCAGTTGATGCCCCTGACTGGATCTGGTCTATCCTGCCCCGCCTCGATACCCATGCCTTAAAACTGCCTGGGTGCAAGCAGATCTCTGTCACCCCTCAATCGCGCGGCCCAGCGGCAATTTCCCTGGCACTGGCCTTTTTCTATCTGGGCGTTGGTCGATGTTCAGACCTGGGAACCTTGAAGAGGCAGAACGCGTCTTGACGCTAGATGAGTTGTAGCTAGCTAGCTTAGCCAAAACTTGTCTAGCCGACACAGAGCATATCTGCTACTATCGATTTTGGATGTACGTGAGGTTCAGCTCCTTTGGCTCGCTAGCGGGTCGGGTCTGCACCCCTTAATTAGGAATGGTTTAGGCCAAACCTGTTTGTAGGTACACAATAAGCCTTGTACAAGGTGTGAGGAGAAAATACCGAATGGCTAAGTTACTTTGGCAATCTTTGCTGGCTGTGCCCGCTGCTCTAGGTGCGGCTGTGGCAGTCTCTGGCTCTGCGATCGCAGCTGAAGCTGCATCCACCGTTCAGGTCAGCAACTTCGATCAAGAGCCCGTTCAACTGGCTCAAATCACCAGCGTTTCTGAACTGACCGACGTGCTGCCCTCCGACTGGGCCTTCCAAGCGCTGCAAAGCCTGGTTGAGAACTACGGCTGTATTCAGGGCTACCCCGACCGCACCTTCCGCGGTCAGCGCAGCATGACCCGTTTTGAGTTCGCCGCCGGTCTCAACGCCTGCTTGGACGTGATCGCCACCCTGATCGCCCAGTCCGGCATCAACCCCGACGACCTGGCCACCATCCGTCGTTTGCAAGAAGAGTTCCAGGCTGAACTGGCCACCCTGCGCGGCCGCGTGGATGCTCTAGAAGCTGAAACCGCCACCCTGCGTGCCCAGCAGTTCTCCACCACCACCAAGCTGCGGGGTCAGGTTGACTACCACCTGGTCACCCCCTTCGACACCCTCGACGGTCGGGGGGCCGCCAGTGAAACCAGCACCAATGTGGCCGCCCGGGCCCGCCTTAACTTTGACAGCAGCTTCACCGGCAGAGACCGCCTGCGGATTCGCCTCCAGGCGGGTCAAGGAAATGCCCTGACCGCCTTTGGTGGCCTGCAAAATGCCCGAGGTGCCGACTACGACGTCACCATCGATGACTTTTTCTACCGCTTTCCCGTCGGCAACCGCATCAACGTTACGGTGGCCGCCCGCGGTTTGGCCGCCGATGACTGGGTCACCAGCACCATCGTGCCCTTTGATGGCATCTCCGTGGCCCAGGCAGGGGAGCCTGCGTTTTACAACCTGGCGGGCAGCAGCAGCAACGGCGCTGGCGTCGGCGTCAACATCAGTCTGACCGATACCATCGTGTTTGATGCGGGCTACACGGCGGGCAACCCCGGAGCCACCCAGCCCAATGTCGGCGTCTTTGCCGCCGCCAACCAGAGCTATATCGCACAGCTCAGCTACCTGGGCGACGGGTTTCTGCAAGCGGGGGTAGCCTACCTGCACAGCGACCGCTCCAACACCTTTGCCCTCAACAACACCGGGGTGGCCGCTGCCGCTGGTGCCATTGACACCTTTGCCGGTCTGCTAAACCTCGACTTTGGCGGTTTCTTCATCGCTG
>DATIVG010000014.1:0-1529 GCA_035466075.1 Nodosilinea sp. | reverse complement strand
CACCCTATACCCCTCTAGCCCATCCCAAATTCGGAAACCAGCGCCTCATCCGAGTCGTCGGCAATGGTCGCCACAATGGTCATCAGCCGGGAAATCTCCGCCGCCGAAATATCTTTGAGAATGCGGCTCGAAATCACCAGCACCTGCTCCCCCGAAATACCAAACCGGGCCTCCAGGGTTTCGTTGCAGTTTTTCTCCAGCAGTCGCTTCATCAGCCGGGGCTCGTCCTTTGCAGGCAGGCTCAGCACTGGCGACCACACCGTCAGCGTATCGGCCTCGGTTTCGCCCGTCAGCTGCACGTACACATCCACGCTGCCGTACCGAAACCGCCACAGATGGCCCTCCTCGCTCTGGCTAACCATGCCGCCTTCCCCCTGATCGAGGGTCGAGATCACCTCCTCGATGGTCTCCAGGTAGGACACGTTGTCCAGCTCATCTTCCGCCGATGAGTATGTCAAATCCATATCAATTGCGTCGTTAGCCATAACAGACTCTTGGTAGCTATTGCCAAACAAACCCGTCGCAGGGCCAGCCGATCGCGACCCAGGCAGCCTGCTCGCCCCGGCAAGGAAGCGGTCACCCACCCTGGCCCAAACGCTGCGCCTCCCCAACTGTATCCCCTTGCGCCAGCTCTGACTATCCCCCAGGGTTAGAGTCGGCCCTAGCCCGCAGCCTCGGCCTGGTACTGAAACTGATCCTCCAGGGTGTCAAAGCCGTAGTCTCGAACGTCGGGCAAATCGACCATGTCGGGCAGTTCGGGCCCATTGGGCGCGGTGGGCAGCGCCTCAAACCCGGTGACGGTGCAGGCCTGGCGGCGCTCGGGCCGCGACGAGTAGCGGCAGAGGTGCTCAATAAAGTGAAACACCACCTTGGGGTCAGACCACTGCATTTCGGCCCGCTGCTTGAGAATGATCAGCGCCTCTTTGTCGCTCATGGAGCTGCGCCAGCCCTTGCGCTGGCGGCACGACACCCAGGCATTGAGCACCTGAAAAATGCGGGCCAAAGGATTTTGAGGAATTGCCCGCAGGTGGTACTGGTCGAGCACATCGGCCACCTCTTGCAGCCCGGCATCCTTGGCCAGCTGGGTGCTGGCGTTAAACAGCACCTCCATTTCGGTGGCCGCCTGGCTGTGGCTGAGGTATTGCCGCTTGAGGTGATCGTCGTCGAGGTAGATGGCCCCCAGATTTTTGAAGTGGGCGGCCAAAAACAGCGTCTTTTTGTCGCGATCGTTGAGGCCCGCAATGGTGCCGTAGGCCAAGCAGAGATCGGCCAAGAAAATTGATTCTTCAAACAGCAGCGGCTGCCTGCGCTTGAGCAGACTGCGCAGCAATTTGATAAAGCTGTGAAAGCTTGGGTAGCTCATGGGTCAAGGGTTCCCTGAGAAGGCCTGCGGTAAACAAAACAGCTGCACCGCCAGCGGGTGCGTCGCAAGCGAAGCCGATCCACAGTCAACGACCTCTGGTTTGGCCCGTTTTCTGAGGTTGACCCGCACCCAACGTTTACTGCCGAATCAGCGGAGCCAGATGACT
>DATIVG010000013.1:0-3282 GCA_035466075.1 Nodosilinea sp. | reverse complement strand
CTGTTATTGCAGGCCGCACAAACGCTGAATAATGATTCGTTTGTGCCGGCCCGCCGCGATGCCCTACCGGCAACTGTTCAAGCTCTGGTTGCCCAAGCAGAAGCCTGCCTGCAAGAGGCTATGACTCGCTGGCGCGACCTGCGCGACCCAGAGGTGAGCGAGTCTAACTTCATGCCTCCCGGCACCAGCGACGGGTACAACTACCGCGCTGCCGACACCTATCGGGTGCAGCTAGATTTGGGGGGTGGGCTGCTCACCCGCTATCCCCTCAGCTCACTGGCTAGCCCTTCACCAGAAGCTAATCAGCAGCCCCATCCCATCGCCTCAGCCCCAACCACTCCGGCTGAGCGACCAGCCGCCATCGCCTCTCCCCGCGTGCTGATCAGCTACAGCCACGATTCTCCGGCTCATGCGGCTCGGGTGTTGCAGCTCTCTAATCGCTTACGCACCGATGGGGTCGATTGCACGATCGATCAATACGTGCCGAATCCGTCAGAGGGCTGGCCCCTGTGGATGAACAGTCAAGTCGAGGCCGCCGATTTTGTTTTAATCATCTTCACCGAACGCTACACCACCCGATCGATGACGCCGCAGCAGTCGGGCGTTCGGTTTGAGAGCGTGCTTTTGCTGCAAGACCTCTACGAAGCAGGCATGATCAACAAAAAATTTATTCCCGTGCTGCTGGAGCCGGGCGACGACAAGCACATCATGAAGTGGTTCAGACTTTTCAACCACTACGCCATTCACACTGACGCCGGGTACGATTTGCTACTTCGGCGGCTCCTTGACGATCCGGCTGTAGTGCCACCGCCGCTCGGCACTCCAACAAGAAGAGGCCCTGTCAATTAAGGTGCTGAATGCCCACCAATATAGGTGACTACCTCTGGCTGTGCGACACTCACTACCAGGTCGCCCAGCCCAAAATCCGCGATCGCATCGAATAGCCAACTCTTTTCGCCTTTACACTGGTAGCACAGGCTCAGCGAGGGACAATGCACAACCCCTTCCCCGGCATGAACCCCTACCTTGAACAACCTGGCCTCTGGCCCCAGGTACACAACCGCTTGATTGTTGCCCTGGCCGATGTCATCACGCCCCAGGTAGCGCCTAAATACCGGGTTTCTATCGAAGAGCGGGTCTACACCACGACCGATCCGCTGCCTCTGGTGGGCATTGCCGACGTAGCCCTAGCCCAGCGGGGAGATGCGCCCCACCGGTCTGAACCTACCGTTCAACTGACGGCTCCGCGCCGGGTGCAGGTACCCCTGCCGGTAGAGGTGACTGAACGCTTTTTAGAAGTGCGGCTGGTGCAAACCAATGTGCTGGTTTGCGTGATTGAAGTGCTATCCCCCACTAACAAACGTATCGGGGAAGGTCGCACCGCCTACGAAGCCAAGCGGCAGAAAATTTTGGCCTCAGCTACACATTTAGTCGAAATTGATCTGCTGCGGGGTGGTCTGCCCCTGCCGTTGGGCGACCCAACTCGAAAGCCTTACAGCATTTTGGTGAGCCGCAGTGGCGATCGCCCCAATGCCGAGCTGTATGAATTTGACCTACCCGAGCCGATTCCCTGCTTCCCGGTGCCGCTGCGAACCAATGATCTAGAACCGGTGATTGATTTGCAGCAGGTGGTCAATGAGCTGTATACCCGAGCGCGGCTTGACCTGGCGATCGACTACTCACAACCCGTTAAGCCCAACTTGTCTGAGGCAGAAACAATCTGGATCAAAAGCATTTTGACTGCTTGATCTCAATCTTTTCCACCCCTTTGAATAGCTGCTCGAAGGGGTCGGGTGCCTGCTGGATTAGCAGCACAGCCTCTAGACCATGGCTCGGCACCCGACCCCTAACGCGAGAGCCCTAGGCCCAACCGGCGCGGTCGGTGATGCGCAGGGCCTCGGGGTTGTTGCGGCCAAACACGGCGGCGCTGAGGGGGTCGGCCTTAAATTCGCCGAAGCCTGCCACTACAGAGTCCACCGCTACCCCTTCAACCACGGGGTATTCGTTGTTGCTTTCGGCAAAAATGCGCTGGGCCTCGGGGCTAGCCAGGTACTCCAAAAACTGCACGGCGGCCTCGGCATTGGGGGCTGTCTTGACCACGCCAGCACCGCTGATATTGACGTGGGTGCCGCGCCCGTTGGGGCCATCGCCCTGGTTGGGGAAAAACACGCCCAGGGCCTCGGCGACGGCCTGGTCCTCGGCGCTGTCGGACTTGATCAGACGGGCGAAGTAGTAGGTGTTGGCGATGGCAATGTCGCCCAGCCCGGCGGCGGCGGCTTTGATCTGGTCGGTGTCGCCCCCTTCAGGATTGCGGGCAAAGTTGGCCACCAGGCCCCGCGCCCAGGCTTCGGTTTCTGCGGCCCCGTGGGCGGCAATCATGGAGCCCACCAGCGACTGGTTGTAGATGTTGGTGGAGCTGCGCACCAGAATGCGGCCCCGCCATTTGGGGTCGGCCAGGTCTTCGTAGGTGGAGAGCTCAGCCGGGTCTACGGTTTCTTTGTTGTAAAAAAGAACCCGCGCCCGCTGGGTGAGGCCAAACCACAGGCCGTCGGGGTGGCGCAGGTTTTCGGGAATGGCTTCGCTCAGCACCGAGGAGGTGACGGGCTGGAACATGTCTTCTTGCTCGGCGCGCCACAGGCGACCGGCATCGACGGTCATGAGAATGTCGGCGGGGCTGTTTTGCCCTTCGCTCTTGATGCGCTCGATCAGCTGGTCGGCCTCGGCCTCAACCACGTTGACGCGAATGCCGGTGGCTTCGCGGAAGCCGTCATAGAGCTGGTCGTCGGTGTCGTAGTGGCGGGAAGAATAGAGATTGACCACGGGGCCGCGGCCAAAGCCAAACTGGGCGCTGGCGGGGCGCTGGCGCAGATAACCTACACCGACAGCGGTGGCGGCGGCACTGGCCCCCAAAAATGCGCGTCTTCCTAGTTTCATAGGGGTTTTACCTCCAAAAATTAAACCTCAACTAGCCCTCTGGGCAGCGCCAACCGGATGGCCCAGAGCGTTGAGATGTCAGGTTGCATTGTATCGCTTATTGCGACCACTTCTTGATAATGCCACATTAAAGCTCCACCCTATGGCGGATAGTTTCAATACTCTTGCCCTGGGTGGCCGCCTCTGGTATTGGGCTAGCGCCCTGGATATCAGGGCTTGAGGCCAGGGAAGAATAGCTTTAGAATGGCCAATGAGGAATAAGTCCTGTTAGCTTAAGCACAGCTGCGATCGCAACCTCTCGACAATGACTCCCAGACTCACTACCCCGCCTTTTTCCCTCAGCCGCCC
>DATIVG010000012.1:0-10787 GCA_035466075.1 Nodosilinea sp. | reverse complement strand
TCTTTTGGTTGCCTTTAATCCTGCACAGTCTGTGAAACTAAGGTCTAGAGAGGAGAAGGAGTACGATGTCTAATTTCTCGCGTCGTCAGTTTGTCATGCTGATGACAGCAGCGGCTGCAGGTACAGCAGTGGCCCCCATGGGCGTGCTGAATGCTCGCCGGGCTATGGCCCAGGGAACCTGTAATACCGCTAGTTTTACGGTGACGGGCTTCGGCACCCCCACTCCCAAATTGCCCAACAACACCAAAAGTTTGGGCAACCTGGCTAACATCCCCCTACTGACCCTGCCTGACAAGTTTCAGTACACCGCTATCTCCATTCAGGGGCAGACAATGTCCGATGGGGCCATTGTTCCAGGCAATCACGATGGCATGGCCGCGTTTCAGGGGCGCAGCGGCAACTATATTCTGGTGCGCAACCATGAGCGGAATCCTGGGGGCGGCGGCACTGTTGCGCCCAATGGTAAGCAGTATGACTCTTACTCGGGTAGCAATTTAAACACCGGCGGCGGCGGTACCACCACGGTCGAAGTCGATCGCAATGGTCTAGTAGTCCGGGACTATGTTTCCCTGAGTGGTACCATCCGCAACTGTGCCGGCGGCCCTACCCCCTGGGGGTCCTGGATTTCCTCTGAGGAAAACGTAGCGACTCCGGCTACCGACTCTCGGGTGACCAAAAAGCATGGCTACAACTTTGAGGTTCCTTCCCAGTTGGGTGAAGCAGTTGACCCTATCCCCCTGGTGGCCATGGGTCGCATGAACCATGAAGCGGTTTCGGTTGATCCTCAGAGTGGATACATTTTTGAAACCGAAGACCGGGGCGATAGCGCTTACTACAAGTTCGTGCCTAAGGTGCGGAAACCCAATGGCTTTGGCGATCTGCAGCAGGGAGGTGACCTGTACGCCATGGTCATTAAGCCGGGGCAGCGCTCTAACTGCAACGGAGCCGAAATTCCCTCCGGCGGGGTGAATGACCGGGGCCAAAGCTTTAGCGGGGTTGATACCCGTGGCCTGGGCCGGAATGGCTCCGGCAGCCTGCTACCTTTCCTGGGGCAGCCCCTTCGCGTAGAGTGGGTCAAGCTAGATGATGTTGACCCAGAGGAAGATACCCTAAGGTTTGAAGCCCAGTCTAAAGGTGCCGCCGTGTGGTATCGGGGCGAAGGTGCTTGGTATCACCAGGGCAAGCATTACTGGGTTTGCAGCAATGCCGGGGATGCCGCCGAAGGGCAGGTATGGGCCTACGACCCCAGCAATGAAACAGTCACCCTGGTGGTTGAGTCGACGAATGAAAACCTCCTCGATGGCCCCGACAACATCACGGTGGCGCGGGATGGTACCCTCTACCTCTGTGAAGATGGCAGCGGTGGCCAACCAGGCGCGCCTAACTTCAGCCAGCGGGTGGTTGGCGTAGATGCTAGCGGTGGTTTGTTTGAGTTCTGTCGCAACATCATTCCCGGCAGCACCGCTGAGTTTGCCGGAGCCTGTTTCTCTCAGAACGGCAAGTACATGTACGTCAACTCCCAGGGATCTGGCATTACCTACTGCATCTGGCGGACGGACAATCGCTCGATTGCCTTAAATGGTGCCACTGCATAGCTGGTGTTGAGTCAGTCACCCCAGTTTTGACATAACCAGTACCAGCTAGCTTTTGGGTTCTACCTGGGCTGGCTGGTTTCTTTACCTTTTGCCCATCTGTCCAGCCGTCACTAAAAACAGGAATAAAAAACTGTTTCTGTTCTGGTAGTTGGTGAAGCTGGATCAGTTTTTCATCACGCTTACATTTAGGAACTAGACCCTATGCAAACCGTACCTTGGCCAGTTTCTGCTTGGAAACAACTCAAACAGGGAAAAGTTTCCTGTGAAGAAGCTCTTAGCCTGGTGCGTGATGACGAGGGCGTCCTCAATCTAAGCCTACTGGATGAAGAGGTTTGTAGTCGCTTCTTTCAGTATTGTCAGGGACAAAAATTGCCCCCTGTGGTGCCGCTGCTACTCTGGCAAAGCTGCTTCTACCTAGGAAGCCCGGTTGACGTTTCCCCTGAGGCATTAGAAGCGATTAGAGATCGCACCCTGACAACCGTTAAAGTCGTACCCATTTCAGCCAAGAGCTATCGGGCCTGGTATCATACTCGCACCGCTGACCTGACCCGCATTACCTCTAACCGTCTGCTAGACCCGATCACCGGCCAGCAATCGACCGATGATATTGGCGAAACCACTGAGCTATTTCTGTCGAAGGCCGAGGGGCAAATTGAGCGGATTAAGGCGATTATTTCTAGCGCTCTACAGCACCATGCCAGCGACATTCACCTAGAGCCGACCCTGGAAGGGCTGCGGGTGCGGTACCGAATTGATGGGGTACTGCGCAACATTACCCTGCTGCCGATGGAAATCAGCCGCCGGGTGGTCGTGGCCCTGAAGGTGATGGCCAACATGGATATTGCCGACAGCCGCCGTCCCCAGGATGGCCGCATTGGGGAAAAATACCAGGTCGACAACGAAGCCGACCAGAGTATGGACATGCGAGTCAGCACCTTGCCCTGCGTCTGTGGTGAAAAAGCCGTCGTGCGTCTTTTGCCCCGAGAAAACCCCTTCACCACCATTGATAAGCTTGGATTTTCGCCCAAAGCGCTGAAGATTTATAAAACCTGGCTAGAACAGCCCCAGGGCATCATTGTGTTCACTGGGCCGACTGGCTCTGGTAAAACCAGTACCCTATATACCAGTTTGCAAGCGATCGCCACTGAGCATGTCAACGTGGTCACGGTGGAAGACCCGGTAGAGTATGTGCTACCTTGCATCACCCAGACTCAGGTGAACGAAGCGGCGGGCATGTCCTTCGCAGCCGGGCTAAGATCGATCCTGCGGCAAGACCCAGACGTCATTATGGTAGGGGAAGTGCGGGACCACGAAACCGCAGAAACCGCCATTCGGGCGGCCCTCACCGGCCACCTGGTGTTCACCACCCTACACACCAATGATGCAGCTGGGGCGATTCCTCGCATTAAAGATATTGGGCCAGATCCCGGGTTGATCAGCGATGCCCTTCTAGGGGTGGTCGCTCAACGCCTAGTGCGGCGCATCTGCCCCCACTGTGCTGAACCCACCCAGCCCAACTCAGAACTCCTGGCCATACTGCAACTGGATGCCGCTCAAATCAAAAAGGGCAACTGGCGACGGGGACGGGGGTGCCCAGCCTGCTTCCAATCTGGGTATTCGGGTCGGGAGGCGGTGGTCGAGATGCTGGAGGTGGACGATCGTATTCGCGAGTTGATCTACGATGGCACCATGACGCAACTGCGCCGTCACCTCAGCAAGAGCGATTCCATCTCATTTCGCACGTCGGCCATTGAGAAAGTTATGGCTGGAGTTACAACCGTCGAGGAAGTACTGCGGGTACTGCCCAGAAGCGCTCTAAAACTTGCTAGCGCTGCGGAACCGGAACCGCTGCATCTGGTACAGCGATTGGGATAATGCCGATTGACCGATGTTCAGCAGCTAGGCATTGCTAGCCCGCTCTTATTTCTACAACAGACTGTCACAGTGGCTCGGTGCTGCGGCGCTACAATCTAGGCTAGGCATTGCTGGGGTAGCTGTCTAGCCGTAGGGTCTATGGTAAGTAAGGCAATCGCAAAAACCCTGCCGCGGTGGGCGTGGTTGGGGCTGGGGCTAGGTCTGTCGGCCCTGCTTTGTTTTGATGCGATCGTCAATCTGGAGGCCGAGCGCCTCTGGTTTGTGGAGGTCAATTATTTAGAAGTGTTTTGGCTGCGGCTCAGGTCGCAGCTTCTCCTCGGCGTCATCCCCATCCTGCTTACCCTGTTTTTTACCTGGGGCAATCTCACCCTGGCCGATCGCTCGCCCCCCCCCCAGCAGCCGAGCGACCGGTCGGCTCGCCTGCGCAGCCTGGGGCTGGGCGGGCTGCTGCTGCTCGGGGGCAGCCTGAGCTTCTTGGTAGGCGTGCAGCTGCTCTACCAGGGCCAGATCGCCAGCGATTTTTGGCAGCAGACCACCAGCCTCTACGACTCCAGCACGCCGCTTCCTCTGTGGCCCAAGCTGCAACTGTTCAACGTCATCGGGCAAATTTTCATCACCCAGCCCTGGCTGCTGATCGCCCTCGGCATCAGCACCGTGGCGTTTTTAATCTACCCCCGGCAGCTGGGGCGGCTGGCGGCTGTGCTCATGAGTTTGGGCTACGGGCTGATTTTGGCCAAGCAGTGGCCCACGGTGTTGCTGTCCCTCAACCCCGTCCCCTACGACACCGCTGACCCGCTGTTCAACCGAGACATCAGCTTCTACATCTTTCGGCTGCCGGTGCTGCACCTGCTGGAGTTTTGGGTGGTTGGCACCCTGTTTTTTACCCTGGTCAGCGTTTACCTGGTGTACCTGCTCAGCGAAAACACCCTCAGCCAGGGGCGGTTTTATGGCTTTTCTGAGCCCCAGCAGCAGCACCTCTACACCCTGGCGGGCCTGTTGTTCTTAGCCACCAGCTTTAGCCACTGGCTAGGGCGCTACGAGGTGCTCTATTCCCGCGAGGGGGTCGTGTACGGGGCTGGCTACACCCACATTCATGTGCTGCTGCCGGTCAACTGGGGCCTGGCCATACTCACCCTCATTTTGGGCGGCGTCTTTTTGTCTCGCGGTCGGCTGGGCCGCCCCACCCACCCCCTCAACCCGATCAGAGCCTTGCCCCAGCCCAAATCTGGCCTCGCCTGGGGCCACACCAGCCTGCTGGTCAAGGGCATTGGCGTCTACCTGGTGCTGACCCTACTGGGCCTAGTCGTCGCCCCCACGGTGGTGCAGCGGCTGGTGGTACAGCCCAACGAGCTCCAGCGCGAGCGGCCCTACATCACCAACTCCATCGCCCTCACCCGCGCCGCCTTTGACCTAGAAGCCATTGAGTCAGAACCCTTTGACCCCAGCGGCGACCTTACCGCCGCCGACCTGGAGCAAAATGACCTCACCCTGGAAAACATTCGCCTGTGGGATACCCGCCCGCTGCTGGAGAGCAATCGCCAGCTCCAGCAGATTCGGCTCTACTACGAGTTTAAAGACGCCGACTTTGACCGCTACAGCATTTTGAATGAGCAGCGCCGCTCTGAGCGCAGGCAGGTAATGATCTCAGGCCGAGAGCTCAACTACCAGCGCGTACCCGACATTGCCAAAACCTGGGTCAACGAGCACCTGGTCTACACCCACGGCTACGGCTTCACCATGAGCCCGGTCAACACGGCGGGCCCCGACGGGTTGCCCACCTACTTTGTGCGCGGCATCGACAACATTCCCAACAGCGAAGCGGTGCGCCAGAGCATTCCCATTGGCGATCCGCGCCTGTACTTTGGCGAGCTCACCGACACCTACATCATGACCAATACCAAGGTGCTAGAGCTTGACTACCCCAGCGGCAACGAGAATATCTACACCACCTACCTGGGGCGGGGCGGCATCAACCTAGAGAGCGGCTGGCGGCGACTGCTGTTTGCCCGCTACCTGCTCGACTGGCGCATGCTGTTTACCGAAGACTTCACCAACGACACGCGGCTGCTGTTTCGCCGCAACATTGCCGAGCGGGTGCAAACAATCGCTCCCTTTCTGCGCTTTGACACTGACCCCTACCTGGTCACCGCCAATATTGATGACGCCTCGCGCCAGTGGGGCACTGGCCCCGCCCACGGCAGCCGCTCGCCGGAGAGCATCGACTTCGATACCTTCCGCGATCGCGACCCGGCCTTTGTGATTGAAAACTTCAACTCCCAGAGCGGCGACAACTACCTCTACTGGGTGATCGACGCCTACACCGTCAGCGGCCGCTACCCCTACTCAGACCCGGGCGAGAACGACTTTAACTACATTCGCAACTCGGTCAAGGTGGTGGTTGACGCCTTCAACGGCTCGGTGAGCTTCTTTGTCTCAGAGCCCAAGGACCCAATTATTCGCACCTGGAGTCGGCTCTTGCCCGGCATGTTTGAGTCCCTAGAGGCCATGCCGCCCGCCCTGCGCGACCACATTCGCTACCCGCAGGATCTGTTTTCGGTGCAGGCCGAAACCCTGATGACCTACCACATGACCGACCCCCAGGTGTTCTACAACCGAGAAGACCAGTGGCGCGCCCCCAGCGAGATCTACGCCAGCGAAACCCAGCGGGTGGAGCCCTACTACCTGATCATGAAACTGCCCCAGGAGGACAGCGAAGAATTTGTGCTGCTGCGGCTGTTTACCCCGGCCCAGCGCAACAACTTGATTGCCTGGCTGGCGGCCCGCTCCGACGGCGATCGCTACGGGCTGAGGCTGCTCTACCGGTTTCCCAAGCAGGAGCTGGTGTTTGGCCCTGAGCAGATCGAGGCCCGCATTAACCAGGACCCTGAGATCTCCCAGCGCATCTCCCTGTGGGATACCCAGGGCTCGCGGGCCCAGCAGGGCAATCTGCTGGTCATTCCGATCGAGCAGTCGATCATCTATGTCGAACCGCTGTACCTGGTGGCCGAGCAAAACCAGCTGCCCACCCTGACCCGAGTGATCATGGTCTACAAAAACCGTATCGCCATGGCACCTACCCTACAGGCGGTGCTGTCGGCGGTGTTTTTGCAGGAGCCAGAGGCTGCCGCCCCCATTCTGCGCGAGCTGGGGCAACAGGCCCCCGATGACGATCCGCTGCCGGGGCTGCTGGAGCTAGACTCCCCTACCGGAGGTGCATCCAACCCAGAGGAGATCGGCTCACCCGGCGCTGAATAACCCGTTTGACCTCGACCGCTCAGATACTGGTTATAGAAAGCGATAGCAGGTGAAATCAGGGGCGATCGAGGAACTGGGCCAGCATTTCCTTAGCAGGCTCGACCATGGCCCAGGTACCGTCGGCCTGCCGTCGCAGGGTGGCGAAGGCAATGGTGTCGCCGCTGCCGATGGGCTGGCCCTGGGCCAGGTTGCCCAGCTGTACCTGCCGCAGGCCGCAGAGGCGAAACAGGTAGGCCGGGACATCGGGGCTAGATAAGATGACGCACAGCTCCAGGTTGTCTTCGGCGGGCTGCACCTGGCCATCGAAGGGCATAAACACGCGGTTGCCCTTTAGATCGAGGGTAATGTCGCCCAGGCCGCTCTGCACCTGGTAGCCGGCCAGGCGATCGCCCGGTTGCAGGGCCCACTGTTGGTGCAGGGTGAGATTGCGGGGGCCAGGGGTGGGGCTGGGGCTAGAGCAGCCCCACAGACTGGCCGCCACCACCAAAAGCCAGGCCCCAGGGCGTTGCCAGCGGGTTTTCTGGCCTTGATTACTAGTCACCGCCACCTGTTTATCGTCACCGCTGGGTGTCCCTGGGTTGTACGGCAAAACATGCATGGGAAGATACACTTGAACTAAAGTTCATGCATACTAGATTATGCCACGGATTTGCTGGGGTGGCACAGGGAGTTGGGCCCGGTGGTTGGGCCCGTAAGGCAGGCCAAGACGGTAGGATATTAGGGCCGTTTGGAGGCTCGCCGTGTTTTTCAGCGTTGTTACCCCCACCTACAACCGCCAGCCCATTCTCGAAAAGTGCCTGCGGGCGCTGGAGCAGCAGGTGGTTGACCCTGAGTTGATCGCCGACTACGAGCTGATTGTGGTCGATGACGGCTCCACCGACGGCACCCTGGAGTGGCTCAGGCAAAACGCAGCTGAGTTTCCTCACGTGCGGCTGGTGGAGCGCCAGCACCAGGGGGCGGCGGCGGCCCGCAACTACGGAGTGCAGGTAGCCCGTGGCGACACCATTGCGTTTATTGATAGCGATGTGATTTTGCCGCCAGGTTCGCTTCAGGCCCATGGCGAGGCGCTGCGGGCGGCCTACGAGCGGTTGGGAGATGACCGGGTGTTTACCGCTGGCCGACTGGTGAATACCTGCGACTTTGAGCAGCCCATGGCGGAACCGGCCAAGGTGACCGACTTTTCTAACGCATTTTTTGATACGGCCAATGTTGCGATCGCACGTCACTGGCTCCTCACCGCTGGCCTGTTCGACACCGAATTTAGCCAGTACGGCTGGGAGGATCTGGAGCTGGGGGTGCGACTCAAAAACCTGGGCATTGCCATGGTGAAGGTGCCCGAGGCCCTGGGCTACCACTACCACCCACCCTTTGCCCTGGAGCAAATCCCCAAGATGATCGATCAAGAGATCCAGCGGGGGCGTATGGGGGCCCTGTTTTACCAAAAACACCCCACCCGCGAGGTGCGGATGATGATTCAAATGACTCCGCTGCACCGGGTGCTGTGGGGGTTGCTCACCGCGGGCGGGCGGCTGAACGAAAAGACCATGGCCCCGCTGCTGCGCTGGCTGATTGACCAGGGCAAACCCTCCCTGGCCCTAGAGCTGGCGCGGGTGTTTCTCAACTGGTACACGGTGCAGGGGGTCTACGCCGCCTACAGCGAGCTGCAGGGGGTAGACCCCTAGGTGCCCAGCCGGATGGCCTGCTCTCAAAGTCTCTACGGCAGCTGGCCCTAGAGCAGCCACATCTCAGCGGCGCTGGCGATGGCCATGGCCAGCAGGCCGACCGACAGGTACTGCAAGAGCGGTGGCCGCTGCTGCCGCCGCCGCTCGGCGGCGCGCAGGGCTCCGGAGATATGGGGGGCACCGAGCAGGAAAAAGAACAGTTGGAGGATATCGACCTTCCGCCGCTCCAGCATGGTGGGGGATTGAGGGATCATCGCAATTCTCCTTAGGGATTGGGCACAGTTGTCGCCAGACTGGCGATGGAGTTTCCCGGTTCAGGGCCAGTTTAGGGCCAGAACGGTGGGGGTGCCTGGATGGCCTAACCGCGTGACGATGCCAAGACCGTCGCGGTCAGGCACAATGTAACACATCATTAAAAGCTGTTGTGTTATTGCCCGCTGTGATCAGCGGTCTGCCACAGGTCGGGCAGGGGGTCATCGCCCAGGGCGGGGGGGCTGGGCGGCGGGGCCCAGGCCTCGGCCACCAGGGTTGCCAGGGCCGGGGCGACCCGGCGGTTGCCCGCAGCGCTGAGGTGAATGTGGTCGAAATAGAGCTCTGCGTGGTTAGTAACCTGAAACTGGGGCAAAAAATCTAAGTAGGGAATGGCCTGGGCGGTCACAAAGGCGTTGAGCCGCTGGCGAGCCGCCAGCTCGTAGTCGCGGGGGCCGTCGCCCTCTAGCTCGCGGCGCAGGGGGGTGAGCGCCAGCACCAGGCGACCGTTGGCCGCTGCCACCGTCTGGTGCAGCTGGCGCAGGGCTTCTAGGTTTACCCCCACCCGATCGCCGGGCTGGTCGTAGAGGGCCTGGAGCTCCGGGCTGGGGCTGTAGGGGCGGCGGCGGGCCAGCACCTCGGCCAGGGCCAGGGGCGGGCGGCGGGTGGGGTACTGGGGGCTGCGGCCCAGCTCGTAGGCATGGGGTGCGATCGCAAATAGGTCATCGGTATTGAGCACCACCAGCACCACCTGGGCCTCAAAGGTACCAAACCGCAGCACATAGCCCAGCTCGTTGCGCGGCCCCCAGGAGTTGGCCGAGGCGTTGAGCACCTCCACCGCCGGTACCCCCGGCAGGCCCAGGGCCGCCAGCTCGCCTTCCACCTTGACCGACAGCAGCTCATCCTGATCGGTCCACCAGCCGCCGTTGACAATCGAGTCGCCCACCATCAACACCCGCAGGGTGTCGGCGGGGCGCTGGGGCGAAATCTCCGGCCCCCGCATCGAGTACTGGTTAATCACGATGCGGTTGCCCCGCCGCCGCAGGGTTTGGTTGGGGGCCAGGCGGTAGCCGGTACGGGCATCGGCCACGTAGAGCGGGGGGTTGCCCAGGCCGTACCTCACCCGCAGCCACAGATCTGCGATCGCAACCGCCGCCACGATCGCCCCCAACCCCAAAAGCACTGTCTTGATCACGATGGCTGCCCCGACCTCCCTAGAACAAAACCTGACATCGGCCCCTGCCCCTGCAACCGATGCCAGCTCCCCCGACACCTGCCAAACTTTAACCCACTCACCGCCAAACCCCAGCCACCGCCAGGTTATTACGAAACTAGAGCGCTAAACTCTCCCGGTGATTGGGTAAAACTACCTTATTAAGGCCCCTGATTTTTGGGCATAACTATAACAAACGCCCGCGTTGCCCCCGAGAGGTTCCTATGTCCACCTGTGTTGTCGCCAAGCAAACCGTTCTCTCCGTAGACGACAGCCTGATCAGCCAGCAAATGATCAAACGCGCCCTCGACAACAGCTACCGGGTGCTGCTGGCCGACAACGCCGTGGATGCCCTCACCGTCATCTATCAAGAAGCCGTCGAGGCCCTGCTGCTCGATATCTCCATGCCCGGCATCGACGGCTTTGAACTCTGCCGCACCGTCCGCAGCCTACCCCGGTTTAGAAACCTCCCCATCGTCATGGTGACCTCCCGCGACACCGAGGCCGACCGCCAGGAAGCCCGCATGGCCGGAGCCTCAGGCTACCTCACCAAACCCTGCGAACCCGAGCGCCTCAAAGCCGTCATGGGTCGGCTACTGCCCCAAACCCCCGAAGCCAACTAGCCCCCGAGCCAAGACAGCGCTCCCGCCCAAATTTTCCCAAGCCCCCCTCAGCCTCGCATCACGGGTCGCTGGTGAAATAGGGCGCTGGCCCGTTCTGCACAGTGAGCTCAAGGTCACCCGCCATCCAAGCCTAGACCAGGCCGCTGGCGGCCAACCGCTTCAGCACAAAGGTCGGAATTTCGCCCAGGGGCAGCACATGCTGGGCCGCCCCCAGGGCAATGGCCTCGCGGGGCATACCAAAGACCACGCAGCTCTCCTCATCCTGGGCCACGGTCAGCCCGCCCGCCTGGGCCAT
>DATIVG010000011.1:0-5586 GCA_035466075.1 Nodosilinea sp. | reverse complement strand
GCTGCATGCCGGGATCTTTCATTAGAAGATCTACGCCAATTAAGGCGATCTAATTGCTGAGCTGAAATTAGGGGCTGAAACCCTTCGGTCGCCAGCTGATTTTCTGCCTGATAATAGAAAAATGCTGTGTTTGAATGAATTTAAAGTGGCTTTTTGTAAATCCGGAAGGTTATAGATATTCTTAATTAAAGAATATATTGATTCAAAATTGGATCAAAAACCCCTTCAAAGGGCAGTTATTTTGAAGTAGCTGTTATCTGTATTTTTTGCCTAAAAGCTATCTCAATGTAATTACGCAAAATATACTATATTGACAAGAACTAAAATCTAAAATCTAGGTGCTATTAGCATAGGCCTTCCCTGGAGATTCCCCTAAAGTAGTAGCTATAGGAAAAGAAAACCAGTCTGACTTCGAACAAGAGATTTATCGCCTAGCACTTCAAGCAAACCGCTGGCCAATCTCATCGCTACCGTCGTCAGATTGTCTCTCCTTTCAATGGTGCAAGCTACTGCCGCAAGGCCCTAAGAAAGTTCCTCCATCTAACAGAGTTGAGAGCGCTTTCTTGAGCCGCACGCTGCAAACGCAGGGGACAATATCTACCCCTGTAGCCACACTCACTTCAGGCACAGACTACCCTTTCAGGAGACACCATTATGTTTGCTAAATCTTTCTGCCGCACGTTCGTTGCTTCTTCTCTAGTGGTGGCTGGCTCAATGCTGGCCGCCCCCGCCATGGCCGATACCGTTAACCTCGGCGGCAGCGTTGCTGACACCAGCGCGGTTACCTCTTCTCCCACCGCTGAGGCTGCGGCCCTCAGCCTCTACGGAGTGGGCACCGCGCAAACCAATGTGGTGGTCAAGGTGGCCGATCTGGCGCTGATTACCAACAACACCACCGGTGTTACCCTGACCGCCGCTGGCGATGCGGGTCTCACCAACGGCACGAGCACCTTGCCCTACCAGGTGTTGATTGTGGCGGATGCGGCGGCGGCTCCGGCTGACACGTCCTTTGCCAGCGCCACTGACACCGACACCGTCAATGACTTTGTCTCTGGTGCGGCGGCCCGCGACCTCTACATTGAGTACGATGCACCGGCACTGCTCGATTCGGGTGCCTACACGGGCGCGATTACCGTCTCGGTTGTCGCCCTCTAGGCCCTAGGACGGAGCAGGTTTAGCGGGGTCTCTTGCAGCAGGCGGCTTGCCCTGCCGCTGGGGGAGACCCTTTTTTCTAGACAGCTCCGCCGCTGCCAGCGGCGGCAAGGCGATGGCTTTAGAGGACGTTTGAAAAGTCCTATTTCCTGTAGCCAAAGTGGAGATCCCCCTAAATCCCCCTTAAAAAGGGGGACCTTTAACCCCCCTTTTCAAGGGGGGCAGGGGGGATCAGCAGGTGACTAAAGCTACAGCAAACCGCTTTTCAAACGCGCGCTCAATCCCAGACTGCTTAGAGGATGTTTGAAAAGTCCTATTTCTTGTAGCAGAAGTGGAGATCCCCCTAAATCCCCCTTAAAAAGGGGGACTTTTACCCCCCTTTTTAAGGGGGATTTAGGGGGAATCTCCACGTTGGCTACAAGAAATAGAATTTTTCAAACGTTCTCTAAGAAGGACAGGAGAACCCTGGGCAGCATCCCAGAGGCCCCTCGGCCATGACCTATAGCCCTAGCCCGTTGCGCAGGTAGTCGTTAATCACCTGGCGCTGATCGAGGGTGAGCACTGCCCGCAGCATCAGGTTGCGCTCAAAGATCAAATCTTCAACGGCCCGTTCGGCATCCAGCACGGTTTCGCGGGCGGCAATCAGATCGGTCTCGGGGGTGGCGGGCTGCAACAGGTCTAGCAGGTCTGCCGCCGCCGCTTCGTAGGTGAGCAGGGCCGCTTCAATATGAGGCTGGTATTCTTCAAAGATCAGCTCGATCTGGGCCGACTGGTCATCCGTCAGATCGTCGATGACCAGTTCGTCGGCGCTGGTGGGCTGCCCGGCGGTGCTGGAGCTGCCAGGGCTCAGATCAGCCGCCGACTGGGCCACAAGCTGCGGCCCAGTGGCGATGGCCTGGGGCAGCAACAACGACGACGAGGCTGATGCTTGCCACGCCACGCCCACCGATGCCGCCAGCCAGGGCAACATCTTCATGACATACAGGGAAGATCGTTTCATCGTTAGTTGTCCTCGTTAGATGAGAAGTCTTCGAGTTCGCTGGGGGGCAGAGCCTCTAACCGCGTCGCCCCCGCCGGAGCAGTGAAGGTAAAGCGGTTATTGGCAATCTGCGGGCTGGTGTTCCAGTCGCGCAGGCGGGTCTCGTACTGGGGCGCGCCCGTCAGCCACTTGGTGGTGATCACATACTTCATGGGCAGGGGGCGATCGCCTGTCTGTACCCAGAGTTGCCAGTCCACATCGTCCTCCCGGAAAGCCAGGTGGTGAACTTCCACCCCGTCGATGTAGCCCGTGCCGAGATACTGGCTGCTTTCCACCCCTTCCGACAGCACCGCGTAGGGGTTGCTAAACAGCAGGTCGGCCCCCGGAAAGGGAATGCCTGTTTCGGCCTCCAGGGCGAGAATGGCCTCGTCTGTGGTGCCCGTGAAGGCCTGCTGAACGTAGGCGTTGATCCGTCGTCCAAATACGGTAAGTTGACTGCCGTTAAACAAAATTTCGACATCAGCCAATGGCCCCTGACGGAGGACATGTAGCCGATTGGGGCGATCTAGCAGCACCGAGGCATAGCTGCTAAATTGCAGTTTCTGCCCGGTTCTGGCGATGACCTCAAAGTCAATATCGGCATTGAAGCTGAGGGCTTCTGTCTCTGCCAGATAGTCAGACATAAACTGCAAGACCTCTGTGGCGTTGGGGTCGAGGTCTTGGGCCTGGGCGGGGGTGGGTGCGATCGCACCCCCGCCCAGGGTCATGCCAAGGGCCAGGGATACCCCACCAATGGGGTTTAGGAAATGATTGTTTTTCATAGTTGTTCTCGTTAAAGAAAGATTGTTTTTGAGGGTCAGATCTCTGGGTTCTTCAAGCACCCGGAGATCTGGTCTAGGCCACGGGGTTCACCGCAGGGGGCTCCCAGCGCCCGTCCAGGACTGGGAGCTGGGGGGAGTAGAGGCGCAGGGTGAGGTTGAGCGGGCCACTGGGGGGTGAAGGTAGCCAGTTGGCAGCCAGCGCTGGGCCCGGGCTAGTGGGCTGGATGTACAGATCCAGCGAGCCATCGGCGTTGTAGGCGAGGGGGCTGCGATGCCCCTTGGCCGGTCTAGCCCCTCTGGGGCGGCTACGCCAACGACCATCGCCCACCCCATAGCGTTGCATCTGGTTTGGCACCGGAAACCCGTCACCGTCGTAGAGGGTGAGCGACCAAAAGGCCTCCACCGGAGGCAGCGCCCCCGCCTCAAAATGCAGGCGATAGGCCCTGCTGCCCACAATGGCCTCCCCCTGGGCATCGGCAACGCTCTGGAGAGTGGCCATATCCTCGGGGGGGGTTGCCCCCAGGCCGGTCAGGGCGATGGTCGCCCGCTTTAGATAGGCGTTGCCGTAGACGCCCAGCGGCTCGGGGGGCAGCTGCCAGCCGTTGACCACTCGCCCCAGGCGGGTGGATTGGGCCTGCATGGCTGCGATCGCATCCCTGGGCACCGCCTGCAAACCCTCGCGCACCGCCGGGTCGAGCAGTTCTGGGTCAAAGCGCCGCCCCGGGCCCAGCCCCAGCCGCCTCAAACGCGCCAGCTGCGACCAGTCGGTGGGGTGAGGCGGGTGCTGGGCCATCAGCGCCGCCCCGTAGGCCAAAAACTGCTCGATCGGCAGGTGGTTAACCTGGTGCAGCGGTGAGGATTGATCGACTGCGGCGGGGCTCTGGAGCGGCTCGGCCTGGGTAGATGCGCTCGGTTGAGCCCCCTGGCCCCACCGAGACAGCGGAGTGATGGTATAACCCGCCTGAATGGCCTGGGCAGCGGCATAGTCGTCGGGGCCATGGGTTTGGGTCAGGCCCATCACCCACACTATCGGCGTGGGAGCCTCGATGCGATCGGCCCCCCCAGGCAGGCTGTCCTGCCAACCAGGGGGCACCACCGCCCAGTGCCCTGCTCCCCTGCCGCTGGTGCGCTGGCCCGGCGCGGCAAACACATCGCTCCACATGTCGAGCATAGGCAGCATATAGTAGCGATCGCCCGTATCCGGTGCCGACACCACCATCGGCTCATCAAACAGCTTGAGCCAGGCGCTGGAGTAGAGCAGGTCAACGTTGGGCCGCCCCCCCGCTCGACCATCGCCGGTTGGCAGGGCGCGCGCGTGGGCAAAGGCATTGGCAGGGCCAAGACCAGGGCGTTGGCCGGGAGGGCTAGAGGTGGTGACCCGGCGAGTGACATTCATCAGGATCAGGGGGTAAAGGTAGAGGTAGGCCTCCAGGCCAAGGGTGTAGGCCTCGGCCTCGGTCAGGGGCGTAGGGGACATGGTGGGCCGTCCAGAGAGGTCAGTCTGTAGGGCTCAGGCGATTGGCGGCCCGGTGGCTTGAAGCCACCGGGCCGCTGGGCATTACTGCCGCGCCATCGCCACCCGCAGCCGTTCTTCTGGCGAAATCAGGTGGTCGTGGTCGTCTTTACCCACATCGAGCTGCACCCAGTGGATCTTGCCTGTGAACTTGCTGCTGTGGGCGGTGTAGTCGGGGCTAACGGACGTGCCCGACTCATAGCCGATGTCGGTGGTTTCATCCGCCGAGAAAATCATCGCGTGGGTGGCTTCAACCCGCCCGCTGCCCACGGGTTGCCCGTCGTGGTAGAGGGTGACGTTGCCGCCCTTGCCCAAACCACCGCCGTCGTAGGCAAACTCCATCCGCACCTGATGCTTGCCCTGGGGAATGGGGGCTGTCGCCTCGACCGGGAACGTATGGATGCCCAGCACGTTGTAGGTAAACTTGAGCTTGCCGTCTTTGGTGTGGACGCTCCAGCCGCCAAACTTGCCCCCCTGGGCGATGATCACCCCGTTGGCAGGTTTGTCCTTCGTTTCAATTTCAGCGGTGATCGAGAACGACTTGTTTTTGATATTGATGACGCTGTTTTCCGACAGGCGACCCATGCCCGCAAAGAAGATTTGCGAATTTCCCTTCACCAGAGAGGGACGGCCTGCGGTGGCGGGGTCGATGCGCTCGGTTTGGCGATCGTCCAGCGGCACCACGTTATACTTCACCGCTTCAATCAAAAACAGGCGTTGCAGTTCGTGCAGTTTGTCGGGCATTTCCGCCGCCAGGTTATGGAACTGCGTCCAGTCTTTGCTGCCGTCGTACAGTTCCCACACATCGTCGTCAAAGGCGGGCATCTGCTGACCCACCATGATCCACGGCGTGCGGTGCTTGGTGATGGCGCTCCAGCCCTTGTAGTAAATGCCCCGGTTGCCAAACATCTCGAAGTATTGAATCTCGTGCCGTTCGGGCGCGTTGGCATCGTTAAAGCTGTAGACCATACTGGTGCCTTCGTAGGGGCTTTGCAGCACCCCATTCACCATTGTCGGTTCAGGAATACCCGCCACTTCGAGCACGGTGGGCGCGACATCAATTACATGGCTGAATTGGTGGCGCAGCCCGCCTTTTTCTGAAATGGCTTTGGGATAGCGGA
>DATIVG010000010.1:0-5259 GCA_035466075.1 Nodosilinea sp. | reverse complement strand
CCATCACCCCATCACCCCATCACCCCATCACCCCATCACTCCATCACCCCATCACCCCACCGCCCCCCGATGTATCCCACACAGCACGGCAAACCCCAACCCCTGCTGTAGCGTGGCCCTGGGCCGGTTCAACGCCCGCCTCAACGACCCACATCAAGGCAATCACAAACGCAGTCACAGAGGACAAGCCATGGCATCGGTCAATCAATCTCCCCTCGGCAACCGCCAACTTTACCAAGCCCTGCGGCGCGGCGCGAAGGACGTGCTGACGGCCAACGGCATTCAGCCCTCCACCCGGCGCGGCAACAAAGAGCTAGACCTGGCATTGCAGCGGCTCGCCCAGCAGCCCTACGACACCCTGGCCGCCGCCAGCCAGGCCGGTCAGGCCCTGGGGCAAAAAATCGTTGAGATCTCCCAGGCCAAGGGCAAAACCGACCTCGATGGCGGCATCGTGCGCCAGATGCTGCTGACCGGCGAAATTCCTGCTGTAGAGAAGGTGATGGCCAAGCCCGCCAAAACTGCGCCCGCCCAGATCATGGCCGTGGTGGCCGAGCCCCAGGCCAAAGCGCCAACCCCAGCCGCTGAGCCCGAGGCCGCTGCCGCCCCCGTGCCCGAGGTGGTGGAAACAGACGCTACGGAAGCTGAGGTAATGGCAGCCGCTGCGCCGGAGCCGATTGCCGCTGAAGAACCCAAGGTGGTCGAAGCCGCAGCGGTGATTGAGGCACCGGCCATGGCCGAGGCTGAGACTGAGATTGAGACAGCTAAGGAGCCCGAGGAAGCTGAGGCATCCGTAGCGGCTGAGGTTGAGGTGCTGGAGCCAGACTCGGTCGAGGCGGTCACAGCAGAACCCATCACCGCCGTGGCGGAGGCTGAGGTAGCTGAGGAGCCCGAGGCGGTTGATGCCGATGTCCTTAGTGGCGCAGCACCAGAACCGGTGGGCACAGCGTCATAGGTGTGAATAGTCGTACTTTGAATATTTCTATGGGATGACTTGGCAGAATTGATTTTGCGAGCAGTTACTCACAGAAACAGACATCTTTCTTAAGAAAAAGGGCTTCCCTGGGTTCCTATCGACAGAATGAGCCTGGGGAAGACCCCATAAATGCCCATAGGTGGCCCACAGATGGCTGTAGCGGTCATTCTGAGGTGGCAATGGGGGCGCGATCGCACCCCCAGTTCCCCAACTTTGCTACGAAACCGACTTTTCCCTGGGGAAGGGTATGTCAGAATGTAAGCGGTTTTTTGCCAACTCACCCAAGCTTTTGGAGTAGGCAGTCAAGATGGATTCTGTAGACACGCTTTATCAGTACGCCTGGCTCATTCCGGTGCTGCCGCTCATGGGGGCGGCCATCGTGGGCAGCGGGCTCATTTCCTACGGCGAGGCCACCAGCAAGCTGCGGCAGCCGGCGGCCCTGCTCATCGTTTCCCTGATTGGGGCGGCGATGGTTTTTTCCTTTGCAATTTTTTGGAGCCAGTGGCAGGGTCACGAACCCTACACCGCCATGTTTGAGTGGGCCTCGGCGGGCGACTTCCGCATCGAGATGGGGTACACCATCGACCACCTGGCGGCCCTCATGCTGGTGGTGGTCACCACCGTCGCCTTTTTGGTGATGATCTACACCGACGGCTACATGGCCCACGACCCTGGCTACGTGCGGTTCTACGCCTACCTGAGCCTGTTTAGCTCCTCCATGCTGGGTCTGGTGATCAGCCCCAACCTGCTCCAGGTCTACGTGTTTTGGGAGCTGGTGGGCATGTGCTCGTACCTGCTGATCGGCTTTTGGTACAACCGCAAACCCGCCGCCGACGCCTGCCAAAAGGCGTTTGTCACCAACCGGGTGGGCGACTTTGGCCTGCTGCTGGGCCTGCTGGGCCTGTTTTGGGCCACCGGCAGCTTCGACTTTGAAATCATGGGCGAGCGGCTCACCGACATGGTGAGCGTGGGTAGTCTGCCCGCCAGCGTCGCCGCTGTATTCGCCATTCTGGTATTTCTCGGCCCCGTGGCCAAGTCGGCCCAGTTTCCGCTCCATGTCTGGCTGCCCGACGCCATGGAAGGCCCCACCCCCATCTCCGCGCTGATTCACGCGGCGACCATGGTGGCCGCCGGGGTGTTTTTGGTGGCCCGCATGTACCCCGTGTTTGAGCCCATTCCCGAGGTGATGACGGTGATTGCCTACACCGGGGCATTTACCGCCTTTCTGGGGGCCACCATTGCCATCACCCAAAACGACATCAAGAAGGGGCTGGCCTTTTCGACCATGTCGCAGCTGGGCTACATGGTGATGGCCATGGGCGTCGGGGCCTACAGCGCCGGGCTGTTTCACCTGATGACCCACGCCTACTTCAAGGCCATGCTGTTTTTAGGTTCGGGCTCCGTTATCCACGGTATGGAAGCGGTGGTGGGCCACGACCCGGTGCTGGCCCAGGATATGCGCCTGATGGGCGGCCTGCGCAAGTACATGCCGGTGACCGCCTACACCTTTTTGATTGGCACCCTGGCGATCTGCGGCATTCCGCCCTTTGCGGGCTTCTGGTCTAAGGATGAAATTTTAGGCTCCACCTTTGCGGTCAGCCCGGTGCTGTGGGCGGTGGGCTGGCTGACGGCGGGCATCACCGCCTTCTACATGTTCCGCATGTACTTCTCCACCTTTGAGGGGGCATTCCGGGGCAACGATGAAGGCATTCGCCGCGACCTGAAGCGGGCGCAGCTGCAAAAAATGGGCATGTCCCTGGGGCCTGGGGCGATGAACCCCCAGGAGCTCACCCTCGATGAGGCCCACGATGACCACGGCGACGACCACGGGCACCACGCCCACGAGCCCCACGAATCGCCCCTGTCGATGACCTTTCCGCTGATGGCGCTGGCGGTGCCCTCGGTGCTGATCGGTCTGGTGGGTACGCCCTTTGCCAACTACTTTGAGGCCTTCATTCACCCCCCCGGTGAAGTTGAGGAGGTGCTAGAGGCGGCAGAGGCGTTTGACTGGAGCGAGTTTGCGCTGATGGCGGGCAGCTCGGTTGCGATCGCAACCGTCGGCATCATCATCTCCGTGCTGATGTACCGCACCAAAGCCATCAACCCCAAGGCGATCGCTGCCAAGGTGCCCTTCCTGTACAACCTGTCGCTCAACAAGTGGTACATCGACGACATCTACGAGGTGCTCTTCGTCCAGGGCAGCCGTAAACTGGCCAAGCAGGTGCTCGAAGTCGATATCCGCATCGTCGATGGCCTGGTCAACCTGGCGGGCCTGGTCACCCTGGTCACCGGCGAAGGGCTCAAGTACCTGGAAAATGGCCGCGCCCAGTTCTACGCGCTGATTGTGTTTGGCGCCGTGCTGGGGCTGGTGCTGCTGTCAGGCGTCACCTAGAGGTTTGAAGGTTGGCAGGTTAATGAGTTAGAAGGTTCGAACTTATTAACCTGCCAACGTTTCAACTTGCTAACCCCTCTCCCCTTCCCCGCCGCCCCAATTTCCCTTAATATTCCGCCCCTTTAACCGAACGCGACGAGAAACGACGATATGGACCTCGCCACCTTCCCCTGGTTAACCACCGTTACATTGCTGCCGCTGGTGGCCTGTATCGCCATTCCCTTCTTGCCCGACGACAACGGCAAAACGGTGCGCTGGTATGCCCTCACCGTGGGCCTGATCGACTTTGTGTTGATTGTGGCCGCCTTCTACCTCAACTTTGACTTTAGCCAGCCCGGCCTCCAGCTGGTCGAGAGCTACACCTGGGTGCCCCAGCTCGACCTCAAGTGGTCGGTGGGGGTCGATGGCCTATCTATGCCCCTGGTGCTGCTGACCGGCTTTATCACCACCCTGGCGGCCCTGGCGGCCTGGCCGGTGACCCTCAAGCCCAAGTTCTTTTACTTCTTGCTGCTGGCCATGTACAGCGGCCAGATCGGCGTATTTGCCGTGCAGGATATGCTGCTGTTCTTCCTGTTTTGGGAGCTGGAGCTGATTCCGGTGTATCTGCTGCTGTCGATCTGGGGCGGCAAAAAGCGCCTCTACGCCGCCACCAAGTTCATTCTCTACACTGCGGGCGGGTCGCTGTTCATTTTGGTGGCCGCCCTGGCCATGGCTTTCTACGGCGACACCGTCACCTTTGACATGACCGCCCTGGCGGAAAAGGTCTACCCGCTGCGCATGCAGCTGCTGCTCTACGGCGCGTTTTTGATCGCCTACGCGGTCAAGCTGCCGATCATTCCGCTGCACACCTGGCTGCCCGACGCCCACGGCGAGGCCACGGCCCCGGTCCACATGCTGCTGGCGGGCATTTTGCTGAAGATGGGCGGCTACGCGCTGATTCGCATGAATCTGGGCATGCTGCCCGACGCCCACACCTACTTTGCCCCGGTGCTGATCATTCTGGGCTGCATCAATATTGTCTACGCGGCGCTGACCTCCTTTGCCCAGCGCAACCTGAAGCGCAAAATCGCCTACTCGTCGATCTCGCACATGGGCTTTGTGCTGATTGGCATTGCCTCGTTTACCAACCTGGGGCTGAGCGGCGCGGTGCTGCAAATGATCTCCCACGGGCTGATTGGGGCCAGTCTATTCTTTTTGGTGGGGGCCACCTACGACCGCACCCACACCCTGATTCTTGAAGAAATGGGCGGCGTGGGTAAGAAAATGCCCAAGATCTTCGCCATGTTTACCGCCTGTTCGCTGGCGTCGCTGGCGCTGCCCGGCATGAGCGGCTTTGTGGCGGAGCTGATGGTGTTTGTGGGCTTTGCCACCAGCGATGCCTACAGCTTCACCTTCCGGCTGATCACGGTCATCTTCATGGCGATTGGGGTGATTCTCACCCCGATCTACCTGCTGTCGATGCTGCGGGAAATTTTCTACGGCCCCGAAAACAAAGAGCTGATCGAGCACGAGGTGCTGGCCGATGCGGAACCCCGCGAGGTGTTTATCATCGCCTGTCTGCTGGTGCCGATCATTGGCTTTGGCTTTTACCCCAAGATGCTGACTCAGATCTACGACGCCACGACTCAAAAGCTGACCGCGCGCCTGGGCGATGTGTTCACCGCCAGCGAAGCAGTGACCGAAGGGTCGGCCCCGATCGCCGCCCTGCCGGTGCTCAAAGCCCCGTCGATGAGCCAGTAACTCCTTCAATAAATACCTCTTTATTAACAAGCCCTCCCCCTGGTCTCAGGGGGAGGGCTTGTTATTGAGGCCAGGTGGGTGGGGTTACATCGCCACTGTCTGTTGGGTTAGGGCCGGTACGCTGCGGGGCCATTGCTGCAATGCCCCTACCCGA
>DATIVG010000009.1:0-8410 GCA_035466075.1 Nodosilinea sp. | reverse complement strand
CTGGATTCATAATTTTTAGTTATGAATGTATACAGATCTTCCAAAATTAAACTTATCCAATCGCTGATAGTATGCTAACCATACGGTAATCAAAAATACTAAAAGCACTTGCAGGGCAGCCGTTTTGAGGGTGCTTTGGTATTTCTACTCGTCTCAAATTAGCGTGGACTGACCGGGGCTTGAGCTGAGCAGAGGCTTCCTTAGTTAAGGAAGCTTGTTTGTGTGCGGCTGGGCAGCAGGGGTTCGCTTGAGGGATTTCTTAGATTCACAGGAAGGGAGACATGTCTTACTCTCAGACGACGACTCAATCAAAAGCTGGATACAGCGCCGGGGTTAAGGACTACAAACTGACCTACTACACTCCGGACTACACACCCAAAGATACGGACATTCTGGCGGCGTTCCGGATGACCCCCCAGCCCGGCGTGCCTCCTGAGGAGTGCGCCGCTGCTGTGGCCGCAGAATCGTCAACCGGCACCTGGACCACGGTGTGGACCGACCTGCTGACCGACATGGATCGGTACAAAGGCCGCTGCTACGACATTGAGCCCGTACCCGGTGAAGATAACCAGTACATCTGCTACGTGGCCTATCCCCTCGACCTGTTTGAGGAAGGCTCGGTCACCAACCTGCTGACCTCCCTGGTGGGTAACGTGTTTGGTTTCAAGGCTCTGCGCGCCCTGCGTCTGGAAGACCTGCGCATTCCTGTGGCCTACCTCAAGACCTTCCAGGGGCCTCCCCACGGCATTCAGGTAGAGCGCGATCGCCTCAACAAGTACGGTCGTCCGCTGCTGGGTTGTACCATCAAGCCCAAGCTGGGTCTGTCGGCTAAGAACTATGGCCGCGCTGTGTACGAGTGTCTGCGCGGTGGTCTCGACTTCACCAAAGACGACGAGAACATCAACTCCCAGCCCTTCCAGCGCTGGCGCGATCGCTTCCTGTTTGTGGCCGATGCCATCCACAAGTCCCAGGCTGAGACCGGCGAGATCAAGGGTCACTACCTGAACGTCACCGCCGCCACCTGCGAAGAGATGATCAAGCGGGCCGAGTACGCCAAAGAACTCGGCATGCCCATCATCATGCACGACTTCTTGACCGGTGGCTTTACCGCCAACACCAGCCTGGCTCACTGGTGCCGCGACAACGGTGTGCTGCTGCACATTCACCGCGCCATGCACGCTGTTATTGACCGCCAGAAGAACCACGGTATTCACTTCCGCGTGCTGGCCAAGTGCCTGCGCATGTCTGGTGGGGACCACATCCACACCGGTACTGTGGTGGGCAAGCTCGAGGGCGACCGCGCCGGTACCCTGGGCTTTGTTGACCTGCTGCGCGAAAACTACATCGAGCAGGACAAGTCTCGCGGTATCTACTTCACCCAAGACTGGGCGTCCATGGGCGGCGTTATGGCCGTAGCCTCCGGTGGTATCCACGTGTGGCACATGCCTGCGCTGGTAGAAATCTTCGGCGACGACTCCGTGCTGCAGTTTGGTGGTGGTACTCTGGGTCACCCCTGGGGTAACGCACCGGGTGCCACCGCCAACCGCGTGGCTCTCGAAGCTTGTGTGCAGGCCCGTAACGAAGGCCGCGACCTGGCCCGCGAAGGTGGCGACATCATTCGCGAAGCTTGCAAGTGGTCGCCTGAGCTGGCTGCCGCCTGCGAACTGTGGAAGGAAATCAAGTTCGAGTTCGATACCGTGGACACCATCTAAATGGCTAGCGGGTACTGCGGTATCCGCTGGGCGGCGGCTTAGGGCGCGTTGGTCAGTCCACCGATTCGCAGGGTCTCAAAATTCTTTGGGAATGCTGTGCAAGTTACCGAATCTGACAACTATTCGGGCTTAGATCAGGGCTACCAACCGCCCCAGTGGCGGGGTCTACGTCAATCGTTCGAGAGACACCGATGGACCTTAAGCAATCGGCTAAAGAGACCGCTAAGGTGCTCACTAGCTACCTGACGTTTCAGGCTGTGAAAACAGTGCTGAATCAGCTCAAGGAAACCAACCCCGCCCGCGCCTATTGGCTTAACGGGTTCTCGACTAAAGAAGCGCTTCAGGATGGCGAAGCCTACCTGAGCGCCCTGTTGAGCGAGAGCCCAGACCTGGCTATTCGAGTGATGACTGTGCGGCAGCACATTGCAGAGGGTATCTGCGAGTTTTTGCCCGAGATGGTGGTCACTAGCATCCAGCAGGCCAATATGGAACACCGCCGCCAGCATTTAGAACGCATTACTCAGCTGGGAGATGCTGAACACACCGTCGATTCAGAATTTGTTGAGGACGCCGATGTCCCGCAAGAATCTGCGGCTGACGCTGACCCCTCCCCTGAGTAGGCGATTGGTCTCAACTCTATGGCTCATTTGTTTAGTTCACGGCGTCAGCCGATCGCACCCTAGTTAACTTAACGAGGACCTATGAAAACTCTGCCCAAAGAGCGTCGTTTTGAAACGATGTCGTACCTGCCCCCGCTCACCGATGCCCAGATCGAGCGGCAAATTGCCTACATTCTCAAGCAGGGCTATTTCCCCGCCATTGAGTTCAACGAAGCCTCGAACCCCGAGGAGTACTACTGGACGATGTGGAAGCTGCCTCTGTTCAACGCTACTTCTACCCAAGAAGTGCTGAGCGAAGTGCAGGCCTGCCGTTCTGAGTATTCCAACTGCTACATCCGCGTAGTGGGCTTTGACAACGTGAAGCAGTGCCAAATCGCTAGCTTTATTGTGCACAAGCCCGGGGCCTCTTCCTCCTCCTACCGGTACTAGGGTTTACCCGTAATGGGTCTGGCAGAGGTTAGACAACGAGGTTAGACACCAAAACAAAAGCTGGGGAGATGACTCTCCCCAGCTTTTGTTTTTTTGGTTTTAAGGGGTTTCTGCGGGGCTGGCCGGTGAGAGCGGGCTAGCGACTGGCGCAGACGGACAACAGCTGGTGATCGAGGGTGGAGAGGGTGGAGATCGCGTGCAGGCCCTCTAGCTGCGCTACTCCGGCACCGCCGCTGGTGCTGGCTACCGTTGCATTGGCCACCACGGCCACTGAGTAAAGCGATTCGCTCTGGTCGTAGGCGTCGGTGACTACCAGGTCAAGGCTGCTGCTGCCCACGGTGCCGCGCACGCAGTCGAAGGATGACGACGGCTGGTAGACGGCCCCGGACAGCTGCCCATCTTTGGCTTCAAACACAAAGTAAACGGCGCCGATGGCGTTGGCTACGGGTGATTCGCCGTAGAGATAAGTCCCGTTGGGTAGGCTGGCGGTGCTCCCTGAGGCTCCACTGGCCATAGCTGAGAGTCCAACCACAGCGGCGGCGGCGGTCGCCAGGCGGCGCAGGTTGGTTTGGAGGCTAGGGGTGGCGGAGGCAGTGGAGTTGGGGGCCATGACGGGGGGATTTCATGCGACATACGTAATATCCCTCGCTGGGCTGATGCGTGTGGTGATGGCCTCCCCGGCCCTGGGTGATGTTGGTAATGTAGGGGTGTGATCTAGATCAGTCTCGCCTCCCATGCCCAGGCCTTTGCCAAATCAGTTCTTTCGCTGGCGGCGGTGGAGAGCATGGCGGCTAGGGCTGATCGGCGTGGCTCTGGCCGGCTGCTCTACAGGCGAGAGTCTCGCTCTGCAACCGATGCAGTCGGCTCTGGGGCTGCTGGCTCCTGCCACGCCCGCTGACCTCGCCCTCAGCCCGGCGGCACCAGTGACGGTGTGGGACCACTTGCAGCAGGCCGATGAGCAGCTCTATGTGGTGCTGCTGCGCCATGCGATCGCACCTGGCACGGGCGACCCAGCCAACTTTCGCCTGGGCGACTGCGCCACCCAGCGCAACCTGTCGGCGGCGGGGCAATCCCAGGCCCAGCAGATGGGGGCCGCCTTTCGGCAGCGGCGCATCGCGGTGGCTCAGGTGCTCTCTAGCCAGTGGTGCCGCTGCCTCGAAACCGCCGACCTGATGGCCCTGGGGCCGGTGGAACCCTACCCGCCGCTGAACTCATTTTTTCGCGATCGCAGCACCGCCACACAGCAAACCGATCAGGTGCAAGCGTACATTCGCCGCCAGCCCAACTCCGGCGTGCTGGTCATGGTCACTCACCAGGTCAATATCACCGCCCTGACCGGCGTTGTGCCCGGTTCTGGCCAGGCCGTAGTGATGACGCTGAACGAGGCGGGGGAGCTGGAGCCGGTGGGGCTTCTGGATGCAGAGCAAGATGCGGAGCAATAAAAAAGGCCAAAAAAAGAGAGGAGCTAAGCTCCTCTCTGGGTCAAAACGTTTAGGGGTTTAGCTCAAAGCCAGGTCTAGACTTCTTCGAGGCGGGCGTAGAAGACACCCTGCACCTTGATATCCACAGGCTTAGCAGTGCCCATGTCGGTATCAGAAGGCTGCTCAGCCTCGAAGGTGCCGCCGATTTCGCCAGTAGCGCCATCAATTTTAGAGACCCGCAGGGAAATGTGACCCTGGCCAATGTCGAAGGACTTCATGTTTTCCTTGGCGTACTCCTCACTGTCACCACTGCCGGGCAGGGCTACGGCGGTGTCGTAGCCAGTGGCCAAGCCCCGACCCTTCGGATCGAGGAAGTTGGACGTGCGGTAAGAAGGCACCTTGTAGTCGCCCTCAAAGTCGGTAGAGGTGGTCAGGGCGTTTTGGCCGGGCTGCGACTGAGCCACCAGACCCTTGACGGTAAACAGGAAAGGCTCCTGCTGACCGCCGGGCAGCTGCACGGTGATCGCCTGGAAATCCATACCGCCGGTCTCAGAGAACAGCAGGCTGCCGTCGCCCGCCAGGGTCAAATCGCCGCGCACCTGATCCAGGCTGGAGGTATAGCGGGTCAGCACCTTGCCGGGCACGTAGCTGGCTTCCTGGCGCTTAGAGGCCTCTTCCTTCACAAAGTAGGCGGTGGGCTCAATGCACATGCCTACCAGCTGGTAGGTCTTGCCGTCTTCCAGGGCAATGCTGCCCCGGGTCATTTCAGAAAGCTGTGGACACTTGTTGGCCAGACCAGTGTTCCGAATTTGGTCGTAGGTCAGGGGCACACTGCTGGTGGCACTGGGCGCTTCGCTACAGGCTGTCAGTACACTCAGGCAGATGGCCAAGAACGCAACTAAGAGGGCGCGATACCTCATGGTCTACCTCAAAAATTAGTATGTAAAAGGCGCTGTCAAACTACTCAAATCATGCGACAGCCGTTGGCTCTGGGCTGCTATGGCACTGGCCAGATAGCTCTGGCGCGGCGACCCTGAAGTCGCCCTTAAACCATCGCCAGTGACAAGACTAAACCCTGCCCCCCGACCGACAGTAACCTGGCCCGGCAACAACGCTGGGCCCGCCCTCAGCCAAATAAAGCCTCAAGTAAGCATTCTACATGGCTCGGGGCCTCTTTCCTAGAATCTCCGCCACCGGGCCTGGCGCTGCCCAGCGATGGGGCAAAACCCATCCAGGCAGGGGGTTTAGGGTGAGAGCCAGCGCAGAGCTTTACAAATGTCTGGCGTTGGCCTTTACTACCAGGCAGCTAGCATTGAGCCATTTAACAAGATTCGGGCCTAGACCTATGACCGACTATCCGCCCGGCGATCGCCGCGACAGTCTCCCAGCCGATTTGACCCAGCTGTCCCATCTGATCGACCAGGCCGCCCTGGGGCGTCAGGGCAAGAACACCGAACTGCTGGCGCTGCTGCGGCTGCTAGAGCAACGCCACCGCGATATCTGCGAAACCCTGTTCTACGACGCCCTGCCCGACAACCGCCAAAACCTCTACGCCCTGCTGCGCGACATCGAAGTTAACGGCGGCTGGCCCTACATTCAGCGCATGAAGCTACAGGCGTTGCTGGCCAACCTGCCCGACCTCGACTTCGATCTGCTCTTTCCAGCCGCTGTTCCCATCCTGGAAGAAGATCGATTTCCGGGGGAGGAGAAATGAGCCTGCCGTCGCCGCGCCCTGCACCTGCCGCCGGAGCCATGACCTCCGTCAACACCGACAAACCGTCTACCCGATCGGGCAGCTTCCCAAAGGCGGTGATAAGCTAAGCCAACTTCGTTATCATGGCCTCTGGATTGGGCAGCCAATTTGGGCCTTGGGCCCAGCCGGCGGCCATGGTTACCGCAAGGCTTCAGGCCCCCAGCCTGGATCAGCACCAGACCTTAACGTTCCCGGGGTTTCTCCCTTAGCCTATGGCCAGTTCTTCTTTACAAGCCCGGTTTCATCGCTCCCTGAGGCGGTTGGCCAAGCCGTTGCTGATGCCGGGGCTAGCCCTGGCATCGGGGCTGGTAGGGCTGGGGGTGTTGCCGCTGACGGGCACCGGGCAGGCCCTAGCGCTCAATGCCTACTGCCAGGTCACCCAAGAGGCGGCCCTAGCCAAAGAAAATCTGCGCCAGGCGGCGCTGACCGGCGATGCCAATGCGCAGCAGCAGTACCAGGCCATGGTGCGCCAGCACACCGAAGATCTGCGCCAGTGCCGCAGCCGCAACTGGCCCCAGCGCCAGGCGGTGTGGGTGCGGCTGTACCCCTGCGATCTGCAACCCGGCATTTTAGATGCCCTGTTCGACCGCGTGGTGAATTTGGGCTACAACGAGGTCTACGTTGAGGTCTTCTACGGGGGCCAGGTGCTGCTGCCCCAGGCCGACAACCCCACCATTTGGCCTTCGGTGGTGCAGGCCCCTGGCTACGAACGCCGCGACCTGTTTGCCGAAGCCATTGATAAGGGTCGCCAGCGGGGGCTGCGGGTGGATGCCTGGGTGTTTGCCCTCAACTTTGGCTATTCCTACGGGCTGAGGAGCGATCGCGCCGAGGTGCTGGCCATCAACGGGCGCGGCCAAACCACCTATACCTATGCCAAGTCTGGGGCCTCCAGTAACCCCGATGAGGTATTTGTTGACCCCTACCATCCCCAGGCCCAGGCCGACTACTCCAGGATGCTGGGGGCGGTGCTGAAGCGCAAGCCCGATGGCGTGCTGTTTGACTACGTGCGCTATCCCCGGGGGGTGGGGCCCAACTCCGTCGCCGACAGCGTCGATGACCTGTGGATTTACGGCCAGGCCTCCCGCGATGCCCTGTTTCGGCGGGCAGTCAATCTCCAGGGGCTGGAGATTATGCGGCGCTATATCAGCCGGGGGCATTTGACCGATAGCGATATTCAAGAGGTGCGCGACCTCTACCCCAATGAGGCCGAGCCCCTGTGGCAAAGCCGCACCCCCTCGCCGCCTCTCCAGCCGGGCCAGGAACCACCGACCCCCGCCAGTCTGCGGCCCCGGCTCCAGGCAGAGCTCTGGCAGCTGAGCGTGGCCCACGCGGTGCAGGGGGTGGTCGATTTTGTGAAGCTGGCCGGTGAACAGGTGCAGCGCACGGGCCTCCAGCCTGGGGCGGTGTTTTTTCCGGAGGCCAACCAAACGGTGGGGACGGGCGGCTACGACTCGCGCCTGCAGTATTGGGAGCGCTTTCCCACCTGGATGACCTGGCACCCCATGGCCTACGCCGTCTGCGGCAACACGGGCTGCATTTTAGACGGGGTGCGCCGGGTGCAGACAATGGTACCGAGCGGAGCTTCTCCTACAGTTACTCCTGCCCTGGCGGGTATTTGGGGGCAGGCTACCTACAACCGTCCGGCGCTGGAAACCCAGATGGAGGCCCTGCGGCGGGCGACGCCGCAGATTACCTCGGTAAGCCACTTTGCCTATTCCTGGCAGGACCCGGAGTTTGACCGGGTGAGGAAGTTTTGTTCGCTGTAGGGGCGGTAGCGCAGGGGAGCGGGATGAAAGGGAGACGCGTTTGCCCTGGCTGCCCGTCTGAAGTGATCTGAGCCTACCCCTATGGACGAGATACAGCAGCCCTCGGGCCCGGTGACCCTGGTGATTTCGGAGGTGGTTGAGCCCAGTCGGGTGCCTGCCTACGAGGCTTGGACTAAGGGCATCAACGGGGATGCCCGGCAGTTTGAGGGGTTTATGGGGGTGGAGGTGATTCGCCCCCGCGACCACGACCACCCCGAGTACGTGGTGATTGTAAAGTTTGAGAGCTACGCTACCCTGCGCCGCTGGCTGATATCGCCCACCTACCGCCACTGGATGGACCAATCCTACGGGTTGATTGCGGCACGATCGCAGCAGCAGTTGCCCAGTGGTCTAGAGCTGTGGTTTACCCTACCCCCGGCTCGTTCGGGGGGGCAATCGGCTTTGCTCAAGCCTCCCTACTACAAGCAGGTGGTGCTGGGGGTGCTGGCGGTTTACCCGCTGATTTTGCTGGCCAACTGGCTGCTGGGGCCGCTGCTGGCGGGGTTGCCAGGGCTGCTGGGGCTGTTTATTTCGGTGATTTTTGTGTCGGCCCTGTTGACCTACCCGGTGATGCCGTGGCTCAGCAAGGGCCTGGGCTTTTGGCTGTACCCCAAGGCGGGTCGCCGGTAGCCCGCCGCAGGTCTGCCGCGATTCAGTCGGCCCGGGCCAG
>DATIVG010000008.1:0-5880 GCA_035466075.1 Nodosilinea sp. | reverse complement strand
GGGCGGGGGCGCTAGAAAATCTACCCATAAAACGCGCGGGTGGGCCGCCCAGAGGACAGCCCACCCGCGCTCAGAGCGCTAGCGATTGGCTAGCGACTATTTCTCCAGGGCGGTGAAGCGATCCTTGGGAATTACCCCGTGGATGCCTTTGACAATATCCACCACCTGAGACACCTCAAAGTCGATGTCGGCGCTGGCGTAGAGCAGGGCATCGGCCTTGGTGAGCCCATACTTGTCGTTCACAATGCGCAGATACTCGCGCACCGACTTCTTCATGGCTTCGTTGAGGTCAACGTCGAGACCGACGGCAATCCAAGAATCTGCGGTTTCACCCATGGGGGCAGGCAGCTCCATATCTTTGTGGAGCACGAGCTCAAAGGTGGGCAGTAGAGAGCACTCGATTGCCGTCAGCGCCACTTCACCATTGCCCTGGGCGCAGTGCGGGTCGCCCGAGTAAAACAGCGCCCCAGGCACCTGTACCGGCAGGTACAGACTGCTGCCGCGACCCAGGTGCTTGATATCGACGTTGCCGCCGTACAGGCCAGGGGGCACGGAGTTAACCGAGTCTTCGACCGCCGCTGGCACCACACCCATCAGGCCCATAAAGGGCTTGAGCGGAATCTCCAGATCGGGCAGTCCGTTGGAGGGCTTGAAAATGCCAATTTCCTTTTCGGCATCGATGGGAATGATTTTGGTGTAGATGGGCGCATCGTTTTCGGGATATTCACCGGGCAAAGACCCTTTGCCGTGGCGGTTGGAGATGACGCCGTAGGGCACTCGGTAGTCGATGTCGATAGTTTTGATTTCGAGCACATCGCCGGGTTCGGCATCTTCGACGTAGATGGGCCCGGTGATCACGTGGGGGCCCGGGCCAGTCTTGGGCACGGTGCCTTTAATGGTGATCTGGTCGGGCAAAATGTCGTCTTCTTTGATGCCGCCGCCGGTGAGAAACTCAACGGTGTCGCCCTGGTCTGCCAAGATGCCTTCGTGGGAGACCGTTTCCATGCGAATGCGATCGCCCGACTTAACGGTGAGAATGGGTTCGCTGTCGGGTTTAAACAGCTCACCCCAGATCACGTTGCCCGGCACCGACTTGACATCGTAGGTCTCGTACTGGGCCGCGGCGGGTGACAACCACGATGACCAGGCGGTGGCCACCAGCAGACAGACCCCAACCCCACTCATCACCTGCAACAGCCACTTTGACGATCTCCAGGCGGGCTGTCGCTTGAGCTGTTTCAACAATTTCATAGGCTTAACGAACCATAAACACTGAAACGACCTCATCAGTGAATAGGCTTTCACCCATCGCAGTTGTAATCCCGATTACTAAAGATCGAGATAAACAGCCTTCCTGGGCTAGCCCCTGGGGTCTGAGGGTGAAAATGGCGGTTTTTGCAGCAAGTTTGCCTCAGCGTTGGCTCTGATTTTGGCCGCCAACGTCGGCGGACTGCCTCTGCATTCCCCAGAGCGACGCTGGGGATTGGGGCTATGGGTAGCGGTGGCGGCGATCAGTGCGATCGCACCTGCCTAAATCCCCAGCCGACCCTTGAGCACCTCGTAGAGCACGCGGGAGAGTTCGCGGCGCTGGAGGTTTTGGCGATCGATGGGGGTGCGGGCAAAGGCCCGGTCGTAGACCTCAGGCATGGCCCGCTTGACTAAAAACGACAGCTGCTGGCGGGTGATGGGGCTGTCGGGGGCAAAGCGGTTGTTGCCCACCCCGGTGGTCATGCCGTGGGCGTGGAGGGTTTCGATGGGCAGATAGGCCCAGTGCTTGCCGGGGGCGACATCGGTAAAGGTTGGCCCAGCGGTTGCCGGGTCGGGCAGGGTGGTGGGCAGCTTGAGGGCGTTGACCAGGGCCGTGGCCACCACCGCCCGGCTGACGGGGGCATGGGGCTTGAAGCTGAGCGATCGCGGATCGTCGCTGCGCACGATGCCAGCGGCCGCCAGCACCTGGATGGCCTCAAAGTCGGGGTCGTTGTGGCTGAGGTCGTTGAACCAAAAGATCGGGATGCCGTTGCGGGCCATAAAGCCCTGGATTTTGCGCACCTGGGCCTCATCGGCGGCCAACTGGCGAGGGGCGAGCCCCGTCCACACGGCAAAGACGGCCAAAAACCCGCTGGCCTCGCCAATCGCCCACTCCATCGGGTGCATGCGGTAGGCGGCGTTGGTGATGTGGGTGGTGCCCAGGCTTTTGGCGGACAGCACCAGGCCGTCGGTGTCGCGGGGCACGAGGGCGCCGAGGGGCAGGCTGAAGGGCAGGGCCACTACATCTTTGCCCCGGGGGCTGACGTGGCCCTTGGCATCGTTGCCGTGCAGGTCGAGGTAGTGGTACTGGCCAATGCCCACCGAGTCATCGAAGCAGCGGGCGCGGGCCTGGTCGGGGAAGAAGCTCTCGGCGACATCTTCGTGGCGAATGGTGGTGAGGGCCATGCCGCGGCGGGCTTCGCGAATGTAGGGCTCGAGGGCGATGCCGTCGCTGGTCCAGGTGAGGTCGCCCCGGGGTTTGAGGTCGGCGGCCCCGTGGGTTTGCAGGTAGTGGACGTAGGCCTGGGCCCGCTGCCGCGCCCGCTGAATGTGCAGAGCCCGCTCTTCGCGGCTGACGCCGACCAGCCGACCAGGGCGGTAGTCGTTGCCGCAGCAAAAGGCGCGGTGGGGCTCGCTGGAGGTGCCCCAGTTGAGGACGGCCACATCGCCGGGGGAGACTTTTTTGTCGTGGGGGTGAGACCGGAACAGGCGGCGATAGCGAAAGATGCCAAAGTCGCTAAAGAAGTCCCAGGGTTGCCATTTGTCGGGTTTGGGCTTGGTCCAAAAGGTGCTGGTAAATTCTTTGAGGCCAATCCACCCTTCGGTCTCGAACCCGCTGGGCTTGCCGATCGGTACCCCTTTGCCCCGGGCGGTGTGCTCGACCACCACATCAAAGGTGATCGACTGCTGGCACTGGGGCCTGGCCTCTTCGGGCAGAATGGCTTCGCCGGTTTGGTGACGGGCCTCTTGGCCGACGTAGGAGGGAATGTTGCCGACTTCGAGCAGGTCGCCCAGGTCGGTGGCCTCGACGGTGATTTTGGCCTTGACGGTAAAGGTGTGGCCGGTTTGGCGATCGCGGCAGACGACGCCCTGTACCTGGGGTCGCCCGTTGACGGTGGTGGTGAGCACCTGGGTGGGCTCTGCCAGGGGAATGAGGGTGAGGCGGCGGTCGCGCAGGTAGGGCAGCAGGGCTTCATTCATGGCCGTGGCGGCGACAACGGGGGTGGTGGCCAGGGGGCTGACCCAGCCGCCGCCGGGGTTGGGCACCTTTTTGCCGCCCACGGGCTGGAGCTCGCGCTGGCGATCGCGAAAGGCCCGCTGCGCTTTGGAGATGGCAAATTCTTCGCCATCGACGGTGTAGAGGGTGGCCTTGGCCTGGAGCAGGTCGCCGTCGTCGGAGGCGGGCAGGGCCTGGGCGGTAAACTGGCCGCCCACCACCTTTTGGGGCTGCACCAGACAGACATCGAGATTGAGGCGCAGGGCGGTGAGGGTGGTGGTGTAGGCGGCGGTGGAGCCGCCGACCACCAAAATTGAGCAGGTGAGCTCGGCGCCGCTGGCCGGGCGGGTAAAGGCTCCGTCGGTAAAGATGCCGTTGCGTTGGGCAATGACGTTAGACGCGTTGGACATAGGGAGAATCGGGCGCTGGGTTGCCACGATTTTAGGGCAAGGGTTGGGTGGCAGCGCTGATGCGGTCAGAATTTTAGCCGGAATTTATGCTGGGCCCGGGGGGTAGTCGCCTCGCCGCCGTGGCTATTCATTGGCGGCATGATTGGCGATCGCCCTGGCCAAAAGTAGGACTGGCGGGGGGTAGATCTGTACCTTGCCGGGGTGGTCATCTCTGTCGGTTGGGTGATTTGGGGGGAGGTGGGGGCGACCTATAACTGAGCTAGACAAGCATGTACAGCTGACTTGCACATGCAGCTTTCTTCAGGAGGATTTTTTATGACTATACGTGCGATCGCAGCCCGCCTACAGCGCCTGCTCTGCGTGGGCCTCGCCACCCTGGTGGTGGGCTCTGGCCTGCTGTTTGGCTTTAGCGCCCCCGCTGCCGCCCTGGGCAACAAAGCGGGCGACATTGTGCAGTCTCGGGCGGAGCGCGAGCTTGACCGCGTGTCTGGCTCTGGCACCGCCAACCAGCTCGAAGGTCGCGCCAAGGAAGACCTGGGCCGAGTGCAGCGCCAGGTGGATAAGATGACCGGCGACACCGATGGCCTGGGCAACCAGGTGCAGGGCCGGGCTCAAAAAGATATTGGCCGCGCCCAGGGTGCGGTAGAAAATGCGGCGGAATCGGCCCAAGACTCGGCTGAAGGCCTAGTGGATTCTGTAAAGAATTTCTTTGGCCAGTAGGGCCCCAGTAGAGCCGGGGTGAACCGGTTAAAGGTTTGCTTTGGCTGAGTCTATCGTCGCTGAGAAGTTGGCTAGCAGCTCCTGAATTGGAGCTGCTTTTTTTGAGCTGTAAAAAACCGCAGCGTTCTCTAGAGAGTGACGCTGCGGTCAATGTTTGCGGTCGATGTTCAGGGAGACAAGGCTCTAGTCGCCGCCAACGCTAATCGGCGTACCCACCACCTCGGCCCCGGTCAGATCGGCGTTGAGAAACGAGGCCCCGGTGACATCGGCAAAGTAAATTTCGGCCTCGGTCAGGTTGGCCCGATCGAGGGTGGCGTTTTCGAGCAGGGCATTGGTCAAAAAGGCGCGGGTGAGGTTGGCCTCACTGAGGTCGGCCCGACTGAGGTCAGCCCCTTCCAGGTTGGCCTCCACCAGCGTGGCCCCCACCAGGTTGGCATCGCGCAGATCGGCCCCAATCAGGTGCGCCTGGGTGAGGTCGGCCCCCGACAGGTCGCAGCCCTGGCAGAGATTGGTATCGAGCAACTGCTGCACGTGGGCCGGGTTTTCGGCCGGGGCTGGTAGAGCGAAGACGAGCGGCAAGGCCACTGCGGCTCCGGCAAGGAAAGTAAGTTTCATGGAGGGGTCCTCCGGTAGAGATGATCAGGGCCAGGGCGATCTCCCGCTGGGATCGAGCTGGCGACGGTAGCTGGCCTTAGCCTGTCAGGCCTGGATGGGGGGGCTCGCGTGGGCAGGCTGCGGATCTGGGGCTTGCCTGCGCCGCCTAACAACAGACCTGCGGCGGGTAGCTATCTTCTAGGCTATCGGCGGTCTCGGCTCCTGCCATCGGCAGTAAGATAGGTCTGTCGCCTTGCTACCCCTCGATCGTAGCTATTTATGGGGGGCGTTGGGTGAGGATCGCCGTACCGTTAAAGAAACGATATCTGCCCATGCTCAGCCTCATTCACCAGCTCACCCCGGCTCAAGTGGAGCAGCTGCACCAGATGTACCTGCAAGAGTGGTGGAGCAAGGAACGCGCCCTGGCCGATGTGCCCACCCTACTGGACAATTCCGATCTGATCATGGCCCTGTGGGACGCGGAGGCCCAGCGGCTGGCCGCCTTTGCGCGGGTGCTCACCGACTGGGTGTACCGGGCCATCGTCTTCGATGTCATCGTGGCCGCCGACTATCGCGGCCAGGGCCTGGGTGCCCAGCTGATCGAGCACATCACCACCCACCCCCGGCTGGCTGCGGTGGAGTGCATTCAGCTGTTTTGCACCCCTGAGATGCAGCCCTTTTACGAAAAGTACGGGTTTGGGCAGGCTGAGCAGTTGCTGATGGTGCGGCCTCGGGGGTAGGGGGCGAGAGGGGCGGCTGAACGCAGCTATATAGCCGTAGACACCTGGGTTAGGACATCGAGAAACCTTAGAAACGTTCGAACGTTCAAACGTTCTTTGGGAAAGTGTCTTAACCGGACTGGCTACAGCTATAAATCAACCATTTAATGCCTTTCGTAGCTAACCCAAATGC
>DATIVG010000007.1:0-10639 GCA_035466075.1 Nodosilinea sp. | reverse complement strand
CATGCGAACGGTGCGCACGTAGGTGCTCAGGGTGGGGCCGTAGAGAGTAAATTGGGTCATTGCAGTTCGTCAAATGGGTATCGGTGCCGTCAGCGGCTTCTTCAAGCTACCCTGAGATGCCGTTCAGGTGGTGCAGACCCGCGATCGCACCACCATTCTCCTGTGCGACTGCAATATGACCGATACCTCCCAGACCTACGCCCAGCTGCGATCGCAGCTCACCGACAGTTTTCAGCAGGCCGGCTGGGGATGGGGCCACACCCTGCGGCTGGGGGCGATCCCCTGGCCGGTGCAGCGACTTGACTACGTATGGCACACCGCCGACCTGCGATCGCTCAGCGCCAGGGTGGGCGACAGCGGCGGGTCTGATCATTACCCCGTAGTCGTCACCCTCCGCCCGCTATAGCCAGCCGTAGGGTGGGCACTGCCCACCATTGAGTAGCCACTGTAGGGTGGGCAGTGCCCATCATTGAAGAAACTTAGGGTGGGCAGTGCCCACCATTGAAGAAACTATCGTCCAAAAGTCGCTTAAAACCATTGCCCCCAGACCCCCGCCTCAGCAAAAGAAATCGGCGTAGGAGGCGCTCATGGCGCTGGGCGCTGGCCCCTGGCCGTAGGCCCGCTGAATGTTGTCGAAGGTCATCACCGCGTGGGGGGTGTCGTCGGCCAGCAGACGCCGGTTGAGCAGCAGCAGGCGGTCGTAGCGGTGCAGGGCCTCGCCCCACTCGTGGCTGCACACCACCAGGGTTTTGCCCTGCGCCTGGAGTTCGGCAAAGATGCCCAGCATGAGGGCTTCGGTTTTTTTGTCGATGCCGGTGAAGGGTTCGTCGAGCAGCAGCAGGTCGGCATCCTGGGCCAGGGCCCGAGCCAGAAACACCCGCTGCTGCTGCCCCCCCGAGAGCTGACCAATGGGCCGATCGGCCAGGTGCAGCATATCGACCCGCTCCAGGGCCACGGTGACTCGCTGCCGGGCCCGCTGGCTGGGCCGCCGCAGCCACCCGGCCAGGGCCGACTGGGCCATCATCGCCACCTGCCCAGCGGTGATCGGGTAGTCCCAGTCGATGCGCGATCGCTGGGGTACGTAGGCCACCGCCCGCCGCCGTCGCCGCAGCGGCACTCCTTGAAATAGCACCTGGCCGCGGCAGGGCACCAGTCCCAGCATCGCCTGCATTAGGGTGCTCTTGCCCGCCCCGTTGGGCCCAATCAGCCCCACCAGCTCCCCCGCCCCCAGCGCCAGAGACACATCCTCCAGGGCGGCCAGACCCCGGTAGTTGACAGACAGGTTTTGAACCTCTAGCATGGCAGCGATGAAATGATAACCGTTATCACTATCATACTAGTTCAGTTATCTATTTCTGGGAGAATTAGGCCATGGTTTTTTGCAGAGCGGCGGCATTGGCGTCTGGTCGCAGAATTGGTTTGGGGGCGGGCCTGCTGGCGCTGGGGCTGGTGGGGTGCAGCGGCGGCGGGCCTACCGCGACCGCTCCAGAGGCCGGGGCAGGGGGCGATCCGCCCGTGGCCCAGGCCGAGCGCCCGGTGGTGGTGGCGACCACCGGCGTGCTCTGCGACCTGACCCAGCAAATTGCCGAGACCACCGTGGCCCTCACCTGCCTGCTCGACCCCGGCACCGACCCCCACACCTACCAGGTCAAACCCTCCGATCGCCAGGCGATTGAGCAGGCCGATCTGATTCTCTACGACGGCTACGGCTTTGCCCCCACCCTGATCGCCATGGTGGAAGACAGCGCCACCGAGGCGGCGCGGGTGGCGGTGTACGAGGCGGCGGTGCCCACGCCGCTGCTGGGTGCCGCCCATGATCACGGCCACGACCACGGCCACGACCAGGATGCCGCCGCCCACGATGATGGCCACGATGACGGCCATGATCACGGGGCCGAAGCCGCCGCCGAGGCCGTGCCCGACCCCCACATTTGGCACGATGCCGCCCACAACGCCGCCATGGTGGCGGTGATTGCCGAGCGCCTGGCCGCGGCCAACCCCACCCAGGCCGACCGCTACGCCACCAACGCCGAGCGTCTGGCCACCCAGTTCAACGCCATCGACGGCTGGATTCAAACCCAGGTGGCCACGGTGCCCGCCAGCGCGCGCCAGCTCGTCACCACCCACGATGCCTTTGGCTACTTCGCCGAGGCCTACGGCTTTGAGGTCAAAGGGGCGCTGACTGACCTGAACGCCGATGCCAAACCCACCCCCGGCACCCTCACCGCCCTGGTGGAGCAGGTGAAAGCCGCCCAGGTGCCCGCCATTTTTGCCGAAACCACCACCGCCCCGCAGCTGATTGAAACCGTGGCCAGGGATGCCGGGGTAACCGTGGCCGAGCAGCCTCTGTTTGTGGAGGGCCCCGGTGGCCCTGGCACCGAGGCAGTCACCATGCAAGACCTGCTGGTGGTGAATACCTGTGCCATCGTTGAGGGGCTGGGGGGCAGGTGCGATCGCACCACCGCCCCCCGCTAGGCAGTAGAACGGCCCTTACTCCTTGCGCAGGGGCCGCAGCAGCGCACTCACCCGCAGCAGCTCCGCCACCGACCAGGCCTGGGCAAAGGCCCCGCGCGGGGCCATCGGGGCATCGCCCTCAAAGATCTCGCCGATGGTGCCCAGGCAGCCCCCTTGCAGGTGGTCAACCAGCGGCTCCAAAAAGCTGTGGGCCAGGTCGGCATCGCCGTAGAGCCGCCAGTGGGCCTGCACAAAGGGGCCCAGCAGCCAGCTCCACACGGTGCCCTGGTGGTAGGCCCCGTCGCGCTGCACCGGGTCGCCGCCGTAGTGGCCCCGGTAGCTGGGGTGGGCCGGATCTAGCGATCTCAGCCCGTGGGAGGTCAACAGCCGCTGGGCCACGGTATCGACCACCGCCCGCTGCCGTTCCAGGTTGAGGCAGGGTTCGCCCAGGCTGGCCGCGGGCAGCGCCACCGCAAAAATCTGGTTGGGCCGCAGGCTGGGGTCGGCGCCAGCAGGGCCGTCGAGCAGGTCGTAGCAGTGGCCCAGCCCATCGCTCCAAAACCGCTGAAACCCCTGGCGGGTCTGGGCCGCCAGCTCCTCGTAGTCAGCCTCTGGCTGGCCCAGGCGGCGGGCCAGGTCGGCCATCACCAGCAGGGCGTTGTACCACAGAGCGTTGACTTCAATGGGCTTGCCCACCCGCGGCGTCACCACCCAGTCGCCCACCTTGGCGTCCATCCAGGTGAGCTGCACCCCCGCTTCGCCCGCCGCCAGCAGCCCGTCGGCGGGGTCTACCCGAATGCCGTGGCGGGTGCCCTTACAGTGCCAGGTGATCACCGTCTGGAGCTGGGGAAACAGATCCTCAATCAGCCCCAGGTCGGCGGTGCTCTGGTGGTAGGCGCGCAGGGCCTCAAAGTACCAGAGGGTGGCATCGACGGTGTTGTAGTGGGGGGCCGCGCCGCTCTCCGGGAAGGCGTTGGGCAGCATGCCCTGGTCGAGGTAGCGGGCAAAGGTCTGCAAAATTAGCCGGGCCAGGGCGGGGCGGCCGGTGGCCAGGGTGAGCCCCGGCAGGGCAATCATGGTGTCGCGGCCCCAGTCGCCAAACCAGGGGTAGCCCGCAATGATGCTCTTGCCCCCGGCGGGCTCCTCCTGGGCCGCCCCGGTTGAGGCCCCCCCGGGCTCAACCCCGCCCGGCTCAGCCGCCTGCGCCCCGGTCTCGGCCCCCTGGCTCAACGGACGGTTGACCACAAACTGGTCGGCGGCCAGCACCAGCTGGCTCACCCAGGCGGGCGGCTCGTCGTCGGGCTGGGCGGCTCGACCCTGGGCAATCAGGTGCTGCTCGTAGGCCAGCCGACGCAGCAGCGCACTCTGCCCCGAGCGGTCGGCCTCGGCCTCGGTGGTGGCCACCAGGGTAAACGACTGGCCCTGACCCAGGGTGGGCGCAAAGGTGGCGGCATGCAGGTGGTCGTCGTAGGGGTGAATGCCCCGGTCGGCCTCCACCGCCAGGGCGTAGCCGTTGTACCAGGTGTGGGCGGGCTGGGCGGGGGCGGTTTCGCTGAGCAAATAAAAGGGCGGCAGCGCGTCTCTGGCCTGGATGCGCAACCCCTGGGGACAGGCATTGATAGACATCGCCCAGCCCTCGCCCTGGGTGCTGTGGTGGTGGCTGCGGTGGTTGACCAGCACCCGCAGGCTGAGGGTGACGGGGGCACTGGCCCGGCGAACGGTGTAGCGCAGGTAGGTGGTGTTGGCGCCCGGTTCCATCCACACGCGCTTTTCGATCTGGGCATCTGCGATCGCATATACCCAGATCGGTATCGTCCCCTCCAGCCGAAACGACTCCAGGTGCAGATAGCCCTCGGGGTGTAGTGTTCCGTCGGCCCAGCGATCGCTGTACAGATCGTAGGTCTGGCCCAGATAGGTGGCCGTCTCATCCACCTTGGTCACCAGCAGCGTGCGCTCCAGGGGGGGCTGGAGCGCCGCCACCAGCAGCCCGTGGTAATGGCGAGTGAGCACCCCGGCCACGGTGCCGCAGCCGTAGCCGCCCAGGCCGTTGGTCACCAACCATTCCTGCTGGGTGGCAAACGCCCCGCTGCCGCACAGATGACGGCCAAAGGAGATAGTCATACAATCCAATCCATGGAAAATCGCGCCCTGGCTAGACTGGGCTCAGCCCTATCCCAGCTCCCTAGCCAACCTCCAACCCCTGTGCCCCATTAACCAAACGCTATCACCAGCCCGATCATAATTCTGATGGGCATAGTTCTGATGGACATAGTCCCGGTAGGCATACGCGCCAATAGGGGCTCAGGGGTGGGCAAGACCACCCTCGGCAATCGGTTGGCCGTGGCGCTGGGCCTACCTGTTTTTGACGGCGACGATTTTCACTCGCCCGATAATATAGCCAAACTGCAGCGGGGAGAACCCTTGACCAATGCCGATCGCGCTGCCTGGATCAAAGCTTTACAGAGATTTATCCAGACTTTGCTGGCCAACGACCGGGGCGAATTGGCCTGCTCGGCCCCCAGAGCCACCTACTCTCTACCATTCCCCTTGCCACTGAAGGGTCTGCTGGGCGCTGTTTTGACCCAGCGATCGCACCACCGTCAGCTCCAGCTGGGCGGCGGTGCTGCGGCCCAGGGCCCGCTGGTCGAGCGGCAGCTGCCCCAGGGCCAGCTCAAACCGGTTGGCGTCTAGGCTGACCAGGTCGGCGGGCACCACATCGTCGTAGCGGGTGACGTAGCGCAGGGTGCGATCGCCCCTGGGATCGCCATCGGTGGTTCTCAGGGTGAGGCGAAACTCAGTATTCAGGTAGGCGGTCTCCCCGGCCAGGTCGAGCACCACCGCCCGGAGCCCCGCGCCGCTGCCCTGCAAGCCGCCCCAGGCCAGCCGGGTAGCCTCGCTGGCCCGCACCGCATTGGCAACCGCAATGGTGAGCTGCTCGCCCTGGCGGCTGGTGGTGTAGTCGGCCCACAGCCCCTCCGGAAAGGCCGCCGTCAGCGCCCCGTCGGGCTGAATTTCGGCCCGCACTTCGGCCCCGGCGAAGGTGCCCAGGGGCCGGGGGGCCTGCCAGTCGAGGGAGACCTCTCCCTCCACACGCCCGGTGTACTCCCGGTAGGTGTCGTTGACCCGGGAGCCGGGGGCCAGCAGGGCAATGGCTCCCGTTTTTTCGGCCCACAGATTGCGCGAGAGGCGCACGGGCTGGTTGGCCAGGGTGGTCAGCCCCACCGTCGCCGTGGGGGTTTCGGGCAACAGGGGCTCCAGCTGGTTGACAATCCACAGCTGGCCGTCGGTGCCGGGGCTGCCGTCGCGGCCGTTGCTGCCGTTGCTGCCGCTGCGGCCATCGCGGCAGGTGTAGCGGGTGTTTTGGCAGCTGTAGTCGGCCTGGCCGGGGGTGCCCGTGCAGGTCTGAATTTCCCAGTCGCGCCAGTCGCAGCGACAGCCCAGGGCCCCGCTGCCGCCCCGCCCGCCCCGGCCAAAGCGCCCGCCGCGGGCATCTACCGCCAGCCGCTGGAGTGAGGTGCGATCGCGAAAATACACCGTCAAATCGCCGCCGCTGCCGCCGTCGCCGCCGCTGCCGCCGTCGCCCCCCGACCCGCCATCGGGGGCGCGCAGGTGGTAGGCCACATCGCGGGGCTGCCCCCCACAGCGGGGGCGATAGCCATTTTCGCCCGGTTCGCCGTCTTCCCCGTCGCTGCCGGTGAGGCTAAAACTGGCCGGGGTGCCGTCGGCAATCGCCGTCTGGCTGGGCCCAGCGGTGCCATCGCGCCCCGATCGCCCGGCGCGGCCATCGCTGCCCTGGCTGCCGTAGCTGCGGGTGTCTTGGGCCCAGGCCAGCATGGAGCAGCCGTTTAGCCCCGGCAGCGGCAGGGTGGTGGCAACTCCTAGGCAAAGCGGGGCCAGGGCAACGGCAAGGGCACGTTTCATAGGGGGAAATCTCGGTGGGCAAAGCTACCCCAGGGTAGCCACGGGCCCGCCTAGACAGCGCCCACCATGTGCCAGAATCTACGGTAACCTGAGTTCGAGATAAGTATAGGGAGGGGCTTTGTAGCTGAAGGGTGAAAAACCAAGTATCAGCAGGCCCCTCTATGGATAGTCTAGACGGATAGTCTAGACGCCCTGTTTTGCCATATTGATGCATTCCTGCCAGCCGTTTCAGGCCCAGCGGCGTCGGCAGCTGCTCAGCGACGGGACTCAGAAGCGCTAGCGACAGCGCGGCCTGAGCCTGAGCGAGATCATGACGACTGTGGTGAGCTTCCACCGGCAGCAGTATCGGAATTTCAAGGCGTACTACTTAAAGAAGCAAGACATCTAACTGTGCTACTGAACATGGGGCTAAGCCAAAAACCGAGCGGGGGCCATGGCAGGCAAGATTGAGTCGGCGCTGCCGGTGGCCGCCTGGGCAAAGCGCTGGGCCACTGGCGGCAGGTACACAAACGGCGCGCTAAACCCGGCCATCAGGTGCAGCCCTTCAACACCGGGCACCGGGCCCACCAGGGGCAGCCCGTCGCGGCTAAAGCTGACCAGGCAGCGCCGCCAGGTGCCCGGCACCTTGGCCAAAGCCGGAATTTGGGGAGCCATGGCAGCCCGGAGGGTGCGATCGCTACTTTCAGCATCCAGCTCTGCATCCAGGTCGGTCAGGGTACGGCTCACCTGGCCCAGGCACACATGGCCATCTAAAAACTGAATTGCCCCACTGTCGAGAATAGCGGGAGTGACCTCATGGCCCGGTTCATCCCATCTGGGGTCCATCTCGGCCCGGCTGGCCTCGGCCTCCAGGGCAAAGCGCCGGGTCTGGGCTGGCATGATCAACGCCCGCAGGGTCAGCGGCAGGGGCGGCGTTTCGATCAGCTCGGCGTGGCTGTAGTAGAGCGGCACCTTGACCTGGGCCTGGTGCAGCAGCGCCCGGCTCGGCGCTCCGGCGGCTACCAGCACCTGCCGGGCCGGGTAGGCCTGCTCGGCGGTGACAATGCCAGTGACGCGATCGTTGACGCGCACCACATCGACCACCGGGGCCACCATGTGGGTGCCGCCCAGGCGCTTAAAGGCCTGGTTGTAGGCGCTGACCAGGGCAAGGGGCGAGACATGGCCGTGGCGCACGGTAAAGGCTCCGGCTATGGCATCCTTTTCTAGCAAGGGCTCCAGCTCTACCGCCTCAGCTGCCCCTATCCACCGGGGCGGCGTCGAGCAGTCAGCGTAGTTGGCGGCGGCGGCCTCGGGGTCGCCCTCGGGGGCCAGGGTGAGCAGCAGGTCAAGCTCGCGAAACTGGGTGTCGCCCTCCAGTTCGGCACTGAGCTGGCGGTGCTTGGCGATGCCCTCCCGGCAGAGCTGCTGCGTTAAAGCCGTGCTGCCCGACCAGTAGGGAATGCCGCCGTAGCTGTAGCGGGTGGCGTTGCCGGGCTCCAGGGCGCGGTCAATCAGCAGCACCGAAAAGCCGCATCGAGCCAGCTCGTAGCTAACCGCTGCCCCCACCAGGCCATTGCCCACCACAATCCAGTCAAAGGTTTCCATGGTTAGGCGTACACCTGGCCGAGAATCATCCGCAGCCGGTCGTAGTCATCTTTGAGAAACACGCTCAGGGTGCGCCCGGCCTGCACCAGCCAGGGGCGATCGAGCTTGCGCAGCTGGTAGCCCTGGCGCAGCACCGCCGCCACCAGGCTATCCACCGGGGCGCTGCCCATGGCCAGCAGCGTTCTGACAAAGTCGAGCTGGTCGGTAAACTCCACCACCGCTTCGCCAGAGCAGGCATACACGGCCTGGTGCACCTGGGGCGGGCGCGGCGGCAAATGCTGAAAAATTGGCCCCTGGGGTCGCCCCGCCAGGTCGGGGGCCCGAAACCCCACAATCGCCGCCTTAAACTCGGTCTTGAGCATGGCAAAAATCTGCGGCTGCTGCTGGCGCAGGTCCTCCAGCGACAGCCCCAGGGCCCGGGCCCGATGCACCGAGTCGATGGGGCTGGTGGTGGCGTGGTAGACCACCCCATAGACCGTATTGCCCGACTCCTCATCGAGGGCGGTCACCCAGCTGCCAAAGGGGGGCATGGCCGAAAAAGCCAGGGCCTCAGGCTCCAGGCACTGGGCCAAAAATTCTGTGGTGGCGGTTTCAATCACCTCGGCAATGTGGTTGGGCTGCCGCGCTGGGGCGGCGGGCTGGGACAGGGGTAGGCGCATGACTGTACCTATCGCCGCTTGCCGGTGGTCACAGCCTCTAGCTCCGACAGCTCAAAGGTGACCAGCTTGTCCCAGTTGCCCCCCTCAAACAGCACGGCCACTTTGCCGTCGGTAATGCGCTGCACCAGGCCCTGAAACCCATAGTAGGTATCGTTGACGTTGACCACCGTAACCGGAGCACCAGGAAAAATCATGATCACCACGCTTGATCGACCTCTCTAGTTTAAGCCAACGGGCTGAACTGGCCTATTATCGTAGGTGCATTTTGCGGCAAGGGCGGCTAACCCCCTTGCCCAGGTCGTTCCAGGTTGTGTCGCAGAAGGACTCGCTGACAACCTATTTTTGGGCTATTCCCCTATGAAGACCCTTGGTTTTAGTCTGCTCTCGGTGGCCGGTGCGATGGCGCTGGTCAGCCCCGCCCTGGCCTCACCCCGACTGGCCATTGCCAACCCCGACAGCCCCGCCCAAATTGTGCTGCCTGACCGCCGGGTGTGCACCTACGTGGGCCCCCAGCCCCGCTCCCTGGGCGACCCCGTCACCTATACCTGCACCGACGGCCGCGGGCTGCGGGGCGAGGTGCGCATTGACAGCCTCAACTACATCACCGTTGACCGCGAGGGGCCCGAAAACCGCGATCGCGACGCCATTGTGGAAAGCCAGGACATTCGCTTCCTGGTGCAGGAAATTGTGCTGGCTGACGGCACCGTCTGCCGCCATGCGGGCATCGGCGCTACGGTGGCCTTTGACGGCAAGCGCCTCAGCCACAGCTGCGGCCCCAACGCCGGGCTGATTGGCGACATTGACATCCAGGCCGGGGGCGTTTTTCGGGTCGAGAAGGCGCAGCTCAATGGCAGTCAGCTGGTCTCCAGCGAAATGGTGACGATTCGCCGTCTGGGCACCATGCCCTAGCCCCTGCCGGGACAGGCCATTACTAAAGCTCGTTACCCTCGCATTGGAAGCCCACAAGCGCCTGGGATACGGGCCTAGAGCTCGGTCTACCGGGAGTGATGCAACCAATTGGCGTTCATTTTTCACCTATGTCTTTACCCCAGACTTGATGTGGTCTGGGGTAATTTTTTGCTGAGATTTCTCATAGTTATTCATGGGTTTTTAAGCCAGTACTCATGTGGCAAAATTGTTAGCCCTCTAGGCTAAGTTGGGTTCAAAAAGCCCCTGAAATCATACAAACGCCTGGTCAAACCCGTTGTTTGAATGGGCAGTTCGAGTACTTCAACTGAGGATGATGAGCCGCCATGACTATAAAATATTTTGCCCTTGCTACCGCTGCCGGACTGCTGACCTTAGGCTTTAGCCATGGCCTCAGGGCCTCTGGTTTAAGCGATGTTTCTGTCACGGCGTCTAGGCCTGCTCAGCTGACCACCCAGGCAGAGGCCACGCGGTTTCCGGCGGTGTATACCGAAAATGGGTTTGCCCTCGATGGCCAGGATGTGGTGGCGTATTTTACCCAGAGTGAGCTGGTGGCTGGTAGCCAAGACTTTACCCACAATTGGAACGGTGCCGACTGGCTGTTTTCGAGTGCAGAAAATCGTGATTTGTTTGCCCAAAATCCTGAGGCCTACGCGCCTCAGTACGGTGGCTATTGTGCCAAGGCAGCTGCCGGTGGGGTACTGGCAACCACCGTGCCCACGGCCTGGGAAGTTCGCGATGGCAAGCTCTATCTCAACTACAGCGCCGAGGCCCAGGGGGAGTGGAAGCAAGATACGGCCAATAAGATCGTTCGTGCTGACGCCAACTGGCCCGCTATTCTCAACAATGAAACGCTGAAACAGTAGACCTGACCACTGGATGTTTGCCGCTAGCGGGGGGTGGCAAGCTGTGGGGTTCACAGTATCGTCACAGGATTGTCATTGGGCAGTCATCTGGGCTGCGTAGGGTATCGACGCAGGGCACCGGCCACCTTTGATGCTTGCCGATGCCCTGCTGCGTCCTCTCTGTAGAGGTTTGCCATTTGACGATACTCACTGACGATATGCGAGGACCATCGCTATGAAACCTTCCAC
>DATIVG010000006.1:0-11120 GCA_035466075.1 Nodosilinea sp. | reverse complement strand
GTCGTTGGGCGTGGCGTCAGCCGCCCGCACCTGCCGTGGGGTTCTAGTCGGCTAATTTGGGCGGCTAATTCAAAGGTAGCGACCCCGGGGCTAGACTCCCATCAGCAATGACCTGAGTTTGGGCTTCTATTTTCCTGAGTTTGAAGTTGTCTGAGCTTGAGGCTGCCTGAGCTTGATGCCGCTGGCCCAGCGCCCCCCCCTAGCCAGGTCAAAACTTATAGCTGTAGCCAGTCTGGTTAAGACACTTTCCCCAAGAACGTTTGAACGTTCGAACGTTTCTAAGGTTTCTCGATGTCCTAACCCAGGTGTCTACGGCTATAAAATTCAAAACTCAAAACTTCCCTAATCCAACGTCACCAGCCCGATGCGAATGGCATAGCGCACCAGCCCGGCAATGTCGTGAATATCGAGGCGGTCCATCAGCTGGGTGCGGTGGGTCTCTACGGTCTTGGTGCTGATGTAGAGAATGTCGGCGATGTCCTTGGTGGTTTTGCCTTCGGCAATCAGCTGCAAAATCTCCCGCTGGCGGGGGGTGATCTGGTCGAGGGGGTTGCTGTCTGCCCCCATGCGGCGCACGTAGTCAGAGACCACGTACTTCGACACGGTGGGGCTGAGGTAGGTCTCACCCCGTGCGATCGCACGTATGGCCAGCTCCAGTTCTTCGGTGCCGCTGTCCTTGAGCAGGTAGCCCATCGCCCCCGAGCGCAGCGCCTGGTACACATACTCCTCGTTGGCGTGCATCGACACCACCAGCACCCGCACCTGCGGAAAATCTCGGGAAATCCGGCTGGTGGCCTCCAGGCCGTTGAGCTCGGGCATGGCAATATCCATCAGCACCAGGTGGGGCTGGAGATCGGCCACCAGTTGCAGCACCGCCCGGCCATTGTCGGCCTCACCCACCACTTCCACCCCCTCCAGGTCCTCCACCAGGGCGCGAAACCCCGCCCTCACCAGGGTGTGGTTATCGGCAATCACCAGCTTAATGGTTGACATCTAAACCTCTTATTTGTGCTAAACCCATCTTGCTTTACCCCCAATTCACCCGGGCAAATGCCATCGAGCCCCTGGCTCGGCCGTGCCCCTCTGGCTGTGCCCTCCGGCTGGATCGGGGGGGCTCAGGGCGGCGGCTCGGCCAGGGGCACCCGCAGGTCAATGCGCGTGCCCTGGCCCAGGGTCGAGTTCAGGGTCAGCTGCCCGCCGATCAGCATGGCCCGTTCCTCCATGCCCAGCAGGCCCAGGCTGGTGCCCTCGGTCCTGGCCCGGCCCACGGCCTCCAGGTTAAAGCCCACCCCGTCGTCCTGCACGGTCAGGTGCAGGGTGGCATCGACCTGGGCCAGGGTAATGCTCACCCGCCGGGCCTGGGCGTGGCGGGCAATGTTGGTCAGCGCCTCCTGCACAATGCGAAAGCAGGCGGTTTCGGCGGCGGGGGCCAACCCCTGGGGAGGCGGGTCGCAGTGCAGGGTCTCCTGCAGGCCGGTGCGCTCGGCGTGGCGGTTGATGTACCAGCGCAGGGCGGGCACCAGGCCCAGGTCGTCGAGCATCGAGGGGCGCAGGTCGAGGGAGAGGTTGCGCACCTGTTGCAGCGCCCCATCCACAATGGTGAGGCAGTCTTGCAGGGGCTCGCTGGCGTTGGCGTTGGCCACCAGGCGGTCGAGGCGGTGCAGGTTGAGCTTCACCGCCGTCAGGGCCTGGCCCACCTCGTCGTGCAGCTCGTGGGCCAGGGCGCGGCGCTCGGTTTCCTGGGCCTCTAGCAGCTGGCTAGAGAGGGCCGACAGCCGCGTGCGGTCGTGCTTGATCTGCTCAAACAGGCGGGCGTTTTGCAGGGCAATGGCCAGGTGATTAGACACCTCCTCGGCCACCTCCTCGTGGTCGGCGCTAAAGTGGGCCAGGCGCGGCGACACCAGCATAATTTCGCCGATCACGTCGCCGTTGGCCACCAGGGGAATGGCGATCATCGAGCGCCGGGCGGTGGCCGAAAACCGCCCCAAAATCGGCGGCGGCGCGGCCATACCGGCGGTGTTTTGCACCCGCAGCACCCCGGCCAGGGCCGGGCGGTTGGCCAGGGCAAAGTCATCCAGGGGCAGCCCGGGCCGGTCGGGAAACAGGGGGGTGATGCGGGGCTGGTCGGAGGTCACCTCCGGGCGGTAGCCGCTGGTGTTGGCCAAAATTTCACCCTGGCGGGCGGCGCGGTTAAACAGCACCACCAGCCCCTGGGGGCAGTGCAGCAGCTGGCTGAGCAGCACCAGGGCCGAGTGGGCAATGTCTTCGGAGCGAAAGTTGGTGAGAATGGCGCGATCCATATCGTGCAGGCCGCGCAGGCGATGGGCGTACTGTTGCAGGGTGGTTTCGGCCTGCTTGGCCACGGTGATATCCTGCAGCACCGCGATCAGGTATTTGGGGTGGCGGTCGGGGTCGCGCACCAGCGACACGGTGAGCTGGGCCCAGATCAGGCGGCCATTCTGGCAAATGTAGCGCTGCTGTCGGGTGTAGCTGGGCCGCTGGCCGCTCAGCACCTCGTCGGCGAGGCGCTGGTCGTCGGCCAGGTCGTCGGGGTGAATGAGATTGTGCAGCGACTCGCCAATCAGCTCGTAGTGGACGTAGCCCAAAATTTCGCCCAGGGCGGGGTTGAGCCACAGCAGCAGGCCGTCGGGGGCCACGTGGGCAATGCCCACCGCCGCCTGCTCAAAGGTGGCGCGAAACCGGTTTTCGCTCTCGATCAGGGCGGTTTCGGCCAGCTTGCGCTCGGTGATGTCCTTGAGAATGGTGACAAAAAAGTCGGGGCTGTGGTCGGCCTTGGCCACCACTTTGATGTCGAGGGAGGCATAGACCAGCAGGCTGTCCTTGCGCACAAAGCGGGTCTCGATCACGCAGCTGTCGGCGGTGCCCGCGGTGAGCTGGGCAAAGCGGTCGAGGGCGCCGGGCCGGTCGTCGGGGTGCACCAGCTCGGCCCAGGTGGTCTGGTCGATCTCGGCGCGGCTGTAGCCCAGCAGGTCGCAGAGGCGGTCGTTAAACCGCAGCCAGGTCTTGGCGTCGGCGGCAATGATGGCCATGCCAAAGAAGGGCAGGTCGTAAAACAGCCGCAGGGTGGCTTCGGCCTGCTGGAGCTGGAGATTCATGGCTTGCAGGTCGGCCAGGCGCTGCTGGGCCTGGGTACGCAGGCCGTGGTTGCTGACCCGCAGGGCGGCTTCGGCCCGGTAGCGCTGGGTGATGTCGTAGAGGCTCAGCACCGCCCCCAGGGGCTGGCCCTGGGGGCCCAAAATGGGGTGGCTGTTGGCCAGCACCAGGGCGCGCTCGCCCTCGGGGTGGACAATGGCCAGCTCAAGATCGACGACGGGGTCGCCCGCCAGCCCCCGCCACAGCGGAAACTGGGCCTCGGGCAGGGGGGTGCGATCGCCGGGTAGGTACAGGCTCACCCCCCGGCTGAGGTCGGCGATGCTCAGGCCGGGGCCGGGGCCAGGGCCTGGCAGGCCCAGCAGGCGGCGGGCGGCACTGTTGATGGCGGTGATTGTGGCGGTGCGATCGCACATCACAATCCCCTCGTTCAGGGCTTCCAGCCCGGCGCACAGCTCCGGCCCCCAGGGATCCGCAGCAAAACAAGATCCAGGGGCAGGGCCGACCGGCAACGCCGTCGTGCCCTTGTCTCCAAGAGCAGAGTCTCCAAGAGCAGAGCCTTCAAGAGCAGAGTCTTCAGGGGCAGGGGGCAGGGGCATGGGGCAGCGCATCCATCACTAGATGCGAAAAGCAGGGATATGAGCCCTTCTTGGGGATCACCCTAGGGTGGCCCGCCCGGGTCGCAGTCTATCGCCCGCCCACCCAAACATTCACGGAACGTCATAAACCAGCCCCCGGCCAGGGGCCCTGAGCTAGCCCTGGCGAGCCGCCAGCCAGGCCCAAAAATTCTCCCCGGTCAGGGGCCGGGCAATGTAGTAGCCCTGGGCCAGGTCGCAGCCAATCTCGGTCAGGTAGGCCAGGGTCTCGGCATCTTCGACCCCCTCAGCGGTGCAGCGCAGCCCCAGACTGTGGCCCAGATCGACAATAAATTTCACCACCGTGCGCGACTCCGGCGACGTCATCGCCGTCATCACAAACGACTTGTCCACCTTGATCTCAGAAAAGGGCAGCCGCACCAGCTGCAACATCGACGAAAACCCGGTGCCAAAGTCATCGATCGACAGGTGAAACCCAATCATCCGCAGGCGGGTGAGCAGATCGAGGGAGGCCACCGGGTCATCCATGGCGCTGGTTTCGGTCAGCTCAAAGATCAGCCGGTTGGGGCTCACGCCCTGGGCCTTGCAGAGCGCCTGCACCCGCTCAAACAGAGCCACATTGCCCAGGGTGCGGGCCGAAATATTCACCGACAGCACCAGGCGATCGCCCAGCGGCGGCCGCGGGTCGGTGGGCTTTGCCCCCCTCGGGCCAGCCCACAGCGGGCCAAACCAGGCCAGGGCCTGGTCGATCACCTGGTCGGTGAGCGGGTCAATCAAATCGCAGCTCTCCGCCAAGGGAATAAACTGCCCCGGCGGCAGCAGCCCGTAGGTGGGGTGAGCCCAGCGCACCAGCGCCTCAAACCCGGCCAGCTCGCCCGTGGCGCAAAACACCTTAGGCTGGTAGGCCAGCACAAACTCCCGGCGGTCGAGGGCCTGCTTGAGCTCGGCCACGGTGACCGTCGCAGGCTGGTCGCAGGGCACCGCGACGGGGGCCAGGGCCGGTGCCGCAGGGGCCGCGTGGCCCGCCAGCATCTCCCGCAGCTGGGCCGGAGAAAAGGGCTTGGCCAACACCCCGGCAATGTCGAGGCCGTGCTCCGCCGCCGAGCGCCCGGCGGCGTCGAGCACCCGGCTGCCCACCCCGCTGGTAATGATAATTCTGGCCCGGCACGACAGCTGGGCCAGTTTGGCCATCACCTGGAGGCCGTCCATGGTGGGCATCACCAGGTCGAGGGCAATATGGGTGGGCCGCCACTCGTGGAGCAGATCAAAAAACCGGCCCGGATCGGGGGTAAAGTGCACCTCCAGCCCAGCAAATTCAGCAATGCGCTGAATGGTCTCCCCGGTCATGGGGTCGTCATCTAAGATCAACAGCCGGCGATTACTCATCCGTTCCCTATGTTCTGACTCCGCCCTTGCTTTGCCCTGGGGTGGCCTCTGGTTGGCCCCGTCCCTGGCCCTGGCCCTGGCCCCACCGGTCTCCGCGCCGCCTCCCGGCATCCCTCCTCATCCTGCCCACCTGGGTTCATCCATCCAGCACATCGCGAATCTTTTGGGCCAGGTCGGCGCGGCGGTAGGGCTTGCTCAGCAGCGTCACGCCGGGGTCGAGCCGCCCCTGGTGCACAATGGCCTGCTCTGAGTAGCCCGAGGTGTAGAGAATTTTGAGCTGGGGCCGCAGTTGCCGGGCCGCATCGCCCAGCTCGCGACCGCTCATGCCGCCGGGCATCACCACATCGGTAAACAGCAGGTCGATGTCGGGCTGCTGCTGAATAATCGCCAGGGCCGCCGGGCCGCTGCTGGCCGCAATGACCTGGTAGCCCAGCTGCTGGAGCTGGTTGTGCACGTAGCTGCGCACCAGATCGTCGTCTTCGACCAGTAAGATCTGCTCGCCGCCCCCCAGAGATGTTGTCATGGTCTCTGCCGCTGCCCCGTCTTGGTCAACCCCCACATACCGGGGGAGATACAGCCTGATCGTGGTGCCCTGGCCCCACTCTGACTCAATATTAATGTGGCCGTTGGACTGCTTGGCAAATCCATAGACCATGCTCAGCCCCAGGCCGGTGCCCTTGCCGGTCTCCTTGGTGGTAAAAAAGGGCTCAAACACGTGGCTGAGGTGCTCCGGGGCAATGCCGCTGCCCTTGTCCGACACGGTGATCAGCACGTACTGGCCGGGCCGGGCCTCGCCGTGCTGGTCGGCGTAGGCCTCGTCGAGGCGGGTGTTGCGGGTCTCCAGGGTGAGCTGGCCGCCCTGGACCATGGCATCGCGAGCGTTGAGGCAGAGATTCAGCAGGGCGCTCTCCAGCTGGGCGGCATCCACCAGGGCGGGCCACAGGTGGGCACCGGGCAGCCGCACCACCTCAATGTGCTCCCCCAGGGTGCGGCACAGCAGCCCGGTCATGCTGGCGATCAGCTGGTTGACATCGACGGGTTTGGGGTCGAGCACCTGGCGGCGGGCAAAGGCCAGCAGGCGCTGGGTGAGATCGGCCCCGCGCTGGGCGGCGCTGTTGACCATTTCGGCCAGGGGGCGCAGGGGCGAGTCGCCCGCCAGGGTTTCGACCATCAGCTCGGTGTTGCCCATGATCACGGTCAGCAGGTTGTTGAAGTCGTGGGCCACGCCGCCGGTGAGCTGCCCCAGCGACTCCAGCCGCTGGGTCTGGCGCAGCCGCTCTTCGAGGGCGATGCGATCGCTAATCACCCGAAAGTAGACCGCCAGTCCCTCGGTGGAGGGGTAGGCGTTGATATCCAGCCATTCGCCCAGGGCGGCATAGTAGAGCTCAAAGTGGCGCGACTGGCTGTCGCGCACCGCCCGGTGGTACTCGCTAAACAGCGACAGCTGCCGGGCCTCGGGAAAGGCCTGCCACAGCACCTGGCCCAGCAGCTCGCCGGGGCGGCGGCGCAGCACCCGCTCGGCCTCTGCGTTGAGGTAGGTGAAGCGCCACTGGTCGTCGAGCAGGTAGAAAGCGTCGGTCATGCTCTCCAGGGTGGTGCGCAGGCGGGCGGCAAACCGCTCGACGGACGACTCCGCCTGCTTTTGGGCGGAGATGTCTTGAAAGGCCCCGAGCACCCGCAGGATGTCGCCGGTAGCGCTGCGCTCGGCTTCGCCCATGGCGCGGGCCCAGAGCCGCCGCCCGGTGGCGGTGTAGAGCTCCACCTCCAGGTCAAAGGGGGTGCCCTGCTGGGCGCAGGTGGCGATGGCGGTGCCGATCCGCTCGCGGTGCTCGGGGGGGTGGAGGCTGAGGGCGTTGGCGAGGGTGGGGGCGGCATCGCTGGCCCATTCGAGAATGTGAAAGACCTCCTCTGACCAGTAGATTTCGTTGCGGTGGAGGTCGGCGGCCCACCCCCCCAGGCGGCCCAGCCGGCCGCCGATGCGGGCCAGGGCGCGGCTGGCTTGCAGCTGCTTGTTGACCCGCTGGAGCTCCTGGGTGCGCAGCAGCAGGTCGGCGCGGGCGGCCTGCTCGCGGGCCAGGGCGGCAGCCATGGCCTGTTCGGCCAGCACCCGCTCGGTGACATCGTGCACCAGCGAAAAAATTGAGATCAGGCCGCCGCTGTCGTCGAGGCGGGCTGAGTTGTACCATTCGCAGTGCACCACGGCACCGCTGCGGGTGAGGTAGCGGTTAAAGCTGACGTTGCGCTGGGCCTCGCCGTTGAGCAGCTGGGCCATGGTTTGCTCCACGGCGGCGGCATCGTCCCCGTGGGTAAACAGCCAGTCGCCGGGGTGCCGCCCCAGCACCTCGGCCTCGGCCCAGCCAAACAGGGCCTCGGCCTGGGGCGACCAGCGATTGACCCGAAAGGCCCAGTCCCACTCGATCACGGCCAGGGGGGAGTTGTTGAGGTGAAAGCTGAGGGTGTCGTGGGTGTAGCGCAGCTCCTGCTGCTGGGCCTGCTGCTGGGCCTGGGCCTGCTTCTCGGCGGTGAGGTCTTGCAGGGTGCCGATCACCAGCGGCGAGAGCACCCGGTCGCCGGGAAAGCTCTGGCCGGCCAGGCGCACGTGGCGCAGCGGTTGGCCGGGGGGCAGCAGCCGGTGCTCGATGTCGAGGGCACCCCCCTGCAGGGCCTGGGCAAAGGCGGCGGTCACCGGCGGTCGGTCGTCGGGGTGAACCAGGGCCAGGTAGGCGGCCAGGGTGGCCCCAAAGGTGCCGGGCTCGAGGCCGAGCAGGCGGTAGACCCCCTCAGTCCAGAGCAGGCGGTCGTCGTTGACGTAGAGCTGCCAGGTGTTGAGCTGGCTAAACTGCTGGGCAATGGCCAGGCGGAGGGCGGTGAGGCGGTGGTGCTGCTGCTCAAAGCGCAGCTCGATCTGGGCAATGGTCTGCTGGGCCAGGGCCTCTAGCAGGGCGAGCTGCTCGGCGGTGAGGGTGCGGGGCACCCGGTCAAACACCGCCAGGGTGCCGAGGACTACCCCCAGGGGCGATCGCAGGGGCAGGCCCGCGTAGAAGCGCAGGTGGGGCGCATTGACCACAAAGGGGTGGGTGGCAAAGCGCTCATCCTGGTGGGTGTCGGCCACAATCAGGGGGGCCTCTGCCTCGACCACGTGGGTGCAAAAGGACAGCTGGCGGGGGGTCTCGACCCAGGGCACGCCCACGGCGGCCTTGGCCCACTGGCGGTGTTCGTCGATCAGGTTGACGATGGCCATGGGGGTGCCGCAGACGTGGGCGGCCAGCCGGGCCAGGTTGTCGTAGGCGAGTTCGGGCGGGGTATCGAGCAGGGCGTGCGATCGCAGGATCTGCAACCGCAGGAATTCAGCCATGGGGGTGGGGTTGAAGGGGAAGGTCATGGCGAGGGGGCGGCGAGGGCCTGACGCAGCTTTCGCGACAGGTCGGCCCGTCCGTAGGGTTTGCTCAACAGCTGTACCCCGGCGTCTAAGCGCCCTTGATTGACGATAACATTTTCGCTATAGCCCGAGGTGTAGAGCACCCTCAGCCCTGGCCGGAGCTGGCGGGCCTGGCGGGCCAGGTCGTGGCCGCTCATGCCGCCGGGCATCACCACGTCGGTAAACAGCAGGTCGATGTCGGGGTGCTGACGCACCAGGGCCAGGGCCGCCGGGCCGGTGGCCGCCTCTAGTACCCGGTAGCCCAACTCCGCCAGCTGGGCCTGGGCGTAGCGGCGCACTGACTCGTCGTCTTCAACCAGCAAAATCAGCTCCGAGCCGCCGTCAGCGGCGGCGGCAACGGCGGCGGTGGGCGGCTCGGCCCCGCCCACAAACCGGGGCAGGTACAGGCGCACCGTAGTGCCCTGGCCCGGCTCCGAGTAAATTTTGATGTGGCCCCCCGACTGCTTCACAAAGCCGTAGACCATGCTCAGCCCCAGACCGGTGCCCTTGCCGGTCTCTTTGGTGGTAAAGAAAGGCTCAAAGACATGCTCTAGATGCTCTGGGGCAATGCCGGTGCCCGTGTCGGACACCGCCACCATGACGTAATGGCCGGGGGTGACCTCCAGGTTGTGGCTGGCATAGGTGGCGTCGAGGTCGATGTTGGCGGTCTCCAGGGTGAGCTGCCCGCCTGCGGCCATGGCATCGCGGGCGTTGAGGCAGAGGTTGAGCAGGGCGCTCTCCAGCTGGGCCGGGTCGATCAGGGCGGGCCACAGATCGGCGGCCGGCACCCGCTCGATGGCGATGTGCTCGCCCAGGGTGCGGCGCAGCAGCCCGTCGGTGGCGGCCAGCAGCTGGTTGACATCCACCGCTCGGGGGTCGAGGGGCTGGCGGCGGGCAAAGGCCAGCAGCCGCTGGGTGAGCTCTGCCCCCCGCTGGGCGGCACTGCCGATCAGGGTGGCCAGGGGGTGCAGGCGGGGGTCGGGCTCCAGGGCTTCGCTGAGCAGCTCGGCGTTGCCCATCATCACCGTCAGCAGGTTGTTAAAGTCGTGGGCCACCCCGCCGGTGAGCTGCCCGATCGCCTCCAGCCGCTGGGCCTGCTGGAGCCGCTCTTCGAGGGCGATGCGGTCGGTGATGTCTTGAAAATACACCGCCAGCCCCTCGCTGGAGGGATAGGCCTGCACCTCAAACCACCGTTTTAAGGGCGGGTAAAATTCTCTAAATTTTACCGAGCGATCGGTGGCCAGGGCCTGGCGGTACTGCTGCTCAACGGGGCTGTGGCGCAGCTCGGGAAACTCGTCCCACACCAGCTGGCCCAGCAGGTCGGCGCGACTGCGCCGGAGCAGCTGCTCGGCGTGGCGGTTGACAAAGGTAAACCGCCACTGGCGATCGAGGGTGATAAAGGCATCGGTGATGCTCTCCAGAATGGTGTTGAGCCGGTGGGCCAGCTGGCGAAAGCGCTGCTCGCTGCTGGCCAGGGCGGCGGCGGCCTGCCGGGGGGCGGAGATATCCTGAAAAGCGCCCTGCACCAGGATGACAGCGCCCTGGGCATCGCGGATCGGCTGACCGATGCTGCGCACCCACACCGGCTGCCCCTGGGCGGTGACAATCTGCAATTCTTCGTCAAAGGGAAGGCCCTGCTGGGCGCAGGCGGTAAACACCGTGGCGATGCGATCGCGGTACTGGGGAGCGTAAAACTCCATGGCCTCGGCCACGGTGGGGATAAACCCCGGCTCGACCCCGTGGATGCGGGCCACCTCCGCTGACCAGACCACCCTAGCGGCGGCCAGGGGCCCCTGGCCCAGCTGTACCTGCCAGCCCCCCAGATGGCCAATTTCGCTGGCGATCTGCAGCAGGGTTTGCTGCGATCGCAGGGTGTCGTAGGCGTCACTCAGGGTCTGGCGGGCCGCATTCACCTGGGTGATGTAGCGCCGCACGATCAGCGTCAGCCCGCCGGTGGTGATGATGGCAATAGCCGACACCAGCCGGTTGGTAATGCCGTAGGGCACCATCGTGGGCACCGAGGGCGAGAGCCAAAACCCGATCGCCGTCAGCCCCAGGCTGACCGCCGTTACCCCCACCACCCAGCCCCGGCGGCGGGTCAGCCCCGCCATCGCCACCAGCAGCGGATACAGGGAGCCGTGGGCAAACCCCAGGGGGGTGATCCGGTCGGTGAGCAGCACCAGCCCCAGACCCGCCACAATCAGCCCCTGGGCCAGCCGGGGTGGGGGTATCCAGAGGCGGGGCGGGTTCACATGGTCTGGGTTCGGCGGGGTTGGGTTCACAGGGGTTAGGTCTACAGGGCTTAGGGGCACGGGCTTGGGGTCATGGGCTTGGGGCTGCGGGGTTCGGAGCTAGGGGGTTCGGGGCAGGGGGGGGCCGGTGCCCAGGGGGTAGGGGTATGGCATTACCCCTACCCCAGGGCCTGACGAATCTGGCGGGCCAGATCGCTGCGCTGGTAGGGCTTGGGCAGCAGCGGTACTCTGGCCTCCAGGTGGCCCTGGTCGATCAGGGTGTGGTCGGCATGGCCCGAGGTGTAGAGCACCCGCAGGCCGGGGCGGAGCCGCTGGGCGGCCTCGGCCAGGGGCCTACCGTTGAGGCCGCCGGGCATG
>DATIVG010000005.1:0-2578 GCA_035466075.1 Nodosilinea sp. | reverse complement strand
TTGTTTTAACGCCTCAGCACCTGGGGCTGATACGGCGTGAATACCTAAGATTTCAAAATCCGGATAGTTATCAGGTATTTAATTGAGCCTGTAAAAAAGAATTTCATTCTTATACTTTGGTAACTATTTTGGCGGGTATTTCCTTGTCCTGGGAACGCCCTACATCTCTTTGGCTACCGCCAAGACCACTCTCACCAACATCACGACTTGTAACCGACTTAAACAACTTGGAGAGCGTTAATATCCCCCTGGCAATGGCAGCGCTATTGTTTAGCAGACTTCACTTTAGAAACCTCGAGATTGTTTATTTCGGGATCAGGGCAAGCCCAAAGAGGCTCCATAAATAAACATGACTTTCTCTCAGGTTTAGCTGACCTAAACTAGGGGCTATTTTTTCGCCCCTGGCCCCACCCTTGGCAAAAAGCCCACCCGATAGGTTGAAGTGATGTGAAGTAAACCCTGGGTGGTGTCGCTCCCTGGCCTGCCGGTGGCCCGGTAGAGTTACGGATGTCGCTCAGCGATTGTGTTAAGTAATGATGTCTGGCCCGGCGCTGACCCCCGGCATTCACTGCGCTGGCCCGCCCGGAAGGCGGTGGAAGCTATGGGGCCATGGAAGTTATATAGTGTGGGGTGCGATCGCGCCCCTCCTCCTCTCCCCCACATCCCTCCACCAGAGACCGCGTATATGGCCCGACACACCCCAGCCGATGACCTGGTCGATCTCGCCCCCTACATCGACCACTCGCTGCTGAGCCCCACCGCCACCGCCGAGCAGGTGGCCCAGTGGTGCGCCGAGGCCGATCGCTACGGCTTTGCCGCCGTCTGCATTGCCCCCTGCCACGTGGGCCAGGCCGTAGACCTGCTGCACAACAGCAAAGTCAACGTCTGCACAGTGATTGGCTTCCCCACCGGGGCCACCACCGCCGCCACCAAACTCTACGAAGCCCAGGAGGCCACCGACCGCGGGGCCACCGAGCTCGATGTCGTCATCAACCTGGGCTGGCTCAAGGCCGGCAAAACCGACCTCCTCCACCGCGAAATCGCCACCATCTGCGAGGAGACCGGGGCGCTGGTCAAGGCCATTCTCGAAACCGCCGTCCTCACCCCCGCCGAAATCGCCCTCGCCGCCGACATCTGTATGGATGCGGGCGCGTCGTTTCTCAAAACCAGCACCGGCTGGCAGGGCGGGGCCACCGTCGAAGTAGTGCGCCAGCTGTGGGATATCACCCAGGGGCGGGTGGGCATCAAGGCCTCCGGGGGCATCGGCACCGCCGCCCAGGCCCAGGCCCTGGTGCAGGCCGGCGCCACCCGCCTGGGCACCTCCCGTGGCACCGACCTGATTCGCCAGCAGCGCCAAGACCCCGCCCCGGAGGGCTAGTTTTTCCAGGGCCGCCGCCAATTCTCGCCGGGGGAGGTACCCTGGTGGCCAAGGTTTTGCCGCTAGCATTTGGCCGTCTTACGTCGCGGCCTTACCTGGCCGCTTGCTGTCGTTAGCGCTTTTCGGTCTTCGCCCCCATGGCCTCACCCCACCCTCCCCTGCTTCTGCGCCTGCTGCCCGAGCGCCTGCGCCTGTCGGCCTGGTACCGGCTCTATGCGGGCAAGCACGCCGCCTGGCCGGGGCTCTACGCTGCCGCCCCCCTGGCCTACGCTCCCCAGGTCAAACTCTCCCTGCTGCCGGGCGACCACATCTCCGACCAGATTGCCTTCACCGGCTTTTACGAGCTGGGGCTCACCCGGCGGGTGGTTGACCTGGCCCGCCAGGGCGGCACCATGGTCGATATTGGCGCTAACCTGGGCTACTTCTCCTGCCTGTGGGCGGCGGGCAACCCCAACAACCACTGCTACGCCTTTGAAGCCTCCCCCCGCAACCTGGACCGGCTGCAAACCAACATTCACCGCAACGGGTTTGACCCCAACATCACCCTGCTGCCCCTGGCGGCGGGGCGGGCGGCGGGCCAGCTCAGCTTTGAGGTGGGCCCCGCCGAGCAAACCGGGTGGGGCGGCTTTACCACCGATGCCAGCGCCACCAGCATCGCGGTAGAGGTGGTGCGGGTCGATCAGGCCATTCCGGCCGATCGCCCCATTGACCTGCTCAAGATCGACATAGAAGGGGCCGACACCTGGGCCCTGATGGGCTGCAAAGCCCTGCTCCAGCCGCCGCTGGTGAAAGAAATTTGGTACGAGCAAAACAAGCGCCGCATGAAACTGCTGGGCATTGAGCTCGACCAGGCCCAGCAGTTTTTGGCCGATCTCGGCTACCGCTGCACCCCCCAGGGCGACCCCACCCAGGATGTGGTGGAGTGGCGGGCCGTGCCTACCTAAGCCGCGCACCCAACCGAGCAGGCGGGCCAGCTCTAGCCGCAGCCCTCTGTCTATGGGCAGTTCGAGGCCTGGGGGTGAAGCCCTACAATATCAGCAGAGCATCAGCAGAACTTTGACGCTGATTCCGGTGCCGCCTATTCAAGCGCCGCCCATTTCTCGCTGCTGATTTAAGGAATAAAGAAGAATATTCATGGTCGAGGTTAGCGCCCGCCTGTACTGGTTGTTTCAGTCGCTGATTGCCTTTTTGCCCTATCTC
>DATIVG010000004.1:0-10175 GCA_035466075.1 Nodosilinea sp. | reverse complement strand
CACCCTCATCCACTCCTTTCCAAGGCGCAGCTCGTCTGGGGCGCTACTATGGTGTGGCCCTGCTACCGCCCTCCGACTATGGCCACTGGCGAAAAACTCTACGAAGGCAAAGCCAAAATTATCTACGCCACCGACGACCCGACGGTGCTGCTGACTTACTTTAAAGACGACGCCACGGCCTTTAACGCCCAGAAAAAAGGCCAGATCGTTGGCAAGGGGCAGATCAACTGCGCCATTTCGACCTACCTGTTTCAGCAGCTGGAGGCGGCGGGCATTGCCACCCACTGGCTCGAGACCACCGGCGAGCGCGAGATGAGGGTCAAGGCGCTGAGCATTATTCCGCTGGAGGTGGTGGTGCGCAACCTGGCGGCGGGCAGCCTCTGCAAGCAAACCGGCCTGCCCCTGGGCCAGCGATTGACCCCCCCGCTGGTGGAGTTTTACTACAAAAACGACGCCCTGGGGGACCCGCTGCTGACCTGCGATCGCATCTCGGCCATGGCCCTGGCCACCGAGGAACAGATCGAGACCCTGCGCCGTCTTGCCCTCAACATCAATCAGGTGTTGACCGACTTTTTTATGGGCTGCGCCATCACCCTGGTTGACTTCAAGCTCGAATTTGGCCTCGATGCCCAGCAGCAGATTCTGCTAGGCGACGAAATCAGCCCCGACACCTGCCGCCTGTGGGATCAATCCACCAGCGACGAAACCCAGCGGGTGCTCGACAAAGATCGCTTTCGGCAGGATCTCGGTCAGGTCGAAGCCGCCTACCAGCGGGTGCTAGAGCGAGTGGCGGCACAATCAGCCACGAATTAGCGCCATCAATGCGGTAGAATTTGTCCGATTGATGGGGCAGTAGCCCGCCCCAGAGCCGATTTCCCTGGCTCTTGGCTCGGGAAGTAGGCTCTGAGTTTGGTGTGTGGACGTGTTTAGCAGGTGTGTTTAGATGCGGGTATCTCCTACGTTATTAGCGGTTTTGGCCACCTCCGGGCTGGTGGGGCTGGCGGCTGCTCCCGCCCAGGCCAACCCGGCCACCCGGCAGGCCACCCTCGGCTCTAGTCCCGCGCAGCCCCAAGAGCCGGCCGCGGCGACCGGCGAGCCCGCCGCCCTTGCCCCCGCTGACCCTGAGTTTGCTGACCCTGAGCTCGCTGACCCTGTGTTTGCTGACCTTGAGCCCACGGGTCTCGAAGAAAACCTCAGCGCGGCTTCGCTCTCCGCCGCTGACCTCGCCCCATCCCCCGCCAGCGACCTCGCCCCAGCGCCGCCCGCCGTCACCTCCGGCCCCGTCGCTGAAACCCTCCAGGGTGCCATCGACGGCTACCGCACCACCCAGGCCGCCCCGGCTCCCGCCCTGGCCGCCGAGCCCTCCCTGGAGCTGTGGCCCGACGATCTGCCCGCTTTTGAAGGGCCTGTGGTTGAAGGCGATCAGGGCAGCCAGCAGGCCCAGGCCCCCAGCACCCAGCGCGAGATTACCCCCGAAGAAGCCCAGCGCATTCTCGACGGAGCCGTAGAGCGCCGCAGCCAGCCCCAAACTCCCCCCGCTGGGGCAGAGGAACCCACCGCCGAAGACGAAACCCCTGAGGAGGGCAACCCTGCCGCCGAAGACTCCGACGCTGAGGAACCGGCCGCCGAGGAGCCCGAAGAACCCCGCGTGCTGGTGGCCGAAGTGCAGGTCGAAGCCGGTCAGGGTGAACTCGACCCCAGCCTCGAAAACCTGATCTACAGCGTCGTTGAGACCCGAGCCGGACGCACCACCACCCGCACCCAGCTCCAGCAAGACATCAACAGCATCTTCGCCACCGGCTTCTTTGCCGACGTCGATGCCCGCCCCGAAGACACCGATCTCGGGGTGCGCGTGGTCTTTTTGGTGCAGCCCAACCCGGTGTTGACCAGTGTGCGGGTCCAGGGCAACGACGTGCTGCCCCAAACCGTTGTCGATGAGATCTTTGCCGACCAACAGGGCCAAATTATCAACCTGATCGATTTTCAGGAAGGAATTTTAGAACTCAACCAGTGGTACCAGGATCGCGGCTATGTGCTGGCCCAGGTGGTAGCGGCTCCCCAGGTTTCCTCCGAGGGGGTGGTTACCCTCGATGTGGCCGAAGGCGTCATTGAAAACATCGAGGTGCGCTACCTCAACGACCAGGGCCAAACCGTCAACGAAGACGGCAACCCCGTGCAGGGGCGCACCCGACCGTTCATCATCACCCGCGAATTTGAGACCCAGCCCGGCGAGGTGTTCAACCAAGCCCGCATCGAGCAAGACTTCCAGCGGGTGTTTGGTCTGGGCATTTTTGAAGACGTAGTGCCCGCCCTCGAACCCGCCCCCGATGACCCTCGCAAGGTCACCCTGATCGTCAATGTGACCGAGCGCAACACCGGCTCGGTGGCGGCGGGCCTGGGCTTTAACTTCACCGGCGACCTGTTTGGTACCGTCAGCTTCCGCCAGGACAACTTTGGCGGCAACAACCAGAAGTTCTCCGCCGAGGCCCAGCTCAGCACCCGAGACGTGCTGTTTGACCTCTCCTTCACCGACCCCTGGATTGCCGGGGATCCCTTCCGCACCTCCTACACCGCCACGGCCTTTGCCCGGCGAGCCAACAACCTCAACTTTGAGGACGGCCCCAACCCCATCAACCTGGCCAATGGCGACCAGGTGCGGGTGCGCCGCCTGGGCACGGGCATCACCTTTAGCCGCCCGGTGGGCAACGGCTGGACGGTGGCTGTCGGCACGCTGTTTCAAAACGTGTCCACCCGCGATGCCGATGGGGTGGTCAACGCCGTAGACGCGGCGGGCAACCCCCTGTCCGCCAGCGGCACCGGTGTCGATGACCTCTGGACTTTCCCCCTCAGCGCCACCCTCGACCGCCGCAATGACGCCTTCAATCCCACCAGCGGTAGCATTCTGCGGCTCAACGCCGAGCAGTCGATCCCCCTGGGCCGGGGCAGCATTTTTATGAACCGTCTGCGGGGCAGCTACAGCCAGTACTTCCCCCTGAGGTTGCTCAATTTTGCTGAGGGGCCCCAGGCCCTGGCCGTCAACGTACAGCTGGGCACCATTGTGGGCGAAGTCCCCCCCTACGAGGCCTTCTCCCTGGGGGGCACCAACTCCATTCGGGGCTACGACGAGGGCGAGGTGGGCAGCGGCCGTAGCTACGCCCAGCTCACCGCCGAGTACCGATTCCCGCTGTTTTCGTTCCTGGGCGGTGCCCTGTTTGTGGATGTGGGCAGCGACCTGGGCAGCGGCAACGCCGTACCCGGTGCCCCCGGCCCGTCGCGGGGCAAGCCCGGCAGCGGCATTGGCTACGGAGCGGGGGTGCGTCTGTCTACGCCCCTGGGCCCCCTGCGCATCGACTACGGCTTTAGCAATGGCGGCCAGGGTCGCATTCACTTCGGCTTTGGGGAGCGCTTCTAATGGTGTCAGCATCCATTGACCCCGGCTCGGCCACGGCGGCGGCCTGGTCGCTAACCACCATGCAGACCACCCTGGCCACCAGCCTTGAGGGACAGGGCATCGGGCTGCACTCGGGGGTGGCCACCACCGTCACCCTGCACCCCGCCGAGGCCCATCGGGGGCGCTACTTTGTGCGCACCGACCTGCCCGGCCAGCCCGTGATACCGGCCAGCCTTGAGGCGGTCAACCCCACCCTGCTCTCCACCGAGCTGCGCCAGGGAGATGCCGCAGTGCGTACCGTGGAGCATCTGCTGGCGGCGCTAACCGGGCTCGGCATCGACAATGTGCGAATTGAGATCGACGGCGGTGAAGTGCCGCTGCTAGACGGCTCCGCCCTGGGCTGGGTCAACCTCATTGCCCAGGCCGGTCGCGCCGTGCAAGATGTGCCGCGGCCCCAGCTGAGCCTGAGCCAGCCCGTCACTGTGCACCACGAAGATGCCTTTGTGGCGGCCTTTCCGGCCCCGACCCTGCGGTTGACCTACGGCATTGACTTTGAGGTGGCCGCCATTGGCAACCAGTGGTTTAGCTGGTCGCCCAGCCACAATCCGTTTGGGGCCGACGGCTTTGCCACCGCAGTGGCGCCCGCCCGCACCTTTGGGCTGGCCCACCAGGTGGAGCACCTGCGGGCCAATGGCTTGATCAAGGGCGGCAGCCTGGACAATGCCCTGGTGTGCAGCACCGAGGGCTGGCTCAACCCGCCGCTGCGGTTTGACGACGAGCCCGCCCGCCACAAAATGCTCGATTTGATCGGCGATCTCAGCCTGCTGGGCAGCCTGCCCAATGCCCACGTGGTTGCCTACAAGGCCAGTCATCGCCTGCACGGTGAACTGGCGGCGGCGCTGGCCTCGGCCCTGGTCTGTCGCGAGGGTACCCTCTAGTGGCAAAATCAGTCTAGGCTGTGGGCCTGCCGCGCACTGGCAGACTGGACGCCCCCTTAGGCTGACCTTTGGCCGCCTGCATCGATGTATTGAACCACCACCGTGATTGACGTAACCTCTCCCGACCCTGTGACCCCTGCCCTAGACCTTGAGCCCGCTGAGCTATCGGTGCCGGTCAAATCGACCTTTAGCGCTGAGGAGATCTATGCTCTGCTGCCCCACCGCTATCCCTTTGCCCTGGTCGATCGCATTGTTGACTACACGCCGGGCAAGCGGGCCACTGGGCTTAAAAACGTGAGCCTTAACGAGCCCCACTTTCAGGGCCATTTCCCCGGACACCCGATTATGCCGGGGGTGCTGATTGTGGAGGCCATGGCCCAGGTGGGCGGTGTGGTACTGGCCCAGCTGCCCGGAGTTTCGGGCCTCTGTGTGTTTGCTGGCATCGATAAGGTAAGATTTCGACGACCCGTGGTGCCGGGGGATCAGCTGATTATGACCGTTGAGCTGCTGGCCCTGAAGCGCCTGCGGTTTGGCAAAATGCACGGACGGGCTGAGGTCAACGGCCAGCTGGCCTGTGAGGGAGAGCTGATGTTTTCGGTGGTTGACTCTCCCGCAGCGACCCGGTGAGCTAGGTGAGGAATGTGTTTATGTTGCAATCGCTGGGTTCTGGAGGCGGGCCATTGACTACCCTGATTCATCCCACGGCCGTGGTTCACGCTGGCGCGCAGGTGCATCCCACGGCAAAGGTGGGGCCCTACGCTGTGATTGGCGCCGAGGTGACCATTGGCCCCGGCACGGAGATTGGCCCCCATGTGGTGATCGAGGGGCAAACGACCATTGGCGCCCAAAACCGGATTTTTCCGGGGGCGGCCATTGGCCTGGAATCGCAGGATTTGAAGTACGACGGCTCGATGAGCCGGGTGGAGATTGGCGACCACAACCTGATTCGTGAGTACGTCACGATCAACCGGGCCACCGATGCCGGTGGGGTAACGGTGGTGGGCAACCACAACCTGCTGATGGCCTATTCCCACGTGGCCCACAACTGCGTGGTCGAAGACAATGTGATCATTGCCAACTCGGTCGCCCTGGCTGGCCACGTGTATGTGGAGTCGGGGGCGCGCATTAGCGGCATGGTGGGGGTGCACCAGTTTGTGCACATTGGCCGGTTGGCGATGATTGGCGGCCTCAGCCGGATTGACCGCGATGTGCCGCCCTTTACCCTGGTCAACGGCAACCCGGCCCAGGTGCGGGGGCTGAACCAGGTGGGGCTGCAGCGGGCTGGACTGACCGCAGACCCCCAGACCTACCGAGAGCTAAAGCAGGCCTACCGGTTGGCCTACCGCTCGGGCGAGTCGCTCAGCACGGCGGTGGAAAAGCTCAGCCACGAAGGCCATAACGATCTGGTGCGCCACTTTAGCGGGTTTTTGCGCTCGGCGCAGCAGCCGGAGCGGCGGGGCCTTACCCCCGGTCGTCGCCGCAGTAGCAGCCATGACGAGTAGCTCCGGGCGAGGACGGCAATGACAGCTGCCACAGCATCGACGCGGCGGGTGTTTATCAGCACCGGCGAGGTATCGGGCGACCTGCAGGGGGCGCTGCTGGTCGAGGCGCTGCGTCAGCGGGCCCAGGAGCGCCAGCTGACGCTGGAGATTTCGGCTCTGGGCGGCCCGCGCATGGCGAAGGCCGGGGCTACCCTGGTGGGGGAGACGGCGGGAATTGGCTCGGTGGGTATTTTTGAGGCGCTGCCCTACCTGCTGCCCACCCTGAAGCTACAGCGGGTGGCCAAGCGGGCGCTGGATGCAAACCCTCCCGATATCGCGGTTTTGATCGACTACATGAACCCCAACCTGGAGATGGGCAGCTATCTGAAAAGCCGCCATCCCCAGGTGCCGGTGATGTACTATATTGCGCCCCAGCAGTGGGTTTGGGCCTTTTCTGAAAAAGACACGGAGCGGCTGGTGCAGTGTAGCGATCGCATGTTGGCGATCTTCAAGGCGGAGGCGGAGTATTACCGGAGCTACGGGGCTGACACCACCTGGGTGGGCCACCCGCTGGTGGACCGCTACCCCGCCCCTGCGGACCAGGCGGTGGCCCGCCAGCAGCTGGGCCTCAGCCTCGATACGCCGGTGGTGACGCTGCTGCCCGCCTCCCGCCGCCAGGAGGTGAAGCACCTGATGCCGGTGCTGCTGAGGGCGGCGCAGATCATTCACGCCCAGTGCCCGGCGGTGACGTTTTTGCTGCCGGTGTCGATTCCGGCGCTGGCGGAGAGCTTTGAGCGGGGCCTGGCCCAGTACGGTCTGCCCGGTCGAGTGATTGCCGAGGGCAGCCAGACGGCGATTGCCGCCGCCGATGTGGCAATTACCAAGTCGGGTACCGCCAACCTCGAAATTGCCCTGATGGATGTGCCCCAGGTGGTGGCCTACCGGATCAACCCCCTCAGCGCTCGGATTGGCTACTACCTGCTGAAGTTTGATGTGCCCTTTGTGTCGCCGGTCAACCTGGTGGTCAACCAGCTGGTGGTGCCTGAGTTTTTGCAGTGGCAGGCGCAGCCAGGTGCGATCGCAGCTGCGGCCCTGGAGCTGCTCCAGAGCGAGACCGCTCGCCAGACCATGCGGGCGGGCTACGCCAAAATGCGAGCCGAGCTGGGCCCCCCTGGGGTGTGCGATCGCACCGCCGATCTGATTTTGGATGCGATCGCGCCAGCGGGAACTTAATCGGCAGAATTGGCCTCAATCTGTTGAAGCGTCCCCAAACTCACTACAATTGTTATGCTTTGCCGGAAATGGGCCGCGCTGTCTAAGCCTGACAGCCCGGCCCAGTGGTGACAGGAGGACCCCCGTGAACATACCTGAGCTATTTGCCCGTGGCGGTATCGCCATGGCGCCGCTGCTCTTACTTTCGATCTTGGCCGTGGGCACCATTATTGAGCGCATCTGGTTTTGGTCGCGCATTTTGACCCGCGAGCGTGAGGTCTCTGGCCGGGTGCTCGAAGCGGCCCGCCGCGACTGGCCTGCCGCCGCCGACATCGCCAACCGCTCGGCAGTGCTGCCCATGGGGCGGTTTTTGTCGGCCCCGCTAAAGCTGCAAGCCCCCGATCCCGAAGTCTTTCGCCTGGCCCTGGAGACCTCGGCCAACGAAGAGCTGCTGGCCATGAGCCGGGGCGAAAAAATTCTGGAGGCCGTGATTGCCCTGGCCCCGCTGCTGGGTCTGCTCGGCACTGTGCTGGGCCTGATCAACTCCCTGGGGTCGATTCAGATCAGCGACCTGGGCAGCGGCGACGCCACCGCTGGCACCTCCCTGGGCATCAGCGAAGCGCTGATTAGCACCGCCGCCGGTCTGATCATTGCCATTACCGCCCTGGCCTTCTACCGGCTGTTTCAGGGGTTCGTGTTTGGCCAGGCCAAAATGTTTCGCCAGGCGGGCAGCGAGCTAGAGCTGCTCTATCGCCAGAGCTGGGCCCAGAGCAACGGCGTTTCGCCGCTGCAACAGCCCCTGGTGGCCCCTGCCCCCGCTACCCCCGCCGAGGTGCCACCCGCCCGCCCCGAGCCCTCGACTGAGGTACCCTCGCCGTGAAAATTGACCTGCTCGACAACCCCTCCCAGGACGTTCGGCTGGAAATTATTCCGCTGATCGACGTGATCTTCTGCATTCTGACGTTCTTTATTTTGGCGGCGGTGGGGCTCACCCGGCAGCAGGCCATTAGCCTCGACCTGCCCAACGCCGAAACCGGCCAGCCCCTGCCCGGCCAGCTGGAGCAGGGGGCCGACCGGCTCTACGTCAGCGTGGATGGCCTGGGCCAGGCCTACCTCGACCAGCAGCCCGTCACCCTCGACCTGCTCTACGACGTGCTGTTGCAGTTTAACCAGGTCAACCCCGGCGGCCTAATCGTGCTCTACGCCTCGCGCGATGCCCGCTACGAAGACGTGGTGGCGGTGCTCGACCTGCTGCGGTCGGTGGGGGGCGATCGCGTTGCCCTGGCCACCCTGCCCACCGACACCAACCTGGGGCCCGAGGGCCTCTCCCCCGAAACCACCCCCGAGGGCTTTCCCGGAGACTTTCCTGAGGGTTTCCCCGAGGGCTTTCCCGAAGGGTCTGAGGGCCAGCCCAGCGACCCCTTCGCCCCCTCGTCGCCGCTATTCCCCAACCAGTCGGCACCACCTCTCCAGCCCGAGCCAGCCCCGGCTCCGGCACCCCAGCCCGGGGCCCAGCCTGGTACCCCCTAGGGCCTCCATGTCCTGGCCGGTTTGAGCGGTGCTTGTTTGTTGAATGGCTTTTGCTTAAACGGTAGCCGTTTGAATCTTGACCATTTGAACGGTGGCCGCTGGTAACAATCGCGCATAACTAGCCCAGCGATCCCCAATCTCAGCCCAGCGATAGAGGATCACCCCTGGGCTTTCCGGTTTTATGGGGAGGCCTGGGTTAGCCAGCATCGAGCCCTGGGGCTTGGTCATTGCTGTTGCCGCACTGTTTTTTGGCAGGCCCGGGACTGTTTGATCTCCGGGCTTTGTTTTGCGTAGTCAATTTTTTCTCAACCTTTGGGGCCGCCACTGGCAGCGGCTGAGTTTGGCGCTGGCGGCGCTGGTGCTGGCCTTGGCAGGGCTGTGGGTAGGGCCACGGGCCTGGTCGCAGCAGCCGGTCACCGTCTCTTTTTTGGTGCGGGCGGTGGAAGCCGACCAGATGCAGGGACTGGCCGACCAGTTCATGGCCGAAAACCCCGATATTCGCCTGGAAATGGTGCGCGGCCCCAACGCCGCCGATGCGGTCGAAAACCTCTACACCACCTCCTTTTTGCTGGGCGACTCCCCCTACGACCTGCTGTTTTCCGATGTGGTGTGGATTCCCAAGTTTGCGGCGGCTGGGTGGCTGCTCGATCTGTCTGACCGGGTGAATGAGGCCGACCTGGCCGACTTTCTCGAGGCCGATGTGGCCGCTGGCCGCTACCAGGGTGGCTTTTACCGCATGCCCTTTCGCTCGGATATGGGCATGCTCTACTACCGCACCGACCTGCTGGATCAGGCGGGGCTGGCCCCCCCGGAAACCTTTGATGACCTGATCGCCGCCTCGGAGACGCTCCAGGCAGACACCGACGTGAGCTGGGGATTTGTCTGGCAGGGGGCGCAGTACGAAGGGCTGGTGACCAACTTTGTCGAGCTGATTGCGGGCTTTGGCGGTTTTTGGGTAGACCCCGACAGCCTGGAGGTGGGCCTCGATCAGCCCGCAGGCGTTCAGGCTGCCGAGTTTATGAAAACGGTGATTGGCGACGGCATTTCTCCGCCGGGGGTGACCAACTACATCGAGGAAGATTCGCTGCGCCAGTTTGAGAGCGGCAATGCGGCCTTTTTGCGCAACTGGCCCTACGTGTGGGCGGTGGCCAACCAGGAGGGCTCACCGGTGGCGGGCAACATTGCCCTGAAGCCCATGGTGCATGCGGTGGGCCAGTCGCCCGCGGCCTGCCTGGGGGGCTGGGGCTTTGGCATTTCGTCGGCCACCCCCCACCCCGACGAGGCCTGGCGAGTGGTGGAATATTTCACCAGCCCCGGCCCGATGAAGCAGTTTGTGACGGAGTTTGCCTACGTGCCCAGCCGTCGGGCCCTGTTTACCGACCCCGATGTGCTGGCGGAGTTTCCCCACTTTGCGCAGCTGTTGGAGGTGGCCGAAACCGCTGTGCCGCGCCCCCCGGTGGGGCAGTACGCTCAGCTTTCAGATATTCTGCAACGCTACCTGAGCGCCACGATCTCTGGCCAGATGACGCCTGAGGTGGCGATGCAGCGAGCCGCTGGCGAAAGCCGCCGGGTGCTGGGCGTGGAGGGGTAGGGAGGATTTTTGAATTTTGAGTTTTGAATTTT
>DATIVG010000003.1:0-3860 GCA_035466075.1 Nodosilinea sp. | reverse complement strand
CTGCTGACTGCGCCAGGCCACGCAGTTGATGGCGGCCTTGGTGTCGGGGTCAGTGAGGGTAAAAAACAGCCCCTTGGCGTGGGAGTTAGTGCTCGACACCTCCCCCACCACCCACACCTGGCGCAGGGTGGGGTCCTCCTCGAGCACCGCCTTGATGTAGTCCACCAGGCCCCCCACGCTCAGGGGGGCGGGGGCTGTGGTCGCGGTGAGGTCAACGTAAGTCATGGGGCCACTGCCTCAGATCACCGTCTAAAATCACCTTCTAGTGTGGGCCAGCGGGGAATGAACAGCAACCGCGCACCCCGCCCGGCTCACCCTAGGGCGCAACGCTGGGGCTGACCACATAGCCATTGCGGCCCTGGGCCTTGGCCTGGTACAGGGCTAAATCGGCCCGGTGAATCAGCTCTCGGGGCGAATGTTCTTTGATCGAGGGGCAGTGGCAGACCAGGCCAAAGCTCAGAGTAAGCACCGTGCTCACCGCCGAGTAGGCGTGGGGCAGGGCGCGCTGGGCGATCTCCGCCTGCACCTGCTCCACCACTTGAATCGCCCCCTCCAGGGTGGTGTCGGGCAGCAGCAGCACAAATTCTTCGCCCCCGTAGCGGGCCGCCATGTCGCCGGGGCGGCGCACGGCGGTGCTGAGCACCTGGGCCACCTGGCGCAGGCAGTCGTCTCCGGCCAGGTGGCCGTAGTTGTCGTTGTAGGGCTTGAAATAGTCAATATCGCAGAGAATCAGCGAAATCTGCTGCCGCTGGCGGCGGGCCCGCTGCCACTCCAGGTCGAGGGCCTGGTCAAAACTGCGGCGGTTTGCAATTTGGGTGAGGCCATCGATCGTGGCCAGGCGGTTGAGTTCGGCGTTGAGCAGCTGAAGCTTTTGGTTGAGTTCGGCCTGGGTGACCTCGGCCTGCTTGCGCTCGGTAATGTCGCGCACAATCACCAGCACTTCGCTGTCGTTGAGGGGCACCACCCGCGACTCTTCGTGGTGCAGCTTGCCGTTGAGGTCGAGGCTGTGCTCGTAGCGCTGGGCCATGCCGGTGGCCAGGGCCAGCCGCACGTAGTGCATGCGCTGATCGGCGAGATGTCTGGGAAAGCCCTGGTAAAGCGACTGCTGCCCCGTGGGGTCGATGGGGCTGTAGAGGCTGATTTCGCCCCCGGAGATCAGGTTGAGAATGTAGCCGTCGCTGTTTAGCCGCAGCAGCAGGTCGGGAATGGCGTTGAGAATCACCTGCTGGGTGGTCTGGTGATCCTGGAGCGCCAGCTCGGCCAGCTTGCGATCGCTAATGTCTACGGTGGTGCCGTCGATGCGCAGGGGGTTGCCGGCCTCGTCGCGCACCAGGCGGGCCTGGCCCCGCACCCAGCGCATGTCGCCATCGGCCCGAAAGATCCGGTACTCGCGGTCGATTTTGCCCACCTCGTGCAGCCGCTGAATATCGTCAAGCAGCAGCGGCACATCCTCGGGGTGAATGCAGCTAAACCACAGGTTGGCGTCGTTTAGAAAGTCCTCGGGGCTGTAGCCGTAGAGGGTGGTCGCCGCCGCGTTGGCGTAGATGGTTTCGAGGGTGGTGGGGTTGACCGACCACACCACGCACTCCAGCGAGTTGAGAATGCTGTCCATGCGCTGCTGCTGCGATCGCAGCATCGCCTCCGTTTGCCGCAGCCGGGCGGTATGCTCCAGCACCCGCTGCTCCTGCTGCTGGGCCAGGGCATCGCGCTCCGCCTCCACCCGCTTGCGATCGGTAATATCGCGCAATATCGACAGGTGATGGTCAGCATAGATATGGGCCGTAGCCGAAAACTCCACCTGTTTCACCACGCCGTTGTCGAGCCGCAGCTGCTGCTCCCCCTGCCCCCACCCCGCCGCCAAAAAGGCCTGCCACAGGGCATCAAACTCCCCCTCCGGCAGCAAAAATTCAGCAATGCGTCGCCCCACCAGCGCCTCGCGGGGCAGCTCAAACAGCTGGCAGGCCGCCGGGTTGGCCGCCACATAGTAGCCCTGCTGGTCGGCAATCAAAATGGCGTCAAGGGCCATATCAAACAGCCTGTCCCAGGGGGTGGCCCCGGTCGGTGCCGAGGCAAAAGGCCCAGCCCGATCCGCCGTCGCGATCTCTACCGCGGCGGGCTCCAGCTCAGATCGGGGGTCGGGGTCGGCAGCAGAGGACATCGCAACGGTTGAAACACTATCTGACTGACCTACCCAGCCAGCCCCACCCAGCGACTACCACGGCAACCGGGGGCAGGGTTGGTCTTGGTCTATGGCTATGATGCCCCGATTGTCGAAGTTGGGAAAGTGTAATTGCCCCTAAATCAAAGGTGCCCTGCCCCAAAAGACCGACCAGGGGCACAGCCTAGACGGGGGGCAACTGCTGGTCAAGGGCAGCCAGCAGCGCCGCGCAGTCGGCCTCGGTGTTGACCGGGTAGCGCTGCCAGCTACCGGCCACCTTGAGATCGGCAAACATCCCCGCCGGGTCGTCGTGAAAGTGCAGCCACGCCGCCGACTTCAGGTAAAACCGCCCCTCCCCCTTCTCCTTCAAGGGCGGTATGCGCTGGCGCACGGCGCTGAGCAGGGGCTCCAGACGGGCCAGGGTTTCACGATTGGCATGCTGCATCACCGCCACGCTCCAGACACACTGTTTACTATGAAACTATATGAAACTAATAGAGGGGAACTGATGGGGGAGAACTGGGAGAGTGCCCCCTCCTAGGCTAGATTACCCCCCCCAGCCGCTGCCACCCGTTGCCCAAAGCACCGGTCACCAGTTTGGTCAATTTCAGGGTTTCGCTCTGTCTTTCTCGTAGGCTGGAAGCCACTCCCACCGCCACCGACGCTGCTCCGGTACGCTGCTTTGCAATACCTTCGCCTTCGCGCCTACATCGCCCTGCGGCTCACCGTCCATCGCCTGCGGCAGGCGGCTACCACCCGGCCCCGACCCCGGCACTGGCTGCTGGCCCTGGGGCTGACGGTGGCCCTGGGGCTGGTGGCGGTGCCCCTGGGGTTGCGCAGTCAGTTTCTCTCACCGACGGTGGCCAATCTGGCCTGGCCCGACGGGCTGCGGCTGGCGGGGCGGGTGCTGCTGGTGCCCGCCCTGCTGGAAGAAGGGTTTTGGCGGGTGCTGCTGCTGCCCCACCCCACGGAGATCATGAGCGATCGCAAGCGCTGGCGGCTGGGCCTGCCCATGCTGGGCCTGTTTGTGGTGGTGCACCCCCTCAACGCCATGACCCTCTACCCCATGGCCCTGGCCACCTTTACCAACCCGGTGTTTTTGCTGTCGGCGGCGCTGCTGGGGCTGATCTGCACCATCGCCTACTGGCAGTCGGGCTCCTGGTGGCTGGTGACGGCGATGCACTGGCTGGTGGTGACGGTGTGGCTGCTGTTTTTGGGGGGCTACAGCGCCCTGGGGCTGTAGCCAGCAATAGTCGCTTTGCTCCCCGCCAAGGCTCAGTAAGGCTTGAGCTTCAGCAGCTCCAGCAGGTGGTCGAGCTGGGCGGCGACGGTACTTTCCCCGAGGCGCTGGGCCTGGGCTCGGGCCGTTTCTACCAGGCGTTTGGCCTCGTCCTTTTGGCCCTCCATCACCAGGGCCGAGGCCAGCCCCTGATGGCTTTCCAGGTGAAAGGGGTCGTGGCGCAGCCGGGCCCGGCAGTCGGCCATGGTGGCCTGGCGCTTGGCCTGGCCACCCACCATCAGGTCGAGGGCCAGTTTGGCCTGGGCGGCTGTCATCGACGACGAGTTCCACGGGGCCAGGGGCGGCAGCCGCAGAAACTCCTGCACCTGGCGGGCCAGGCTGGCGTGGGCCTCGAAGGTGCCGGTGTAAACGATAGACAGGGGAATGGCCTCGCCGGTCTTGAGCACCACCGTCAGGCGTGAG
>DATIVG010000002.1:0-3411 GCA_035466075.1 Nodosilinea sp. | reverse complement strand
GCCGGTGGGGCGCTCACCTATCTCTACCGGGGCCTGCGGCGACGGCAGCGGGTGCTAAAACGGCGACGGCTGGGCAACCCCCTACCGCCCCGCCTGCCCCGATAGGCCCAGGGCGGGGCATCGGAGCCAAGTTGAATAGAGCCGGGCCAGGCATGCTCTGGAGCCGAGTTGAGGAGTGGTGTCTTTTCCTAAAGACCTGTAACGGTCTGGGCCCCGCCAATCGGGCAAATATAAAGAAAAACTACAAAAATACCCCGCAATCCCTGGTGCAGAGGTCACGATAGAGGAGCGTTAGATGGCCTTGTGCGATGCGATTGGTGCGACGCGACTTACGGCGTTATGCCTGCCTCGCATGGTCCTGCTTTCGCCGTAGATGTGTTGTGATTCCTTGCTTAGAGGCTTTTTCTGAGCCGCTGCGATGCTCAGCCCCAAAACCCAGTGCGCTGTTTGGAGAGGTTGGTTGGGAGAACTGTGGCGGCCCGGTGGGCGCGGGGTTCTCTCGGCAGCCACCGGCTCGACGGGGCCCTAGCCGAGTCGGGCGATGCGAAGCGGCTGTCTGCGCTTAATTTTTTGTGTTTAATGTCACTGTTTCCTGGAGACTCACATGCTGACCGTTGCCGACATCATGACCCACAACGTCACCACTATTTCGAGCGGGGCCACGGTGGCCGATGCCATTGATCTAATGCAGCAGCGCCGGATTCGCTCTCTGCTGGTGGAGCATCGGGTGCAGGATATGCCCTTTGGCATGGTCAACGAGCGCGACATTGTCTACACCGTTGTCGCCCGCGGCCACGACCCCGAAAAGGTGCTGGTGCAAGACATTATGCGGCAGCCCTGCATTTCCCTCGACCCTGACTTGAGCGTACAGGAGGCGTCCCAGGTGCTTTCTGATACCGGTGTGCAGCGGGCACCCGTGATGCAGGATGGTCAGCTGCTGGGGGTGATTTCGGTGACGGATATTCTCATGCGGGGTATGCCAGCGATGGTGTTGAGCCATTAGGGCGAGGGCAGGAGATGGGGGAGATGCTTCTCTACTTCATCGGCGTCTATCTGCGCTATGCCTGCGGTGGTTGGGCTTGAATCTGGTTTGCCAACGGGCGGGCTGGTGCTTCTATCAGGCTTGAATTGGACGGTGGGGTGAAGCGCCGGGGGCGCAAACCTAACGAGGCTAATTGCGGTTAGGTTTGCGCCCCTTAGTTTGCGTCCCTCAAGACGCTGGGTAAACGCTGGGCTTGACGCCACTGACCGGAGCCCTAGTCTGACGAATGCTCCATGGGTGCGGGGGCGCGGTTGGATAACTCGGTTAGCTGCCGCAGGCGATGGCGAGCTTCGTCGGTGAGGGCGGCGGCCTGGTAGCGCCAGCCCCAGTTGCCTTCGGGCTGGCCGGGGGTATTCATCCGGCAGTCGCTGCCGTAGCCGAGGATGTCTTGCAGGGGCACGATGGCCTGGTTGGAGACCGACATCAGGGCCAGGCGAATGAGTGTCCAGTGAATGCCTTCGGGGCTGAGGCAGCCAACGTACTGCTGGAGGCGCTCGCGCTCGTAGTCGGGCATTTTTTCGTACCAGCCGACGGTGGTGTCGTTGTCGTGGGTGCCGGTGTAGACGACGCTGTTGGCGATGTAGTTGAAGGGCAGGTAGGGGTTGTCGCTGCCGCCGCCAAAGGCGAAGTGCAGAATCTTCATGCCTGGAAATGCGTACTCGTCCCGCAGGGCCTCGACCTCGGGGGTGATGACGCCCAGGTCTTCGGCCATGATGGGCAGGGTGCCGAGTTTCTGGCGTATGGTGTCGAAGAGTTCAGCGCCGGGGGCTTCGATCCAGTCGCCGTTGATGGCGGTGTCTTCTCCGGCGGGGACGCCCCAGTAGGCCTGGAGCCCGCGAAAGTGATCGACGCGGATGATGTCGACATAGTCGAGCAGGGCGCTAATGCGCTGAATCCACCAGTTGAACTCGCGGGCTTTGAGGACATCCCAGTTGTAGGTGGGGTTGCCCCACAGCTGGCCGGTTTCGCTGAAGTAGTCGGGGGGCACCCCGGCCATGAGGGCGGGGGCCAGGGTCTCGGGGTCGAGCATGAAGTTGTCGGGGTAGGCCCAGACATCGACGCTGTCGTGGGCGACGTAGATGGGGATATCGCCGATGATTTGGATCTGGCGATCGCGGGCGTACTGGCGCAGGGCCTGCCACTGGCGGTGGAACTCAAACTGCAGAAACTTGTGGCAAAAGATGTCGCTGGAGAGCTTTTCGCGCCATTCGGCCATGGCCTCGGGTTCGCGGCGGGCCAGGGGGGCGGGCCATTGGGTCCAGCCAGCGCCGCCGTGGGCATTTTTGAGGGCCATGAAGAAGGCGAACTCGTCAACCCAGAAGTGGCAGTCTTGGCTGAACTGGGCCAGGGCAGCCTGATCTGCGGCGGAGGCAATGTCGTGAAAGCGGCTGGCGGCGCGCTCGAGCAGCCGCATTTTGATCGGGATGACTTCGTCAAAGGCGACCCAGTCGGTGGGCAGGTGCTCGAGCTCGTGGAGCTCGTCGGGGTAGAGCAGGCTGCGATCGCACAGTGCCTCCAGGCTGATCAGCAGCGGATTGCCCGCCATCGATGAATAGCACAGGTAGGGAGAGTTGCCGTGGCCCGTGGGCCCCAGGGGCAGCACCTGCCACAGCTGTTGGCGAGTGTCGGCCAAAAAATCGATAAACTGGTAGGCTTCCGGCCCCAGGTCGCCAACCCCAAACCGACCGGGCAGCGACGTAGGATGCAGCAAAATGCCGCTGGCTCTGGGAAAGGGCATAGTTAGCTCGGCTAAATTCCAGATGACTCTAACATGGCCTACGGGGGCGTGTTGGCTACCCAGAGAGTTATTTTAGGTGGAAGAAAATTTCCGTAAAGCCATCGTATTCAATGACCACCTACCGCAACCCCGCCCCCACCGTTGACATCGTCATTGAGCTGCTGCACCGCCCCCACCGCCCCATCGTGCTGATCGAGCGCCACCACGAGCCCCTGGGCTGGGCCCTGCCCGGCGGCTTTGTCGACTACGGCGAAAGCGTAGAAACCGCCGCCCGCCGCGAAGCCCTCGAAGAGACCGGCCTGACCATCACCCTCGTAGAGCAGCTGGCCACCTACTCCGACCCCGCCCGCGACCCCCGCAAACATACCCTCAGCATTGTGTTTCTGGCCACCGCCACCGCCGACCCCGTGGCCGGCGACGACGCCAAAACCGCCGCCATCATCAACCCCTGGGAGATGCCCTCTCAGCTGTGCTTTGATCACGATCGCATTTTGCGAGATTATTGGCAGTACCGCTTTTACGGGCAACGCCCCCGGTTCGGTGCCGACATTTGAGGATAGTTTTGAATTTTGAGTGCTGAATTTTAAGTTAAAGAGATAAATTCAAAACTAAAAATTCAAAACTAAGCACT
>DATIVG010000001.1:0-5474 GCA_035466075.1 Nodosilinea sp. | reverse complement strand
TGGCCGCTGTGGTCGAGGGTGGTGGTGATGATGTAGGTTTGCCCCGCCACGACGACGGCGCTGGTGCTGCCCAGCACCTTGGAGTTGCGGCCGGTTTTTTCGCCCAGCCAGGTGGCCGGGGGCGCCACGGCGGCGTGGCCCAGGGCCAGGTCAACCTGGTTGTGCAGCGCGGCGCGAATCAGGTCGTCGCCGGGGTGCTCGTGGTTGTAAATGCCCACCATCATGTCGGTGATTTCGTCGGTGGTGGTGGTGTTGGGCTGGTGCCCGGCGTTGGTGGGGTAGGTGGCCTGGCCCACCAGCTTGCGGCTGACGCGGGTAGTGCTGTAGCCGCGATCGCGCAGGGCCTGGCCGACCCCGGTGTAGCCCAGGTAGTCGATCAGCTGGTTGGTGGCGATGTTGCCGCTGGCGCTGACCATGTCGGCCAAAATGGTCTCGATCGGGTACTCGGTGCCCACCCAGGTGCGGCCCGCGTCTTCGGTCCAGTTGCCGGGGCTCACCCACAGGGGGGTGCTGGCGGCGATGCCCTGACTGTGCAGATGGTGCATCAGCGCCACGGCCACCGGCACCTTGATCAGGCTGGCCGGGCTGGCCGGGGGGCGGTCGCCCTGCCAGCGGCGACAGTGGCGTTGCAGGGTGCAGACGGTAATGCGCAGCCGGTTGGCGGCCCCGGTTTGCTCAGCGATGGCGGCCAAAAAGTCAGAGCGCGCGGTGTCGTAGCGGTGAGCTGCGATCGCAAACTGCCGGTCGTAGTGCGATCGCTGGCGGGCGGCCTCCGCAGCCGCCAGCGACCCCTCCGGCACCTGGGCCAGCGCGTCCATTGTCTCGGCCCACAGACCGTGGGCTGCCTCGACCGAGGCAGGCGGCAGGGTAGCAGGGTCGCCCAGGGCCAGGGCCGCCGCCGCCAGCCGGTCGGCCCGCTGGCGCAGATCCTGGGCCGCCTCTTCGCGGTGAATGCGCTGCTGAATCGCCCACAGGCTGTCAAGCAGGGTGGGCGGAGCAGGCTCAACCCCCGAACGGGTGACCAGCATCGCCGCCGGGTAGCGCTCCAGCTGAGTCCGCAGCCGGTCGTGCAGCCCGTAGAGTTCAGCCAGCGTCTCAGGGGTCGGAGTCGGCAGCGGCAAAGACGGCACCGCCGCCACCAGCACCTCCGGGCCAGGGGCCTGGGCCGGCACCTGGGGCAACCCCACATAGGTGGCCAGCAAACCCACCACAGCTGCCGATTTAGCGAAAAAAACCCTCCAGGGTCGATGCATCCAACGCGCTGCCTCCGGGGCAGAAGAAAAGAAAGGAAGAAGAAATAAACCCAGGGGCCTACCCAAACAGGCGCTAACCCAAACAGGCGTCAACAAAATGTAATCAAGTTAAGTCAAAAAAAATGCCAGCTCCACTACAAGGCAGAGGGCTAAGGGCGCATTTTGGCCCAATGGCGAGCCTAAAGCCCGGTTTTTCGCCCGTATGTAAGGAGCAACGGCGGTGCGATCGCCCAGGCCCCGTCTTTGACCACCGCGCCAGCCTGCCAAACCGCAGCCCCATCGGGGCCAGATCGGGGGGGAGCGCTATGCTAAAGATCTAGCCCTGCCCTCTCCCCATGAGCCAAACCTACAAAACCATCGGCATCAATCTCAAAGCCGCCCCCCTGGGAGAAACCGACCGCCTGCTCACCATCCTCACCCCCGACCTGGGGCTGGTGCGGGCCGTCGCCCCCGGGTCGCGCAAGCACCAGTCGCGGCTGGGGGGCCGCAGCGACCTGTTTGTCATCAACGAATGCCTGATCGTCAAAGGCAAGCGGCTAGACAAGCTGGTGCAGGCCGAAACCCAGCGCACCTTCCCCAAGCTCAGCCAGCACCTGGGCCGCCTCACCGCCAGCCAGTACCTGGCCGAGGTAGTACTGCTCATGGCCCTTAGCGACTGTCCCCAGGGCGAGCTGTTTCAGGTCTTTGTCGAGCACCTCGAACGGCTCGAAACCACCCCCCCCGGCGCTCTGCTGGCGGCCCTCTGCCACGGGCTGTACCACCTGCTGGCCCTGGCCGGGGTAGCCCCCGAGGTACACCGCTGCACCCGCAGCCAAATTGAAATTGTGCCCAACCTGCTCGACCCCACCTGGCGCGTAGAGTTCAACGCCGAAGCCGGGGGCCTGGTGCAGGCCCTCACCGCTGGCCCGCCACCCGAGCCCTCCAGCGGCGAACGGTCCGTGCTGCTCACCGCCACCGACGTGGCCCTGCTCCAGCAGCTCAGCAAACCCAATATCATCTCCACCGGCCCCGCCGGGCTCGCCCCTGGCCTCGGCCTCAGCCCCAGCCAGCAGCTTTGGGTGCGGGTAGAGCGATTGCTGCGAGAATACACCCAGGGCTACTTCGAGCGCCCCATTCGGTCGGCATCGCTGGTTGATGTCTGTTTAGCTACCGTTTAAACTGCTCACTATTGAGCTGCCAGTACCCAGGTTCGTTGGTTAACCCATGCTTCGCGAGTTCGATACCGATGCCGAGACCACCGAGGCCAACTACCTGCCTGGGCAAGAGCCCTGCGACGCCACCCCAGACGCCAGCTCTGCCTCACCCCAGCCAGGGGCGCTAGTCGCCGCAACCGAGCCCCGGCCAGAGATCACTCCCACCACCGCCTCAGATAAAGGCTTTGGGGCGGTGCTGCAAAACCGCAACTTTTTAATTCTGTGGGCCGGGCAGCTGTTTTCGCAGCTCGCCGACAAGGTCTACCTGGTGCTGATGATCGCCATCATCGCCGCCCGCTTCGAGGCCCCCGGCCAAACCATCAGCGGCTGGGTAGCAGCAGTGATGATCGCCTTCACCATTCCAGCGGTGCTGTTTGGGGCCGTTGCCGGGGTATTTGTCGACCGCTGGCGCAAACGTCCGGTGCTGGTGTGGTCTAACCTGCTGCGCGGGGCGCTGGTGATTGTGCTGCCCCTGGGCATTTGGCTCACCGCCAGCTGGGGTACGGTGCTGGGCCTGCCCATCGCCTTCTGGCTGCTGCTGCTGGTGACGTTTTTGATCTCGACGCTAACCCAGTTTTTTGCCCCCGCCGAGCAGTCGATTATTCCGCTGATTGTGGCCGAGGGCGATCTGCTCTCCGCCAACTCTCTCTACACCACCACCATGATGGCCTCGGTGATCGTCGGCTTTGCGGTGGGCGAGCCGCTGCTGGCCCTGGCCGACCGCCTCATGCTACTTCTGGGCGTTGCCAACAACGGCCCGGCCATTTTGGTGGGGGTAAGCTACCTGCTGGCGGGGCTGTGCCTGATGACCATGGCCCCCGGCAAAGAAAACCTGTCAGCTCCCCACGAAGATTTCTCCCACTTTTGGGCCGACATTAAAGACGGGCTGCGCTACCTGGGGCAGCAGGCCCAGGTGCGGGTGGCGATCATTCAGCTGGTGCTGCTGTCCTCGGTGTTTGCGGCCCTGGCGGTGCTGGCGGTGCGGCTGGCCGAGACCATTCCGGCCATCAAGGCATCGCAGTTTGGCTTTTTGCTGGCGGCGGGCGGCGTTGGCCTGGGGGTGGGGGCGCTGCTGGTGGGCAACTTTGGCCTGCGGTTTCCCAAGCGCTACCTGAGCCTGTGGGGTGCCCTGGGCATGGCCCTGTGCCTGCTGGGCTTGGCCTGGACCACCCAGCAGCTGTGGGGATCAATGCTGCTGATTGCGCTGCTGGGGCTGGGGGGTGCCTTTGTGGGCATTCCCATGCAAACCCTCATTCAAGAGACCACCCCCGAGGCCATGCGCGGCAAGGTATTTGGCCTGCAAAACAATTTGGTCAACATCGCCCTCAGTCTGCCCCTGGCCCTGGCCAGCATGGTTGAGGCCCGCCTGGGGCTGGTGAATGTTTTTCTGGGGATGGGGACCCTGGTGGGCGTAGGGGGAGTTGTAACCTGGTATATTGCCGATACGGCACTGCGAAATACCCAGAACTCTATCTAGGTTCCATTTTTTTACTCTAGACAGATTAACGCGCTGGCAAGGAACCTGGGCAATCGGCGGAGATTTTCTCCCCGATCACGGGGCTACATGCCCACCCTTTTCTGGGAAGGGAAATGACTGGTTGGGGGCGCAATGTCCCGCCGGGGAGGCTTGGCCATGGCAGCCGCCGCTGCGGCCCTAGGTTGTCGGCGTGGTTTCTGGTTGTTCAAAGGATAACGATAGACAGCATGCACATCGCGTGGCTTGGCAAGAAGTCGCCCTTTTGTGGCAACGTTACCTACGGTAGAGAAGTGACCAACGCCCTGCTCGATCGGGGCAATCGGGTTACCTTTATGCACTTTGCTCAGTCCCAGGCGGGGCACTACGCCGACGACCACCCCGAACGCTCGGAGGTGCCGCTGCCCTTCCTGTTTAAGTCGCAGATTCTCACCATTCCATCGCTGAAGTCGGGCAAGCTGCTGGCCGAAGCCCTCGACCGCCTTCGCCCCGACCTGGTGCATGCCTCGCTCACCCTGTCGCCCCTCGATTTTCGCCTGCCCGAAATTTGCGCCGAGCTCAACCTGCCGCTGGTGGCCACCTTCCACCCTGCTTTTGACCGCCGCGTGCGCAGTCTCACCTCGGGTACCCAGCACCTCACCTACCAGCTCTACGCCCCCTGCCTGGCCCACTACGACCGCGTGATCGTGTTTTCGGATCTCCAGCGCGACCTGCTGATTCGGCTGGGGGTACCCGCCACCACCCTGGTGGTGATTCCCAACGGGGTCGATACGCGACGCTACTCGCCGGGGCCCTCGGCGGTCAAGGCTGATCTCTACGCCCGGCAGCTGTTTGTCTACCAGGGGCGAATTTCTCCCGAAAAGAACGTAGAGGCTCTGTTGCGGGGCTGGCGCCAGGCCGACCTGGGGCCCAACTGCAAGCTGGCCATTGTTGGCAGCGGCCCCCTGGAAGCCTCGCTAAAGCGCTTCTATGACGACGACGACATTCTCTGGCTGGGCTACCTGGCCAACGAGCAGCGCCGCATCGACATTTTGCGGGCGGCGGATGCTTTCATTCTGCCCTCCTTTGTGGAGGGGTTGTCGCTGTCGCTGCTGGAGGCGATGGCCTGCGGCACCGCCTGCATTGCCACCGATGCCGGGGCCGATGGCGAGGTACTGGCCAACGGGGCGGGCATCGTGCTCGATACCCAGCGGGTGTCGTCGCAGCTGCAAACCATTTTGCCGATTTTGCGCGACCACCCTGAGATTACCCAGATGCTGGGGCGCAAAGCCCGCGAGCGGGTGATCCAGCGCTACACCCTGAAGGACAATATTTCAGCCCTGGAGCAGCTCTATAGCCAGGTGACCACCGAGCAGCAGCAGTTGGTGTGCGGCCAGCGAGCTTAGGGAGTGATGGGGGTACGGGGTGACGGGGTGATGATGCGGGTGGTTTATGGATCATGGAGCTGATTCCCCCTGCGGCGGCAGCTCTGCTACCGCTGATGGTGCCCCGAAAAGTTGTGGCAGGGCCGTGGTCTAGGCGGCGGTGAAAAAAGAATATGCCTAAGCCATACTA